>JACMRG010000041.1 GCA_014376585.1 Opitutaceae bacterium | reverse complement strand
GAGCGCCATGACGGCGGCGCCGGCGAAGCCGATCTCGGCGAGCGCGGCGGCGGGGGCGGGTTGCCAGACGGGGGTGGGCGCAGATGCGGGCGGAGCGGAGGCGAGCGCGGCGGGGGAATTTTTAAACCGACCGAACGGGTAATCGGTCTCCAAAGTGGAGGTCGTGTAAACGGTGGCCCAGCCGTCGCCGTTGGCGGCGCGCACGAGCGGGTAGATCGCGGGGCGGGATTCGCCGGGGATCGGGAAACGGTCTTCGAGGATGAAGCGCGTGCCGGTGGGATCGAGCCGGTAGGAGCCTTTGTCGGTGAACAGGCTTGCGCCGCCGGGGGCGTCGAAAACCGCCGTCCAGTTGATCGACGCGGGCAGGCCGCAGTCTTTGTAGAACTGGGTGGGTTTGACGGCGGCCCAGTCGGTGATCGTGTGGGCGCGCGGGATTTCCCAGAAGCCGCGGGAGTAGGTGGCGAGCCAGAGCGTGCCGTCGGCCTGCTCGGCGGCGGTGTGGATGTCGCCGAGGTGGTGAAACTCGGCGAGCTTGATCCAACCGGCGGGAGTTTTTTGCGCGACCGTGAGGCCGAGCTGACCGCCGAGATAAACACGACCAGGCACCACGCGCGAAACGACCAGGCAGAAGGGGGCGTTGGCGCCGCAGTCGAGGAGGGGCTCGATGCGGTCGGCGCGGAGACGGCCGAGGCCGCCGCCGGCGGCGATGAGCGTATCGTCGTCGAGGGGCTCGATGGCGAAGACGTTGGGCAGGGAGCGCGGGTCTTTGACGAAATGCGCGCCCGCGCCGGTGGTGGGATCGCCGGGCACGAGGCGCCAGAGACCGTCGAACGCGCCGGCGTAAAGGGTGCCCTCGTGGCGGCCCCAGCAGTCGATGGTGCCCGCGGCGGGACCGTTGTTGCCGTCGAACACGGAGACGGGTGAGTCGAGTTCGACGCGGGCGGCGCCGGTGTTGTAGCCGACCCAGAGACCGCCGGCGGGGTCGGGCGCGAGGCTGAGGACGACGTTGTCCAACAGGCCGGTGGTGCGGTCGAGCCGGCGCACGCGCGTGCCGTCGGCGGAGAGGATGACGAGGCCGATGGTCTGCGTGCCGATGACGAAGGAGCCATCGCGCAGACGGGCCGAGGCGGTGACGCGCGTATCACGCAGCAGCGCGGCGGCGGGCGTGGCCCAGGGCGTGAGGGCGCCGGTGGCGGGGTCGAGTTGGAAGAATCCGGATTTCGGGAGGACGGCGAGGAAGCGGCCGTCGGCGAGGGGGAAGAGGGCGGAGTCGGTGTTTTGAAGAAACGGCTCGGCGGTGCTGACGGCCACGAGTTGATCCCCCTCGACACGGAGCAGGCCGCGACCGGCGGCGTGGAGGTAGAGCGTGCGACCGGCGGCGTGGAGGCGGGGCGAGCTGCGTTCCAACTCCCAGATGTGCGTGCGGCCCTCCTGCCAGCGAACCAGGCGGCGGCCGGTGGAGAAATACGCGGTGTCGCCCATCACGACGAGCGAGCGTATGCGACCGGCGGGTTTCAACTCGGCGGGGAGCTGCGTGGTGAGGGAGCGATAGGTGAGTTCGCCGGCGGCGGTGGGCGCGAAGTAGCCGAACTCGTCCTGACCGCTGAGCCACACGCGGCCCCCGGGCGTCGCCTGCAGGGCGAAGACCATGGAGACGGGCACGGAGAGGTGGCGCCAGCGGATGCCGTCGAATTCGTTGATGCCCTGCTCGCTGCTGAGGTAAACGAGACCGTTGGGTGCGGTGACGAGGCTGTAAACTTGGGGATGGCCGCGGTAATCGGTGGGGCGGAAATTGCGGAAGACGGGCCGGCCGGTTTCGTCGGGTGGCGGGCTGGCTTCGGCGGCGAGCACGCGCGGCAGCAGGAGGCCGAAAACGAGCAGGCACGAAAGTGAAGCGGGGCGGACGCGCGGGGCGCGGGAGCAGGTGCGGGGCACGCGACAACGAGACGGAGGCGACGGAAAGGCGTCAACCGCGCGACGAGTCGTTACGCGGAAGCGCGTAGTGGGTGCGGGGTTTTAGCCGGAGCGAACCGACAGCACGCCGCCCCATGACGCGGGATCGGTGTCGGCGACGGTTTGGGAGAACGTCCACAGGTGGCCGCCGATATCTTCGGCGGTGTATTATTTTTCTCCGTAGGGAAACGTCTGCGGCAGCTGGATGATGCGGGCGCCGCGCGACACGGCGTGCGCGTAGTGAAGAGGGAGGTCGGGCACGCGCAGCATGATCCAATGGGTGAGCGCATGGGTGGGGAGGTCGGCGACGAGGGTTTTTGGCGGGAGGCCCCGGGCCACGACGACGGCGGCCGGCCCGAATAGGAGTTGGGCTCGGTGGTCGCAGATACGCAGCCGCACGGTGACACCAAACGTGGCGCACAACCACGTGATCGCCTCGCCGACATCGGGGTGGGCCAGCACGGGGATCACCGCACAGTCTGGCATCGAGCGATTGGCCGGCATCGGAAGGTTGACGCGCGGCGGGGGTGATCGTCGCGCGCGGAGGGGTGGGGGTGGAACGCAGCGGGCTAAACGCGGTGCTTGGAGTGCAGGCGAGCGCGCGCGGGCGCGGGCTGATCAAAATCAAATGCGGTGACCGCCTCGCGCACGTTGGCGCGGAGTTCTTCCAAGGTATCGGCCTGGGTGATGATGCTTTCGCCGAGCGCTTCGGCGACGAAACCGCCGTCGGCTTCCTGTGTGATTTCGAAAATCAGCTCATTCATGAAGAAGACGTCTGCTGGCACGTAAGTTTCGAGCAAGCCCGGGTTGCGGATCGCCAGGGTCCAGATCAGCGGGGTCTACGACTGCGGAGCGAAGTAAACGCCGCCGAAAGAGTTTCCGTAGGGGAATTGATAGAAGCTGACGCGTGGCGAGCCCTCGCCGCCATGGGCGTTCTTAAGTTCAAAGGTGCCGTCACCCGCCATGATCTCCATTGTTTGGTTCGGGTCGATGGTAGTCACGCCTGAGGGTCCTCTTGTCGTCACAAACAGGCTGAGCTTTGCTTTGGGGCGACTGCGCGGTTGATAGTGGCCCCGAACGATCAGCTGCTCGGCGCCGCCCGGGGTGGGCTTCGTGGATTCGACCTGATCGATGGTGATCGAATCGCCGGATTCGAATTGTATTCGACGTGCGCGCCCGGTGCGAGGTGGGCGGTTTGAAAAGCGAAGGCGTAAGGCTGACGCGAATAACGGAAACGCGCGCTGGCGGCGGCGAGGGGCTGATCCAAGCCGGCGGCTTCGAAGTGGGTGAGTTGGGTGGACCACGCGGCGGGTTTGGCGACGAGTGCGGCGGGGCGAAGGCGGATGAGACCTTCAATGGTTTTCAGCCACACGATTTCGTCGGCGCCGGCGCCTTCGATGAGGAGCGGACCGCCGTCGATCGGCCCGAGCGATTCCTGCACGGGAGTGGGTGCCGGCTCGAAGGCGGTGCCGCGAAAGCGACCGTAGAGCGGCAGACTCTCGGCCTCGCTGAAGTTGGCGCTGCCCCACGCGTCGCCATCGGCGGCATCGCCCATGCCGAGGGCGGAGATGAGCTGACCGGCTTGTTGGAAATGGGTTTCGGGGATGAAGCGTTGCGCGATGGGATCGAACCGCACGTCTCCGCGCTCGGGGTGGAGGAGCGGCCCGAGAGAGGTCGGCACCGCATAAACGGAGTCACTGCCGCTTGCGAGGTTGCCGTGCGCTTGATCGAAGGTGGTGTCGATGGGCTCGGCCCAAAGCGCGGGCGCGGGGCCGGGTTGCACGCGGTGGATGCCGCGGGAATAGGTGCCGACCCAGACGGTGCCATCGGCATCGACGTGCACCGTGCGCACCTGGCCGAGTGCGGGGAAGTGGCGGACCTCGCGCACGGCATCGCCTTCGCGCGCTTAGATGATGAGGCCGGCGCGCCGGCCCACGAAAAGCCAGCGGGCGTCGGCGCTCGCGGCGATGGCGGTGAGCGGATTGGAGTCATCGGCGGTGACGAGCGCAGTGAATTGTCCGTCGTGAAACCGGGTGAGCCCGAGGGCGTGGGTGAGCCGGAGACCATCAGGCCGGGCGAGGGTTTTTAGGTAGAGCGCGGGGGCCGGCGACCGGGTGAAACTTGGCGGGCGTCTCGGCGGTGGCGGGAACGAGTTGGAGCAGGCCGGTGGGTGTGCCGAGGTAGAGGTGCCGCTGATGGCGGGCGAGGCCCTGGCTGAATCCCTGCGGCACACCCTGCGCTTCGCCGAAGAACGTGGCGCCCTCGGGCTGCGCGATTTGAAACGGTCCCGAGAGGGTGGCAGCCCAGAGGGCTCCGTCGCGATCGAGGGCGAGATCCATCATCGGGCTTTCGGTAACGCCCGCAGATTTATCAAGGCGACGGACCAGTTATCCGTCGGCATCGGTCACCAAAACACCGGCGCGATCCGTGCCGGCATACCAGCCGCCGCGCGGGCGCGGGAGGGCGCAGATGAGGCGGGCGCTGCCGAGGGTGGCTTTGAACGCGGGGGCGACGGGCTCGACCTGGGTGTCGCGCAGGCGGAAGAAACCGCCGGCGGAATTCATGCCTAGGAGCGTGCCGGCCTCGGCGGGGTAGAGCCGCATCACGGACGGGCCGGCGACGAGGGGATCGCGGCTGAGCTCGCGGGATTCGGTGCCGTCCCAACGGCACAGGGCCTGGTTTTTGAGTTGGGAAAAAAGTTGGCCGCCCGCGCCGAGGAATGTGCCGGTGCCGGGAAACGTCCAGACGCGGAAGGCGCCGGCCTGCCAGCGAATGACTTTGGTATCCGTGCGAACCACACGGCGTCGGGTTGGACGACACAGTCCCGGATGCGGCCGAGTTTGCGGTGCCCGGCGGGGAGTTTTTCGGAGAGCGGTTGGAAGCGCCAGGCGCCGAGGGCGTCGCGTTCGGCGTAGCCGAGTTGGTCGACGCCGCCGAGCCACGCGCGACCGCTGGTGTCGGGGGCGGGGCAGCGCGCGCCGGGCGTGTCGGTTTGGAGAGCGGTCCAGGCGGTGCCGTTGCAGATGTGGAGGAAAGTGCCGGCGATAAGGAGTTTACCGGTGGCGGGGTGAGGCCGCACGCGAGCGACGGCGGGACTGCGTTGGTATTAGCGGGGTTTGAAGGCACGGACCAGCGGCGCGCCGACCTCGGGTTCGGGGGCGGCGAAAAGAGCGGGGCCAATGAAGAGCGCGACCGTGAGCGAAATACCGCGCACGCACCACGGGCGGCGGATCGCGGGAAACGCGGTCCGGGGGCAAACCGAAAAAACGGACATCCGCGGTTACAGTTTTTTATAAACGATGCCGGCTTTCATCACGAAGCTGGGGGTGAGCACGAGCGTCATGTCCGCGAGCGGGTCGCCGGGGAGGGCGACGAGGTCGGCAAACTTGCCGGGTTCGAGGGTGCCGGTGTCTTTTTCCACGCCGAGGAGTTTGGCGGCTTCGATGGTGGCGGATTTGAAGGCGACCATCGGGGGCATGCCGGCTTCGGTCATGTAGAGGAACTCGCGGGCGTTGTCGCCGTGGGGGCCGACGCCCATGTCGGTGCCGAAGGCGATCTTCACGCCGGATTCGTAAGCGTGTTGGAACGTGGCTTGGATGAGCGGTCCGATGGCGGCGGCTTTGGGGCGGACGACGGCGGGGAAGTAGCCGTCGATCTTGGCTTTGTCGGCGACGAAGCGGCCGGCGTAGATCGTGGGCACGTAGTAGGTGCCGTGCTGCTTCATGAGCGCGATGACCTCATCGGTCATGTAAGTGCCGTGCTCGACGGAATCGACGCCGGCCTCGACGGCGCGTTTCATGCCCTCGGTGCCGTGGGCATGGGCGGCGACTTTGAGGCCGTATTCGTGGGCGGTCTCGATGATGGCGCGGAGTTCCTCGGGGGTGAATTGGGGATTCTGGCCGTTGACCGCGAGCGAGAGCACGCCGCCGGTCGCGGTGATTTTGATGCAATCGGAGCCTTCCTTGTAGCGCTGGCGGACGGCTTTGCGGGCTTCGTCGGCGCCGTTGATCACGCCCTCGAGGGGGCCGGGGTCGCGCATGAGTTCGCGGGAAAGGCCGTTGGTGAGATCGGCGTGGCCGCCGGTGGTGGCGATGGATTTGCCGGCGGTGATGATGCGCGGGCCGTCGATCTGGCCGGCGGCGATGGCCTTGCGGAGGGCGATGGAGGAGCCGGTGTTGTCGCCGAGAACGCGGACGGTGGTGAAGCCGGCGAGAAGGGTTTTCCTGCCATAGTAGGCGGCGCGGAGGGCGAAGTCGCCGGGGTTGAGCGTCCCGCGCTCCGCGTAGCTGGTGGCAGAATTTTGTTGGTCGAGGTGGACGTGGCAGTCGATCCAGCCGGGAGTGACGGTGGCGTTTTTGAGTTCGATGACGGTGTCGCCGGCGGCGGGTGCGGTGTAGCCGGGGGTGATGGCGGTGATGCGGTCGCCGTCGATGACGAGGGTGACGGTTTTTTGCGGAGTGTCGGCGCGGCCGTCGATGAGTGAGCCGGCGTGGATGAGGGTCTTGGCGGTGAGCGGAGCAAGGCTGGCGACGAGTGCGCAAGCGAGGGGAAGCAGGCGGAGGAGACGCATGAAGAGAAAGGTGCCGGACGGGACGCGCGGAGCACGCCAAAAGCCGCGGAAGAGGGCGGTGGTCTACGGGTGGGTGGCGCGGGGAAGCGCGCGTGATTTTTTCACGCGGATTTTTGAGGCTTGGGATCGCGTGCGCCGGGATACGCACGAATGCGTAGGGGCGCGGCGGGCGCGGGCTTGCGGGGTGGAGGGCGGGGGCATCCAGTTTTTGCGCTTCCGCTTCCCATGAAAAAATTATCCCTGTCCCGTTTCGCGCTTCTTGCGCTCGCGTTCTGGCTGGCCGCGCTCCCGGTGTTTGCCGAGAGCAAACAGCTCTGGTCCATCCCGCTCAAAGAAAACGCCAAGTGGCACTCGCTCACGGAACTCGGCACGCTGCTCGTCGGCACGCCGTCGGCGGTGGTGTGCATCGATCCCGAGACCGGCACGGAGATGTGGCGGCGCGATGAATTTAAAAAGACGACGGCGTTCAACGCGCGTGAGATCAGCGGCACGCCGTGGTTGCTGTGCAATACGTCGGACGGGTTCATGGGCACGAAATTCACGCTGCACCTCGTGGACTACCTCACGGGCAAAACCGTGTGGACGACGCCCGAGGTGATGGCGCAATACATGGGCACGATCCCGGTGCCGGCGAAGAACATGGTGGTGCTCGTGCTGAATGTGTTTGGCGACGGCAGTGCGGACAGCGCGGGCGTGTTTTTCGTGAGCTACGATTTGGAGACCGGCAAAGAACGCTGGCGCTCGAAGTTCGCCAAGAGCGGTGGCGTGACGCTTTATCCGGCGGACAAGATCGGGATGTTCAGTTTCGTGCCGCAGATGGATCTCTCCGGTTATCATGAGCCGGTGATCGAGGGTGACGCGCTCTACGTGCCCTACCTCGGCATCCACTGCGTCGATCTCAACACGGGTGCGGTCAGGTGGGGCGTGGAATTTCCGAAGGGCGACGCGGGCATCAAGAAGGCCTACGCGCCGCTGCGCATCGCGGGCGACCGCATTTACGGTGCGGGTGGCGGCAGCGTTTACGCGGTCGATAAAAACACCGGCGCGACGCTCTGGAAGAGTGAGCGCATCTCCAAATACGCGGGCCTCTTGAAGGCGCGCGACAACGCGATCGTGGGGCAGATCGAGCCCATCGGCGACAAGGTGTTCATGCGCTTCGGCGGCAATTTCTCCAACGGCAAGGACGTCGTGCTGCGCCTCCCGCTCGGCGTGGTCGCGCTCGACGCGGCGACGGGCAAAGATGTCTTCGGCACCGACGGCGTGAAGGAAGGCCTGACCAATCTGATGGTGTTGCCCGAGCTGAACGCGGTGATGTTTGCCGATGCCTACAATCTCTACGCACTCGACGTGGCGGGCACCGTGGCCGTGGAAAAATTCCGCGTGCCGATCGAGTTTAAACGCAAGATGGGCGGCGGTGAAGTCGCGCAGCTCGGTCTCGGCGCCTTGGGCGGAATCTCGGGTTTGGCGAAGGCGGGCTTCGCGCAAAGTAAGGCGCGCCTCGACGTGCCGGTGGCGATCCACCGCCGCGACGGGACCATCGTGATCCAGGGCAAGCAGCACATCATGTCGTTCGACCCCGTGGCGAAGGCCATCAAGTGGTCCACGTATTATCCGGCGCCGGGCGGCGGGCTTGCGGGGGCGGCGATGTTTGCGCTCGCGGCGACGCAGGGCGTGATGGGCAACGCACAGGTGGCGGCCGGCGGCGGCGTCGGCAGCAGCGGTTACAGCAGCGGCGTGAGCACGATCCACGGCGGCCTCGACAACTACAACGTTTACGCCGCGAAGCGCGCCAACGCGACCGCCGGCACGGTCATGCGCACCTACGTGCTGACCAACGTCGAGGACGGAAAACAAAAAGGCGTGGGCCTGCTCGGCATCGACATGGGCGCGGGCGAGGCGACGAAGAAACTCATCCTCGGCACCAAGGAGCCCGAATACCAGGTGGACGACGCGACCGACCGAATTTTTTTCTTCAAGGACAAGGATACGGTCGTGGCGTATCAGCTGTGATTGGGAAGTTGAGAGCTGAGAGCGCGATCCACGGAGCGCGGGGACGGGGCGTTTCGTAGTGGCATGGGCGTCTCGCCCATGCCGGCAATCACACGGGCGAGACGCCCGTGCCACCTTTCGGATCACTCGGCGGGGAGCGAGGACTTGGAGGGATCGCCGGCGGTTTTGTAGAAAAGCGCGGTATGGCCGACGGCGCCGACGCACGTGCAGTGACCCTCGGTCTCGATCTGAATCGTGAACGCGCTGCGAGCGGGGCGGTCGATCTCGCCACCGAAGCGGAGCTTGATGAGATCGCGGGCGCGGAGGGCGCGGCTCAACTCGGTGAAGAACGCGGGCGTGAGGCCCTCTTTGCCGACCTTGATGGTGGCGTCGAGTTTTTGGCCAAGGGCGCGGAGCTTGGATTTCTGTGCGCCGGTGAGCGGGAGGTTTTCCATGTGGGGGAAAGGAAGGAGGTCCGGGCGGGTGAAGGCGAGGGTGGGAGCAAATTTATTTGCGACGGTTTTTCGGTGGGCGGAGCGCGGACGAGGGAGGGGCGCGGATCGCAAATAAATTTGTTCCTACGGGGTGGCGAAGAAATCGAGGGGCAGCTCGCGCCAGGTGCCGGGTTTGAGATCGCCGAGGTCGAGCGCGCCGAAGTGGGTGCGGTGGAGCGCGACGACTTCGTAGCCGACCCAGGCGAACATGCGGCGGACTTGGTGGTAGCGACCTTCGGTGAGCGTGAGCTCGACCTCGCGAGGCGAGATCAGGGTGAGGGCGGCGGGGGCGCAGGGCGTGGTCTCGTCGGGGAGGATGAGCGTGCCGGCGGCGAAGAGGGTGGCGCTTTCCGCGGCGCGGGCGGGCGTGAGATCGGCGCCGAGCGTGGCGCGGTAGATTTTGGGGACCTTGTGCTTCGGCGAAGTAAGGCGGTGCACGAGGGCGCTCTGGTCGGTGAGGAGGATGAGGCCGGAGGTATCTTTATCGAGGCGGCCGATGCTGGTGATGACGGGATTGCGGCGCTGCCAGCGCGCGGGGAGGAGAGTGTAGATGTTGGGGCCTTCGCGGAGTTCGTGGGAGCAGACGAGGCCGAGGGGTTTGTGCAGGAGGAGAATGAGGCCGTCGGGGTGGTCGAGCGGCGCGCCCTCGACGCGGACATCGGCGGCGTGGGCTTTTTGGGACGGGCCGTCGGCGGGCTCGCCGCGGACGAGGACGGTGCCGGAGTCGGTCCAATCGCGGGCTTCACTGCGGGAGCAGTAACCGAGGTTGGCGAGGAGTTGGTCGAGGCGGCGCATGGGTGAGGAGCGCGGAAGGTTGGGGCGCGGGCGCGGCGCGGGGAATGCAAAAACGCGGGCGGGGGGTGGCGCGGGAAGTGTCACATGATACGTTACACTCGCTGGGGGTCTGAGCTGGTTCAGCGGAAGACGCCGCCGCAGATGGCGGCGAGGACGAGCCAGCCGAGGCCGGAGGCAAGCAGGAGGCCGAGGCCGAATTTGCGGGTCCGCGGGACGAGCGCCAAGATGCCGGCGAGGACCGGAACGATGAAACACGAGACGATGAGGAAAGGAATTTGGCCGTAGTTTTTCTGTGGGACCAGGGTCAAGAGCCAAGGCACGGCACCAGTGATGAAGCCAGCGATGATGAGGCGACCGGATTTAATTTCGGCAGCGTTGTCGCGCGGTGGAAATTCGGGGTCGTTGAACGTCATGTCGGGTGGAGGCGGCTTCAGGTTTTTGAATCGTGCATCGCCTGGAGTTCGCGGAGGCGGGCTTCTTTGCCGTCGCGGTAGAAAAGGTTAAACGTGTCGAAGGGGATGATGCGGCCGTCGGGGTGGACGATGTGGATGCAGGATTTTTTCACGCTGCGGACGTCGAAGTTATGGGCGTCGAGGAACTGGATCACGAGGACGCGGAAGATGTTTTCGTAGGTGATCGCGGGCGGGGCTTTGATGAGCGGGAGGCAGCAGAGGAGCTGGCGGAGCGCGATCGTCGCGGACTCGGGCGAGTGGGCGGTGGAGAAGAGTTTGAAGACCTCGGCGCGGAGGGCGGGGTCGCGTTCGAAGACGAGGTTGCTGCCTTCGGCTTTGAGGAGGGTTTCGGGCGGGATGAGGCTGGTGAGGGGGATGACTTTGCCGTCGAGCTTGAGCGCGTAACCCATGGCGAGGCAGTCGGGGTGGCAGGGGACGGGGATGATGTCGGCGGGTTTGAAGACGGGGGATTGGGCGAGGATGTTTTGGCGGACCTCGGCGAGGGTGAGGCGGTCGCGGGCGGGGTCGAAGTCCTCGGTGCGGCCGGCGTCCTGGATGGGCTGGAAGGTGACGCCGCGCACGCAGCGTTGCTTGAGCGCGAAGTCGATGATTTCGCCGATCTCGTCGTCGTTGAGGCCTTTTTTGAGGGTGACGACGAGGGTGGTGGAGAGGTTGAGCTCGTTGAGGCGGTCGAGGGCGCGGCGGCGGATGTCGCGGAGGTCGGCGCCGCGGAGTTCGTGCAGCGGTGCGGCGCGTAGGGAGTCGAACTGGAGGTAGAGTTCGAAGCCGGGTTGGTAGGTGGCGAGGCGGGCGGCGAAGGCGGCGTCCTGCGCGATGCGGACGCCATTGGTGTTCACCATGAGGTGCTTGATCGGGCGGCGTTTGGCGGCGTCGAGGATTTCAAAAAACTGCGGGTGGATCGTGGGCTCGCCGCCGCTGATCTGGACGATGTCGGGCTCGGCTTCGTTGCGGACGACGGCGTCGAGCATGAGCTCAACGTGGTCGAGGGAGCGGTGGGTCTGGCGCTTCGGCGAAGACTCGGCGTAGCAGATCGGGCACTGGAGATTACACTGGTCGGTGATCTCGACGAGGGTGAGGCAGGAGTGTTGCTCATGGTCGGGGCAGAGGCCGCAGTCGTAGGGACAGCCGAAGCGCGTGGGGGTGTTGAAGTGGGCGGGCATCTGGCCGGGCTTCAGGGTGGCGCGGCTGAGTTTGTAGTAGGGGACGTCGGTGGAGATGAGGACACGCTCGGGGCCGTGATCGGGGCAGTTTTTGAGGAGGAAGACCTTGTCGTCCTGATAGACGACCTTGGCCTCGACCTTGCGGAGGCATTTTGAGCAAAGGCTGTTGGTGAGTTCGGCGAAGAGATAGGAGCGGTCCATGGGATTGGATTTTAAATTGGCGATTGCCGATTTTCGATTGGGGCAGAGGGCCCGAGGTGGCGGATGGTCAGGAGGGCGAGGGCGGCGCCGAGGAGGCTGGCGAACTGGATGGCGCTGAGGGCGAGGAACGGGGTTTCGCGGGGTTTGAGGAATTCGATGGCGAAGCGGAAAAGGAAATAGCCGGCGAAGTAGAGGCGGAAGCGGGCGCCGGTGGGGAGGGCGCGGCGGCGCGTGGCGAGGGTAAGGGCGGTCGCGAGCGTGAGGACGAAGAGAGATTCGTAGAGCTGGGTGGGATGACGGCGGAGTCCGTCGCCGAAATCGACCCCCCACGGGAGCGAGGTCGCGACGCCGTAGGTGCGATCGGCGAGGCCCGTGAGAAAGCAACCGACGCGGCCGATGGCGGTGCCGAGCGCGAGGGGCCAGATGAAGACATCGCCGGTGGAGCGGGTGACGCGGGTGAATTTTTTGGCGAGTTCGACGCCCGCCCAGCCGCCGAGCAGGCCCCCCACGATGGTCTTGCCGCCGAGGAGCGCGGCGGGGGCGGCGGCGGCGAGTGCGAGGTAGTGTTGCGGGGATTCGGCCCAGGCGAGGAGCTTGGAGCCGGCCCACGCGCCGAAGGCGGCGCCGACGAGGAGCCAGAGGTTGGTTTCCAAGGGCAGAGGGGTTTCGGCGGCGCGGCGGCGCAGGGCGAAATAGACGCGGGCGCCGACGAAGTAGGCGAGGGATTCGAGGACGAGGTGCGGGTGGAGCCGCAGGCCGAACAGATCAAGGTGGAAGGGAAACGTCATCGCGGGCGCGCCGGGAACGAAGCGAGCACAACGCGCGAAAAGGCTGGCGCAAGCGTGGTTATGGCGAAGGCCGCGACGGTTGACGTGGCAATGGTTGCGGGCGCGGGGAACGAAAAACGAGCGAGCCTGGCGAAGGGCGGGCGGAAGAATATTTTCGCCAGGTGCGCCTTTTTGCGGCCTCTCGGCGTAGTCATGGGCATGGTGCGTTTTTCTCTCCTCCTGCTGTCGGCGGTATTCGCCGCGCTGGGTGCGCTCACGTTTTTTCGTTCGCCGGATTGGTCGAATTGGAAGCTGGCGTTGTTCGCGGGGGAGTTTGGGCACTGGCTGGCGGTCGCGGCGCTGCTGCTGGGAATCGCGGCGTGGTGCGCGCGGGCGGGGCACGGCGCGGTGGCGGGGGTGACGGTGGTGGTGAGCGTGGTCGCGGCGGGACTGTTGCTGAAGCCGACGATGCACGCGCGGCGGATAGGTGCGACGTTGCCCGGCGAACTGGTGAAGGCGTTTGGCGGCGTGGCGCCGGTGCGCGCGGCGTTTGCGGTGGGCAACTATTTTAGCGCGGCGGTGAAACCGGTGGCGGTGGAGATGCGGGAGTTTGCACCGGGGCTAAAGCTCGATTTCTACCGTGCGGTGAAGGGGACGGCGGCGCCGTGTGTGATCGTGATTCATGGCGGCGGTTGGGACAGCGGGGATCGTGAGCAGCTTCCCGAGTTCAACCACTGGCTCGCGCGGCTCGGGTATGCGGTCGTGGCGATCGATTACCGGCTGGCGCCAAAATTTATCTGGCCGGCGCAGCGCGACGACACGCTGGCGGCGATGGCGTATGTGAAGGCGCACGCGGCGGAGTTGGGCGTGGATGCGACGCGGCTGGTGTTGTTTGGGCGGAGTGCGGGCGGGCAGATCGCGTCGGCGGTGGCCTACGGATCGGAAGATCCGGCGATCCGCGGGCTGGTGTCGTTCTACGCGCCGCACGACATGTTTTTTGCCTACACCTACGCGCGGGAGGACGATATTTTGAAATCGCCGGCGCTGATGCGGCAGTATCTCGGTGGCCCGCCGGCGGCGGCGAAGGCAAACTATGAGAGCGCGAGCGGGCATCAGCGCTCGCGGCGTGGTTCGCCGCCCACGCTGATGGTTCACGGGACGATCGACACGCTGGTGTGGTATCGGCACAGCGTGCGGCTCGACGGCAAGCTCACGGATGCGCACGTGCCGCACGCGTATGTGGCGCTGCCGTGGGCGACGCACGCGTTTGAATACAATCTCGCGGGGCCGAGCGCGCAGTTGGCGACGTATGCGCTCGAGCATTTTCTGGCAGTGGTGACGAAGTGAGCCGGGGGTGGGACGCACGGATTTCTTTCCACGGGCGGAGGTTGTGATTTACGCGCGGACGGGCCGGTGCATGGTCGGCGGCGTTCGTCCTCTTCAATCCTATGAAATTCCCCGTTCTTCTTCCGCTGGCGCAGGTCGCCGGCGTTGACTGGCATGCGACGTCGCTTGGGCAGGCGATTTTCTACGTCGTGATTTTTTCACTGCTGGGCATCGGGCTCGCCGTGGTCGGCTACAAGATCTTCGACCTCTGCACGCCGGGTGAACTGCACAAGGAGATCGTTGAGAACCGTAATGTCGCAGCTGCTTTGGTGGGTGCCGCCGTGATCATCGGCGTCTGCATCATCGTCGCGGCGGCCATTGTGGGGTGAGCGACTATAATCTTGGGCAGCGTCCGCGCATGTCGCGCGCCGTCCTTACGCCGCTGCTGATCGCGGCGGGCGCGGTGGGCCTGCCGGTCGTGCTGGGCGTGACGCAGTGCGCGCGCACGGCGGATCGCCGAGAGGCGGCGCAGCCGGAGACGGTCAACGCCGAGACGGTTTACCCGAACAACCATTTTCTGCCCGGCGCGGGCTATTATCACGCGCCGTATCACGGGTGGTTTCTGCTGCCGTTTAACCACTATGAAAGCGGGCGTGGCTGGTATCGCGGCGGCGGGTGGCGCAACGCGGCGCAGGAAGACGAAGTCGAGCAACGCGCGCTCGCCCGCACGGGCGGGTCTGTGCCGCGCGGCGGTGGCGGGAGTGCGGGCGCGGGCGCGGGCGTGAGTGCATTTGCGCGCCAACAGTCGTCGCAGCCCTCGGCCGAAGCGGTGCAGCGCGCCAACGCGGGCGCAAAGGCAAAAGCCGGCCCGGTGATCCGCGGCGGTTTCGGGCATTCGTCGCGGCCGAGCATTTCCTGAGATGAAACGTCATGAGATTTTGCCGCGGGCGAACTGGCGCGCGCAGGTCGAGGCGCTCGGCTTCACCTATCACACGCACGACACGGGGGCGTATTGGGATGAGAGTGCCTACTACGAATTCAGCGCGCGCGAGGTCGATGAACTTGAGGCCGCGGGCAACGCGCTGAACGCGCTGTGCATCGAAGCGGCGCAGGTCGTGATTGATCGCGGCTGGTGGTCGCGATTGGGCATTCCGGCGAAGGCGGTGCCGGCGATCCTCGCCTCTTGGGACCGCGACGATCCGAGCGTGTATGGCCGTTTCGATCTCGCCTACGACGGCGTGACGCCGCCGAGGCTGCTCGAATACAATGCCGACACGCCGACGGCCCTCATCGAGGCGGCGGTCGTGCAGTGGCACTGGCTCAAGGAACGTTTCCCGGATGGCGACCAGTTCAACTCGATCCACGAGCGTTTGATCGAGGCGTGGCGCCACGTCGCAAGCGAGAAAGTGCATTTCGCCGGCGTGAAAGATCTGCCGGAAGACGAGCAGACGCTGGCGTATCTCGCCGACACGTGCGCGCAGGCGGGCTTTGCGGCGCAGTGGACGGCGATCAACGAACTCGGCTGGGACCCGGGCGCGGGGCGCTTCGTCGATCAGGCGAACGCGCCCGTGGAGGCGCTGTTCAAACTTTATCCATGGGAATGGATGTGGCACGAGCCCTTTGCCGAGCATTTGGAGCGCGCGCCGAACCTGTTTATCGAGCCGGCGTGGAAATTTCTGCTGAGCAGCAAGGGCTTGTTGCCGGTGCTCTGGGAGTTGTTTCCTGAGCATCCGAATTTGTTGCCCACGTTTGAATCGCCGGGGCCGTTTGTCGACTTGGCGGGTTCGCGGGCGAGTTATGTGAAGAAGCCGCGGCTAAGCCGAGAAGGCGCGAACGTCGCGGTGGTCGAAGGCGGACGCACGGTCGAGGAGAATGGCGGTGACTACGGCGAGGAGGGCTACGTTTTCCAGGCTTTGGCGCCGATTCCGGTGCACGCGGGCAACCGGCCCGTGTGCGGTGTGTGGATCGTCAACCACGAGGCCTGCGGGTTGGGGGTGCGCGAGGACACGCGCCGGATCACGGGGAATCTCAGCCGGTTCGTGCCGCATGTCTTGCGCGGCTGACGGCAAGCTGTGCGGCGCTTGGCAGAGGGCGGGTGGAGGTGAAGTTGCGCGATTTGGCTCGGCAAGCCGGGCGGGGTTTGGGAATCATCGTGCCTAGCGTTTTTAAGCAAAAAAATTTATGGCACTCTGGGAATATAAGATGATCACGAGCGGCCGGGGCGGATTCGCCTCGCCGGCGCTCATGGAGAAATTTCTGAACGATCTCGGCAAAGAAGACTGGGAGATCGTTTCGTTTCAAATTCAGCCGGATAACATCCTGGCTTTTAACGGCCTCGCGCGGCGCACGACGCAACGCGATTGGACGCTCGAAGACGCGGTCGCGGCGGCGGCGAAGACCGAGGCCGACAAGCTGCGTGCGGAGTTCGAAAACAAATTCAAGAGCGCGACGAGCGCTGCGCCCGCGGGCATGGAAGAGAAGATCGACCCGCCGGCCGACAAGGCCGCGCCGGAAGACAGTTTCCGCAAGCTGCGCGACACCGAGCGCGACCACGATCCCGATGCGCCCGACGAGGAGCACGCGAAAGACGAGTGGGACCAGCTGGGCGCAGAGGAAGAGCTGCCCTCGTTCTTCGACGCGATGAAGCCGCATATGCGCCGCAATCAACGCGGACCGGGTATGTCGGTCGGCGTGGATTTTCTCGCGAAGAAGTGGGATTTCAGCGATGCCGACGTGATCGGCGCGCTCAAGGAATGCGGTTTCGTGGTGCCGGACGACGAGGATGCGCCGTCGGCCTACGTCGAATACGACGGCGATGTTTATTGGGTGAACATCAACCGCCGCGGCGAGCTCTGGATCAATACGAAGGAGAAGCCGCGTCCGGTATTCCGGATGGTGAAGGCCACGCCGTTCGCCGCGCCGGAGGGCGAGGCGCCCGCACCGGCGCAATCGCCGCGGAATCAGCCCCAACCGCAAGCCCAGCAGCCGGCGGAGATGAGCGACACGCCGTCGCGCCGGCCGGATGCGCCGGTGTTTGTGCCGAAGCCGCGCGAAGCGGCGAAGCTGGTGGCAAATGCCGATGCAGATGTGCCTGCGGCCCCTGCGCCCGCGGCACCGGCTACGGTGAGTGGCCCCCCGGCGGCGGGAACGGATTTGCTGGACCGCGTGCGTCCGCTGATGCGGCGCAATCGGCGCGGGCCGGGCGGCTCGGGGAGCATGACGTTTCTCGCGCGGGGGCTGCGGTGCGGTGAACCCGATTTGATGGCGGAATTCGCCAAGCTCGGCATGGTGCTCCCCGCGGCGCCGACGGATCAGCCGGTCTATGTCGAGATCGGCGAGCACGTGTGGTGGTTGAATCAGGATTCACGCGGCGGCGTGTGGATCAACGGTCGCGAGCAATTTGACGAGAAGGGCCAGCCGATCCCGTTGCCGACGGCGCAGGAATCGGCGGCGACGGGGGCGTCTACAGGGGCGTCTGAGCCTGGGGGCGCAGCTCCCGCCACGCCGGGATTTGTCGCGGCGGTCGCGGCGATCCCGCCGCCACCCGCGCCGGCCAATGTGCTGAGCGGCGTGCGGCTGCTGTTGAAAGAAACCAAGACCGGTGGTTTCGCGGGCAAACTCGACCGCGTGGCGGAGGATCTCGCGAAGTCGCCGGACGATCTGCTGGGCGCGTTGCTCAACGCGGGTCTGAAAGTGCCGGAGAAGGCGCGGCAGAAACCGGTGTTCATCGAGCACGCCGGGGAAATCTTCTGGCTCAACAAAAACGCCAAGGACGAGCTGTGGGTCAACGCGAAGGCCTCGAAGTTCGCGGGTGGCGAAGGCGAAGAAGCCGACGGTGAAAAGAAGGGTGCACGGCGCCCGCGCCCGACCAAGAAAAAATCGGAGTGAGCTGACCTGAACCGAACAAGGCGTGGGCGAGTCTCGGACTGATCCACGCCTTTTTGGTGTCCGGACGGCCCGCGCAGAATTTCGCACGAAACGTTTGGCTCCGCACGCCGTCTGGTCACCGTGTCGCCATGCTGACGGTTGCTGATCTCACCAAATCATTCACCACGCCGGAGGGCGGGCGGGTGGAGATCGTGCGGGTGCCGCAGTTTGCGCTGGCGGCGGGTGAGCAACGGGCGCTCCGCGGCGAGAGCGGCTCGGGCAAGACGACGTTTCTGCATCTGATCGCCGGCATCCTCGCCGCGGACGGCGGGCGGGTGAAGATCGACGGGGTCGATATGGCGGCGTTGCCCGAAGCGAAACGCGACCGGCTGCGGGCGGACAAGCTCGGTTATATTTTTCAAACGTTTAATCTGCTCCAAGGCTACACGGTGCTGGAAAACGTGCTGCTCGGGATGAGCTTTGGCCCGCGCGGTGCGGACAAGGCGCACGCGATCGAGGTGTTGGGGCGCGTGGGCCTGTCACATCGGCTCGGGCATTTTCCGCGGCAACTTTCCACGGGGCAGCAGCAGCGCGTGGCGGTGGCGCGGGCGCTGGCGAACCGGCCGAAACTGGTGCTGGCCGACGAGCCCACGGGCAATCTTGACCGCGTGAGTTCGCGGGAGGCGCTCGCGCTCATTCGCGAAGTGTGTCGGGAAAACGGCGCGGCGCTTCTGCTCGTGAGCCACGACGACGGGGTGCTCGGGCAATTTGAAGGCATGCAGGACTTTGCGGTGATCAACGAAGCGGTTTCAAAGAAGACATGACGCTCCCGCTCATCATCTATCGCTCGCTGCGGCAGCATGCGCTCTCGACGCTCATCACGGCGGGCAGCATCGCGCTTGCGTGCGGCTTGCTCATGACGGTGTGGATGGTGAAGACCCAGGCGCAGGCGGCGTTTGTTTCCACCTCGACGACGTTTGACGCCGTGCTCGGCGCGCGAAGTTCAAAACTGCAGTTGGTGCTCAATGCGATTTTCCATCTGGAGGCGTCGCCGGGAAATCTCGCGTGGACGGACTACGAAACGATTCGGAAGCATCCCGCGGTGAAAACGGCGATTCCGATCGCCGTGGGCGACAACCTCCGCGGCTACCGGATCGTGGGGACGATTCCGGAGCTGTTCTCCGACGTGGAGTATGCGGCGGGAAAAAACTACGCGGTGGAAGCGGGCGGGAAGATTTTTGCCCCCGGCGAACGCGAGGCGGTGGTGGGGAGTTTTGCGGCGGATCGGTTGGGGCTGAAAGTGGGCGCCACGTTCAATCCGTTTCACGGGCTCGCCTTCGACGAGAAGAACCAGCACGCGGAAGTTTTCAAGGTGACGGGAGTGCTCGCGCCGACGAACACGCCGGCGGACAAGGTGGTGTGGATTCCGATCAAGGGTGTGCAGACGATGAGCGGCCACGACCCACGCGCGGCGACCGATGTGAGCGCAGTGCTGATCCAACTACGCGCGGCGACGGCGGGCTTCATGCTCGACATGATGATCAACAAACAGGGCAACCGCATGACCCTCGCCTATCCGGTGGGCGCGATCATGACGGAGCTTTTTGGGAAAATTTCGTGGTTTGATCGGGTTCTCGCGCTCGTCGCCTACCTCGTGGCGCTGGTGGCGGCGGGCTCGGTGCTCGCGAGTATTTATAATTCGATGAGCGCACGGCAGCGTGACCTCGCGATTCTGCGTGCACTCGGCGCGCGGCGGCGGACGATTTTCGGCGCGGTGGTGGCGGAGGCGGCGAGCATCGGGCTGCTCGGCGCGGTGGCGGGGTATGGAGTTTATTTCGCGCTGCTGGCGGGTATCGCGAGCGTGATCCGAGTGCAGACGGGCGTGGTGCTCGATGTAACTTCGATGCACCCGGTGCTGTGGATCTGCCCGCTGGCGATGATCGCGCTGTGCGCGCTGGGCGGCGCCGTGCCGGCGTTGAAGGCGTATCGGACGCCGGTGGCGGAGACGCTGGCGCCGGTGTCGTGAGACGGGGTGGGGCGAAAGGGTTTTTTTGCCCGCGAACAACGCGACTGAACGCGTTTGGGGATGTCAGACCGAGTCGAGCTGCCGGCGAATATCGGCCGGCAGGAGCGGGATTTTTTCGGGGTAAGTTTCGCCGATACGGATGAGGTCGGCCTCATCTTTTTTTCGTTTGGAAAGACGCCGTTTAGGATCAGACCAAGCCAATGATTTTCCGTGAATGAGATTATCGAGCGAGGCGACGAGCGCGGGACAGCCGAGCACTTGCGCAGGTTGGGTGGTGGCGAGGAAATCTTGGTAGCGAGGGTCCTTGGTGAACTGGATACGTAGTTCGCTGCCGGGTTGCTGGGCGTTGAGCGACCAGGTTTCCTCCTCAATCTTGAAACCAAGGTTCACCAGGGCTTCGCTGACTTCTGGCAACCGGTGGGTGGCGACGACGAGATCGGCGTCGAGGGTGTAAACAGGGCGCACGTAGGTGTTCACGGCCAAGTCACCGATCACGCAATACGGCCCCCGTTTTTCACAAAGCTGGAGAACAAGTTGGAGATCGTTGAAGCCGGAGTTACTCGCGGAATTGAAGGCTTCCTGGGTAGTCATGATGCACGAAGTAACGCTCTGCGGCGGGCTGCGGAAATAGGAATCTCTGCCCGAACTCAGCTCACTTCTTTGCGACTGCGACCGTGAGGCTGCGGGCGACGCCGGCTACACCACAAAGCAAACATAGTGCCCCGATGGGCACGAGCATCACTCCGAGGCCGGGGTCACCATCGTGGATGACGAGACCGCCAAGAAAAAAACCGGCGGGCAGGAGCACGGAACCCCAAAGAAGAGCACGAGAGGCGGCGCGCTTCAGTTCGCGGGCGCCAATGACACGGAGCGTGAGGCCGGCGGCAATGTTGACCACGGCGAGAAGGGTGCCGTGCGCGTGGGCGAGGGTGAACATCAGGCGACGCATTTCTACGCCGACGTCGAGATACCACCCTAGCTTAAAGCCGTGAAGGGCTTCGAGGAGGAGGCCGAGCACGAGGTAAACAAGGAGGGACCACCAGCCAAAGCGGAGATGTCGGTCGGAGGCATGCATGGGGGTAGAGAATCTTTTTTAATGGACTTAGTTGCTGGTGAGAGAACGACCGGTGTTTAGCAGACGAGAAGAACCGGGGGAAATACGAGCGGGATTTCCGCCAAGAAATTGCGGGCTGAAACCAGACTAGATTTTTTTACCGCGCTTAAAATAAGAGGCAAAAATGACCGGCTGCGGTTCATTCGACGATGGTCATTTTCTTTTTGCTGCGTTGATCAAGCAGGCGGTCGAAAACGTCCTGCCGAAATATGCCGGTGGACTCGAGGATCGTCTCGCGACGATAGCCTCCCTTTTGGTTGCGCACTTCAAACCACCATTTGCGGTAGGCTTGATCGAGGGCGTTTTTTTGCCGGGCGTCGTCGATGGTATAGTCGAAGGCATGGCTTTCGAAGCCCGGAAGGGTTTGAAGCGATTTCCACGCGCCGAAGCGGACGGCGGCGTAGGGATCGTTTAGCTCGAAGATGAGGTAGGGATAGAGCCAGTCGGTGCCGGCGGCTTTTTGGGCGGGAGCCCAGCCCATGCTCAGAGCGACGAGGGCGCGTTGGCCGGCGTCGCCTCGGAGGATCCATTTCGCCCCGGCGGCGATAGCGCGGTCATCGGCGTCAAGCTCAGGAGCTTTCTGGCCATACCAGGCGGAAAGCTTGCCAGCGGTCCAGGCGAGGGGCTGATCGAGATGGCAGAGGTTGCAGGCGTTGGGGCGGCCGTGGTCGGTGCTTTCGCGGACGGTGGGTGACGTGATCTGGTGGCTACGCGTGGCTTTCAGCAGGCCATAAATCGTGTGCGGCATATGGCAGTTGTAACAACTGCTGCCGGAGGATTCTTCGGCGTGGTGAGTGTGCGCGGTGAGATTAGATTTCAGTTTTTCGTGGCATTGTGAGCAGGCCTGATTCGACTCCATATCCGGTTTCATCTGGTCGTTGGTGCGCCAGGTTTCGAGCGCGGCCGCGTCCGTTTTTGAGGGATGCATCTGATGGCAGGAAAGGCAGGAAAATTTTCCGCCTTTGAAACAGGGCGAGGCCATGGCGCCATTGAGTTCGCGGCCGATGACGCGCACTTGGCCATCGCCCCAGAATTGATCCCCGAAGAAATGCGGATCCGTCTGGGCGAGCGACGCGCGCTCCAGCGGATGATCGGTGCCGTGGGGCTGGGCGACCCAACGGAGGTCGAGGCGAGCCTGGCCGGCGCGGAACTTGCCGCCGTCGCGCATGAACGCGAGTTGATCGGTGGGGGTGTTAAACATCCAGATCGAGTGACATTGACCGCAGACGAGCGAAGAGGTTGGGCCATCCATACGCGCGGGGTTGGCGATGGTAGTGTCGGGTTCGCCCGAGAGGTGAAGCGCGAAGCGGCGGAGGGGATTGCGGTTGGCGGCGATGTGGTCGCGGCCGCCGCCGTGACAGGCTTCACATGAAATCCCAAATTCTGAAACCTGCGTGTCGAAGGTGGCGGTGCCGGGGGTGAGGCGTGCGCGGGGCTGAGTAGTGTGGCAGTTGAGACAGGCGGAGTTCCAGTCGCCTTTGCCGTAGATTTCCTGCGGGCCGGGCGGGGCGAGGAACGTATCTTTTACGAGCACCCACTTTTTCTCGGCGATGATGTAGGCAAAGGGAAACTGTCCGAGGGTGCGGCCGTCGCCGGTCTCAAGCCAATAAACATGGAGCGTGTGCGAACCGGTGCTGAGCGTGATCTGCTGTGGAGGCCCGAGGTCGGTAGCCGGGGCGCCGTGCGGCTTAGTTCGCACAAAGTATTTTTTTTCGTTTTGGTGGATGCGGTAGTCGAGGCCGGCGTGGGTGAGTTCCAGTCCGTCAAGCTCGGTCGCTGAGGTGCCCGGAGCGACGACCTGGGTCATCGTGCGGTGAAACGAGGCGTGCCAACTCGCGTAATTTCCGGGGTGGCAGGAGCGGCAGGAAGCGGAGGAAACGTGATCGGCGGCGACGGGGACCTGGACCGGCCGGTTCGAGGGCGCGGCGCGCGCGACGTCGGAGTAAAGTAGGGAAAGCGTGGTCCCGCCGACCACCCAAACCAGGGCAAATAACCCAAGGCGGGACCACCACGAGGTCGGAAAAAAACGGGAGCCGATGCGAGCGGGGTTAGAAGTGCGATTGGCCACGGGATATGCTCAAAGTATTTCTCGGCGGCGCGCGTTGAAAGGTATTTTTCAGGGCCGGCGAGTGGCTTGTTCATGGGCGAGCGCGATGGCGGCGGGCGTCATGCGATCAAGCAGGCGCTGCCGGTGACCGGAGCGATCCTCAAGGATGAAGCGGGCGATAGGATCGTCGCCGCGGGAGCGGGAGCGGGCGCGAAGCAGCAGGGCGAGTCCGCGGACATCGTCGGGTGGAGTGATTTTTTGCAGCGCGTGCATCGCCCCGAGATTGTAGTAGGAGAGCGTGTAGCCGAGATCGGCTGCGGTGCGGTAAAGGGTCGCGGCTCGCGCGAGATCGCTGGGCGTGCCGATCCCGTATTCGTGGCACGTGGCGAGGTTGTGAATCGCCGAAAGTTCACCACGCGAGGCGAGATCGGAGAAGAGGGCAAAAGCTTTGGCGGGATCGGGGCGCAGGCCGAGGCCGCGGGCATAGAAGTCGGCGAGGCGGAGTCCGGCGTCGAGGTTACCGAGGGCAAATTGTTGCTCAAGAAACGAGAGGGCTGCCGAGAAGTTACCGGACCTGAGTGCGGTGTCGGCGGGCGCGAGGCTGAACTCCGCGATTTCACCGCGCTCGTTTTGCCAGAGTGCCGGCAAGTAATCGCCGACGAGTTCCTTGTGCCAAAAACGGCCGGTGCGGCGGTAGGTATCGAGATCGGTGAAGGTGAGGCGATAGCCGCGCATCCGGATGATCGTGGGCGGCCGGTCGGGGAATGGATCGGTGCGGAAGAGGCGCATCACATCGGGATTGCGCGTGAGGAGGTGAGAGGCGACGACGGGGACAACGGGGGATTTCCTGCCGTTCCACGCAGCGATCTGGAGGGTAGCTTCGAAGCGGGCGAACCAAGGGGCGATGAAGGGCGTGATTTGATCCGGATGTTGCGGGAGGTAACGATAATCGAAGGTGCGCCAAGTGCGGCCGGCATCGTTGGAACCTTCGAATTCGACCTGAAAGCGGTCGGGCACGAACGTGGCGTAGAGTGAGTATTCGTTCACGCTGCGAAACTCGGAGACGAGTCTGACTGGCGCGGTGAGGGCCGCGGGCAGGGGGAGGCCGCAGGCTTTGGCGAGAAATACGATCGAGAGCGCGAAGTGCGTCCAGAGGGCGAGGCCGAGCACGCGGCTGCGCCAAGCGCGGCTCGGGGCTGAGACCGGTGGACAGATAGGCAAGGTGAGGCGAGCGGAGAGTCCGGAGGGTTTTAGGCGGGTGGTGACGCTGGCGAGCATCTGGTCGTCGAGGAGGAGCAAGCCGAGGCCGAGCGAGGCGGTGTTGAGCCAGCCAAAGTTGCTCGTGAGCTGGATGCCGATTTGAAACACGGTCCACGTGAGCAACGCGATCCAGCGTCCGCGGCGACCGCCAAAGACGGCGAGGAGCGGCGCGGCGAGCTCGGCGGCGAAGGTGAGGGCGATTTCGAAGAGGTGATAGACGTGGGGGAGATGGTGATCCCAATAGCCGAGGAGGGTGGGGAACGGGCTGGTCTCATACATGACCTCCATCGCGGTGAGGTCGCGCCAGTGCGGATCGCCGGCGACGAGTTTCACGACACCGGATTCAAACATCACGCGGAAGAGGAGCCAACGCACCATAAAGAGCGCGAGCGGGCGGGGCGGCGATGTGGCGCCAAGACCGGGGCGGAAGCCGGCCGGAGCGAAGGGCAGGCAGAGGAGCGCGACCTCGAGCATGAGGTTATCGAGCTGCGCCGGGGAAAAGACGCGCCAAGTAGAGGCGAACGAGAGAAAGAAAAGCCAGCAGGCGGCGAGGGCGAGGCGCGGCCAGAGATTCAGGCAGAGCGCGGCGGCGGCGACGAGCCCGCCCCAAGCGAGGGTAGTGATGAAGGCGGGGGCGGTGCTCAGCCAAAAGAGCGTCGGAGCGGAGATGAGGGCGTCTGCCGCGCCAGGGAACAGCCCGCGCAATTGCCGAAAAAATTCATCGAGAGGGACGATGCCGTCTGGCCCGATGAGTGCGCGACTTTCGACAATGATACCGGAAAAAACGAAGAGGAAAACGAAGCCGACGGCCCGTAGCACGAGCCAACGCGGCCAGAGATAGGTCGCGTTGGCGGCGAACCCGGAGAATTCGCGAACGGTGAGCCACAGCCCATATCCTGGCTTAAGCAGCGAGGAGAGATGCGACGGAGCTGGGCTGGAACGGGCGGAGCGCATTGAGCTAGACGGATTTTACGGGCGCGGCTGATGGGTGGCGATTTCGGCGGCTAGGATTTCGCGGCGCTCAAGGGCGGCGGCGGTCGTCGCGGGGCCGGCGCGGGCCGCAAATGAGTTATAAACCTTCACGGCCTCCTTGGTGCCGGATCGCGCGGCCAGCGTGAACCATGCGAGCGCTTCGGCGTCGTCCCTCGGAACGCCTTCGCCTCGCGCATAGAGGAAGCCGAGGTTGACTTGGGCGGGAACGTTTTCTTGCAGCGCGGCTTGTCGGTAGAAACTGGCGGCGGTGGCGTGATTTTGAGGGACGCCGTCGCCTTTGGCGTAACAAAGGCCGAGGAAAAATTGCGAAGGCGCATCGCCTTGATCGGCAGCCCGTCGGAACCAGCGCGCGGCTTCGGCGGGGTCGCGCGGGACGCCTTCACCGTAGGCGAAGATCGTGCCGAGCCGGTGCTGCACGGCGCGGTTGCCATGAAGGGCGTAAGCGCGGAGTTCATCGAGGGGCGAGGTCGCCGCCGCGACGGCACCGTGGTCGTCTAGAAACATGACCGGCAGGTAGTCGCGCTCGTAATTTTTATGCCAGTAGCAGCCGGTCGCGCGTCGGGTCGGGAGATCGGTGAAAGTAAAGTGGTGGCCGCGAAAACGGATGACTCCGGGGGCGCGGTCGGGAAACGGATCGCCGTCGAAAAGAGCCATGACGACAGGAGTGCGGAGAAGCAGATGGGCGGCGACGACGTGGAAGAGAGGCGAGGGCTCGGTGGCGTTGCCCAGGACTTGGAGCGTCGCTTCGAAGCGAGGGTAGTGAGGTGCGATGAACGGGCTGAGCTGGGTTTTGCGCTGGGGTTGGTAGCGGTAATCGAAGGGGCGCCAGGTGGTGCCGCCGTCATTGGAGCCTTCGAACTCGACGGTGAAGCGATAGGGGAGGAGCGCGCCATAAAGCGTATAGGCGTTGGCGCTACGGAAACCGGCGAAGAGTTGCACGGCAGCGGGCAGCGGCGACTCAGGCCGGTTGGGCTTCAGCGCGCCGGAGCAGACGTGGACGATGGAGAAAAGCGTGAGGCCAAAGTGCCCGCAGAGTGCGGCGCGGAGGGAGTGAAGTCGCCATGGGGCGAGCGGCCTGGCGGCGGGGGGAGGAGCGAGGGCGATAAAGAAGGAAGCGAACCGGGTTAATCGCAGGCGAGTGACGGCGGCGGCAAGCATCTGGTCGTCGAGTAGGACGAGGCCGAGGGCGATCGAGGCCGTGTTGAGCCAGCCGAAATTACAGGTGAGCTGGATCCCGGTTTGGAAGATGGTCCAGGTGATGAACGCGCACCAGCGACCGCGGCGACCGCCAAAGAGGGCGAGCAAAGGCGCGACGAGTTCGGCGGCGAAGGTGAGCGCGATTTCACCGACGTGCCAGGCGTGGGGGAGTTGGTGATCGAGATAGCCTAGGATCGTGGGAAACGGGGCGGTCTCGTAGAGGACGTCGAGCGCGGTGAGGTTGAACCAGCGTGGGTCACCGGCGAGGAGCTTGATGAGGCCGGATTCGAACATCACGCGAAAGAGCAGCCAGCGCAGCATGAAGACAGCGATGGGGCGAGGGGCGGACCGGGCACCGAGTCCAGGATGAAGACCGGCGGGGGCGAAGGGAATGGCGAGTAGAGCCGTCTCGAGCATCAATTGGTCAACTTGGGTCGCGGAAAAAATCTGCCACGTGGTCACAAATGAGAGTAGCGCTGCCCAGCAGCCGAAGAGCGCGAGACGCGGCCAGAGGTTGAGCGCGAGCGCGAGCGCAGCGGCGAATCCGCCCCATGCCACGACCGTGATCGCGGTCGCGCCGTGGCCGAGCCAGAAGAGGCTGGGTGCGCGCAAAAACGCGGAGACGGAGTGGGGGACGGCGAAGGCCAGCCGGGAGAAGAAATCGGCGAGCGGGGCGAGGCCGCCGGGTCCGACGAGGGCGGGGCTTTCGCGGATGATGCCGGCGAAGACCACGAGAAAGACGAGGCCGATGGCGCGGAGCACCAGCCAGCGCGGCCAGAGGTAAGTGGAGTCGGTCGCGAGGCCGGCGAAGGAGCGGAGTGAGCGGAGGGACGCGAACACGAATAGAAGAAAAACCAGTCGAACGCGGGAGCGCGAGCAAGCTGGCGACCCCGGCGAACTACACCGAAAAAGGAATCGCGCCAGTTTGCGGATTTCTCGGGCGTCGGGCGTAAAAAAGGGCGGAGACTTTCGTCTCCGCCCTTTTTGCGATTCAGGCTCTCACGAACAGGAAACGGATCAGAACTTCAGCGTGTTGCTAAGAAATACCTGACGACCCGGGGAGGCGGCGGTGCCGCCTTCGAAGTAAGTCTTGTCGGTGATATTCTGCACGTTGAACGATGTGGTGAGTTTATACCCGCCCACTTCCCATGGGTAGCTGATGCTGGAATCGAAGACCAAGTAATTGCCCGATTGGAATCCGTTGGTGAGCGGGTTCCAAGCCACCGAACGGGAGAGGACCATCTTCGACGAATAGCGGGTGCCGACCGCGACTGAGAGACCGCGGACCAAGCCTTCAGTGAAGGTGTATTTGCTAAACGAGTTGAGGCGGAACTCGGGCACGTTTTCGAGGCGCGCGCCGTAGTAAATATCGCTCGCGATTTTGGAGACGGCGGAGGCGGCGTTGTAGGCGGCGGAGCCGGGCTTGTTGACGGTCGGAGCGTTGACGGTCTCGGCGGTCCACATCCAGGCACCGTTGATCACGGTCTGGAAATTGCGGCGCGGGGTCCACGTGACTTCGGCATCGGCGCCCTCGATGACATCCTTCTGGCCGACCGTGCGCCAGCGGAGGAGGCGACCACCGGTGAAGTTGAAGCCGCTGCTGTTAACGGTGCCGGGCTGGCCGAAGTATTGATAGTTATTCACGCCGTTGAGGGGCTCGTTGGCCACCCGCGTGGGGTCGTCAACGCGGCGGTTCACGCGATACATGTGGAAGAGCGAGAAGGTGCCGACGAGTTGGTTGTCCCAAAGGGCGGTCTTGACGCCGAGTTCGACGTTTTGGCCGGTCTCGGGTTTGATGAGCACATCCGCGCCAACATCGTGAAGAGCGGAGAAGAGATCAGTGACCGAATTGATCGTCTTGCCGTTATATACGAAAGGCGTGGCGCCGAGATTGGCCTTGGCAGCGGTATACCAGTCGGGCACGTCGAGGACGGAGAAGCCGCCCGCATTGGTCGCACCGTTGCGATTATAGATTTTGCTTACCGAAGTGTAGATATTGATATCTTTCTTAATCGCGTAGGAGAGACCGCCCATCCAAGAGGTGCCGGCGATGCGAGAGAAGTTGCCGTCGCGGTCACCGGCATAACTTGGGCTATAACCGTAAACGCTGGGCGGATAGGCAACTTGATCGGTGAAGGCGTAGGGTGGAGGGGCGAAATAGGGGAAATTCGTCGTAGCATATTGGCCGGAGTCGCGGTGCATCTCGCGACGGACGCCACCGATGACGGTGAGGCGGTCGTCGAGCATCTGGCCCTGATAATTGAGGTAGCCGGCTTGATCCTGAGTTTTGTAGCCATCGAGAACGGCACGATTGATCACCGCGAGCGGCGAAATATCAGGCTGAGTTTCAAAGCCAGGATCCCATTGGGTGAAGACCTGCTGAACCGTTTTGATCACGCCAAAGCGGTCTTTGATGACTTGGTTGACCGGGACGTTATTGGAAATCTGGACATTCGGTGCGAATGTGCCGCCGATGTAGAGAGAGGCCGCCAACGGATTAGGATTGTTGTAGGTGCCGCCGGGATTGCCTGCGGGATTGCTCGCGCCAGGTATCGATGCGTAATATGGAAACGCGGTCCCTGCGTTGGCGTTGGCGTTATATTGTTGGATCTGGTTCCGAAAGAATCCGCCGACAAGAATCTTGTTCTTGATGCCGAGCATATCCTTCTTGAAAACCAAATCGAACTGTTGGTCGGTGAGCTTTCGGTAATAGCCGGAGCTGGCTGAGATTTGGTGGTTAAAAAGACGACCGTCGGCATAGGGGCTCTGGACGCCTTCAATGGAGTCAAAGCGGGAGTTGTCCTTGGTGATGACATAGCGCGCATCGAGCCAGTCGAAGGGAGCGGACTCGACGGTGGCCGAGGTCAAGGCGATGTCGTTTTTGGTGTAGGCACCACGCTCTGTATAGTTGAACGCCTTGTCATGGATGCGGGCACCGCTGCGGTTTGTATAGTAGGCGCCCTTGATGATCTTGGTGTAGGTGGCCTGAGTCAGATCGCCCGAGGCGGTGCGCAGATCGTTACCCCAAGTGGCGTCGCCACCATTGTTGAAAATGCGGGCGCGGTAGGCGGCGACGGGATCAGCGGCGCCGGAGACACCGACACCAGCGGCGTTGATGAGAGCTTGGCTGGGATTCGCGTAGGCTTGGAACCAACCGCTGGGGAAATACCAGTCCTGGCGATTTTCGTTGAACTTATTGTCCACGAACTCGGCCTCGAAGGTGACCTTGAGCTTGCCGCTGTCGAAGGGATTGAAGGCCAGGGAAGCGGTGAGGTTATTATTTTTATCGAATTCGAAGCGACGGTCGCCGCCGCTATTTTCCCAGCCGCCGACGATGCGCATGGCGGCGCGTTTGCCGAAGGCTTGATTGGTATCGAGCACGACTTTGGTCTTGTGATCGGTGCCGGTGTTGTAGGTCACCGTGGTGGGAATCTTGCTGAACGAGGGCTGTTTGGTGACGTAGTTGATGACACCGCCTGGCGAGCCCGATCCGAAGAAGAGTGCGGCCGGACCCTTGACGATTTCAACGCGCTCGGCGTTATCCACATTCCACGAGCCGTAACGGGTGACGCCGTTGCGCAGGAGCGTATTCACCTGGAAGCCGCGCAGGGTAAAGTTACCCTGAGGCGTCGCGCCGTTGGCGGGGCGAGCCATGCGGAAGGCGTTGTCGCCAGAGCCGGACGACGTGTAGCGCAGGATATCCGTGATCGTATTTGTATTCGTGTCGGCGAGGAATTCGGCGCTCTTCACCTCGATGGCGAGGGGGGTGCGCTGAATCTCAACTCCGATGCGGGTCGCGGTGACGGAATTGGTCTTGAGGTAGCCGTAGTCTTTCTCGGTCTTCACCTCGAAAGCGCTCAGGGTTTGCACGCCTTCGTCGCCTTGCATCGTGGCGGCACGAGGGGTGGCGGCAGATGTAGGTGCGGCTGCGGTGGTCGTCGTCGTGGTGGTCGTGGAAGCGGCCGGGGCGGTGCTGCCTTCAAGCGCGGCAAGGCGCTTGCGGAGGGCGGCATTTTCTTCCTGTAGCTTCTTCACGGCATCGTTGTCGGCTGCAAAGCCCATGGGGGCGGATACAGCCATCAACGCGGCCAAACAGGATACCAAGTATTTCTTGGTCCTGGGGGAGGCGGTGCTGGTTTCTGGTTTCATACGTTATGTGTGGGGGTTGGTCGTTTCCGTTTTGGGGCGGCGAAAAAGCCGCGCCCAGAATCGGCAAAAGGGAGGTGGAAAAACGGGGTGAGGGGAGCGGGGCGAAGCGTGCGCTTAACCTCACGCTATCATCTGGCTGCCTTGGCTCGCGGCGACCACGAGGGTGGGCGCAACGGTGATGCCGATGCGGCCGGTGACCTTGGGATTGTCGATGCGCCAGACCAAGTGATCCACGACCTTCCGCACGAGCGTGGGCAGATTGATGTCGAGCGCCGGGGGCAGGTGGTCGAGGTTGTGGTAAATGACAGGGTTGTAATTGCCGAGAATGGCTTCGAAATCCCGGTCGGACTTAAGGCCGGCGAGACGCATCGAACGGAAAAGCGATCCGCAAAAATGATCGACCGGGATGTAAAGACCGGTGGGGCGGGGGGTCGTCTGGTAGAAACGTTTGGCGAGCGCGTCGCTCTCATCGTGCACGGGCACGATCTCGAGGAAGTTTACGGGCTTCGACTTGCCGAGGATGCTGTGGACGGTGAGGCCGAGTTCCTTGGCCTGTTCGATGAAGGCTTTAACGCGCCAACCGACGGCGCTGTAACCGGTGTCGGCGGCGACGACCGCGACGGATTTGTGCCCGTGCTGGTGGAGATAGTTGGCGGCGAGGCGACCGTTGGCGTCGTTGTCGGGCTCGACGTAGTCGCCGGCGTAGGTTTGCGAGCGGCGCGTCATGAACCACACGTGCGGTAGGTCGCCGAGTTTGCTCATGCAGGCGGCGGAAGGCTCCATGCCTTGGATAATCACGCCATCGACTTGGCGTTCAGCGAGCGGGCGGGGCAGGTCGTCGGGCGTATCGGTGAAGAGCACGCTGAGCTCAAGCCGCTGGCGGTCGTTGGAGTGCTGGGTCTGCAGGAGCTGATCCTGAAACCAATTGAAACTGGAGTTCTTCTTCGCGCCGACGAACCAGACCGCGATTTTTTTGGGAGTGGCCAGACGGGACTTCGGGCCACGACGGCGATGGAGCGGCGTCGGCACGTAATCGGCGGCGGACATCACGGAGCGGACGCGCTCAAGGCGGTCGGGCGCGACGAGATGCGGTTGGTTAATGACGCGCGAAACCGTGGCGGGAGATACTTTCGCCTTGCGGGCGATATCGGCGATGAGCAGGGGGGGCATGCGAAGTAACCTGAAAGTTTCAGAAAGAATACGCTGAAAACTCAGGTGGCGGTCAAGGGTTTTTGTTTTTGGCGAATGGAGATGAACCGATCGGATCAGGATGGCGCGGGAGCCGATCTGTGCCTGCGGGTAGGGACGCGAGTGGGGCGGGCAAAATGGGACCTTCGGCCGCCGGGAAATCAGGCGGGGCGGGCCGCGCGTTTGAGGGCGCGTCTCCAAGCGCCGGCGAAGGCGGTGCGGGCGGCCATGGCGTCGGGCCAGGGATGCGGATTTGTGCTCACGTGGTAGCCGTGAGTGCAGCCCAATTCCGGGCAGGTCCAGAGGGTGTTGCCGGGGCGGGGGCCGCGCAGCCAGAGCGTGAAAAGGTCTTCGACAAACGTCAGATAATCACGGAATTCCGGGGTGGATCGACCGCGCCCATTGGTGACCGGGACTTGGCAGTGTTGGCTGTTAAATGGACGCAGGTGAAATATTTGAGAGTGCTGGATCGACTCGGGCCAGACGAGCAGTCGCGCGGAGTAGTCTTTGGGCATTATGTGCTTGGAGACGGCGAAATGTGAATGATCCCACGTGACCGGCATGTTTTGACGCGTGGCTTTTTTGTAGAGGCGCGCGATTTCGGTGAATTTCTCAGGGGTTTCCGTCGCGGTATCGCGGTGGGTTTCGATGTGCAAGCCCAGCCCGAGCGAGCGAGAAAGCCGGATGAGCTTTACAGCCATCCTCGCGGCCTTGATGGGTGGCGTATCGTGGTTGAGCAACTGGATGTTAATGAAGTGCGCGCCGAGAGCGCGCTGGGCCTCAAGGCGCGACTTCGCCACGGCGAGATCGCCGCAGTCGAAACCGCTCAATAGCACGAGTCCGCGGCGATCAGCGCCCGCCTTCAGTTCGGGAGAAATGTAGGCGCAAACGCCGTCGAAACCAGCGGCCTGAATGGCGTTGAGTTTCTGGTCGAGCGACCATTCGCGGGCCTGGGAAGGCCAGTCGTGCATCGACCAAGGCGAGGCGCACTGAATAAGACGCGGGGCGGGTTGGGAGGGCGAAAGCTTCATTCTGAAATTTCACGGAAAATACTGATTGAAATCTGAAAATTGACTAGAAGATTCTGAAATCACCATGGCACCACGCATGAGCTCCTCGCCGGCCACCCCTGCGCCCCTTCGTCTCTACAATTTAGGCGAAACTGCGCATGCGGCGGGTGCTTTTGGGAGATTTGTGCGCAAATGGACGACTCTTGTTTGGGGTGAAGGGGCAAATTTCCGGAAAATTGCGGAATGGGACTTCCCACGAAGCCTCTCCAACCTAGGCCGCGGGGTTTGCTGAGTAGCGCGCTCAATTTCTTTCTTTCATGAAACCGTTTGTGGATTCCGCTGTTTGGATTTGGTCACCCGAAGGCTCGCACGCCGCTCCTTCGCCTTCGGCCTCGTCGCCGTCGCATTATCAGGTGCGGATGTTTCGGCGGACGTTCGACGTCGCCGATCCGGCGGCTTCTGCGCTGACGGTTCATGTTTCGGGCGACAGCCGTTATCTCTTTTTTTGCAACGGCCACCTGATCGGGCGCGGTCCGGCCAAGGGCGACGTAAACCACCACTTCTATGAGACGTTCGATCTCGCGCCGCACCTGCGCGCCGGCCGCAACGTTCTCGCGGCGCCCGTGCTCGACATGTCGCGCGTCGCTCACTGGCCGGCGCTTCTCGGTGCGCCCTGTTCTGTGATGACCTACACCGGCGGCTTTGTGCTCGAAGGTGCGTTGCGCGACAAGGCCGGTGCCGCGGTGACGGAACTCCGCACGGACAAAAATTGGCGCGTGGCGGTGGACACGGCGCATCGTTTTCAGAACGAGAACACAACGTTTGAGGGTTATCTCGGCTATTTCGAACACCGGGTATCAGGCCTCATCCCGGCCGGCTGGAATCTGCCTGAGTTCAATGACGCGGCATGGTCCGAGGCGCATGGGTTGTTCAAGGCCGAGTTGTTGGAGAACCGCCGCGACCCGACGAGCCCCTACGGCCTCGTGCCGCGCATGATTCCGATGCTCGAAGAAGAGCGGATTGATCGGTTCACGGATGTGTTTGTGCCCGGTGGGCGGGACGCGCCCGAGGGCTGGCTGAATCTGATCGAGAGCGGGCGGGCAGTCACGCTGCCGGCGGGCACGGAGATCGAAGTGATTCTCGATCATGCGACGCTGACGTCCGCATTCCCGCAACTCGCGGTGTCGGGCGGCGCGGGCACAACGCTGCGTCTGATCTACGCCGAGGCGCTGCGGCTGCCGTGGGACACGCCCGGGGCGACGTTGCTCGGCAAAAAACAATCGCTCGCCAATCTCGCGTCGCATTTCGCCGACGAGAACACGAGTTGGACCTTTGATCGTCGCGGCAAAATCACCGGTTGGTGCGATATCTGGGAGCCCGCGGGCACGGGCACCGTGACGAAGCCGGAGAAATTCGAACCGCTGCACTGGCGCGCCTACCGTTACGTCGGCCTGCGCATCAAGGTCGGCGCGACGCCGCTCACGCTGCACGCATTTACGCAGCGTTACACGGCTTACCCGTATCAGATCGCAGCGACGTTTGCCTCGTCCGACGCGCGGCTCGACCGGGTGTGGACCGCGAGCCTGCAAACGATGCAGCTCTGCTCGCACGAGACCTTTGAAGACTGCCCGCATTACGAGCAGATGCAGTATGCGGGCGACACGATGATCACCTCCAAGATCGCGATGCTGGCGACGGGAGATTACCGGCTCAGCCGGCAGGCGCTCTATCACTTCGACTGGTCGCGGCTTTCCGACGGCCTCACGCAAAGCCGTTATCCTTCGCGCCTCGTGCAGATCATCCCCACGTGGTCGCTGCACTGGATCACCAATATCCGCGACTACTTCATGTGCTCCGGCGACGCGGCGACCGTGCGCGACCTGCTGCCCGGCGTGCGCGCGGTCCTCGACTGGTATCGCCGTCACACCGACGCGAGCGGCCTGCCTTCGAAGCTCCCCTTCTGGAACATCACCGACTGGTGCCCCTGGTGGCCGCGCGGCGTGGTGCCCGGTGCCGACGGTGGCCCGACGACGATCCTCAGCGCGCAATACATCCAGGGCCTCGCCGACCTCGCCGAACTGCTCCGCCAGCTCAACGATCCGCGCCACACGAACGAGATCAGCGCGCTGGAGAACGAAGCCGCGCACCTCCGTCCCGTGTTGCACGCGCTCACGTGGAGTGAGTCCGAGGGCCTCTACTTTGATCGTTCCGGAGGCCCCGAAGTTTCCCAATACGGCAACGCTTGGGCCATCGTCGCAGGCGTGGCCGGCGAGCGTGAGCGCACCGCCATCATGAAGCGGTTTCCGAACGACGAAAAACTGGCGCCGGGCTCGTTTTTCTGGTGGCACACCGGCTTCAGCGCGTTGGCGAAGAGCGGTCGCTACGATGAGATGCCGCAGCATCTCGGCCCGTGGTATGAGTCGCTTGATTACGGCCTCGCCACCTTCGTCGAAGAAAATTCTTACTGGCGGTCGCTCTGCCACGCGTGGTCCGCGCATCCCGCGCTGGAATTTCTCAACCGCATCCTCGGCGTCACGCCGACGGCGCCCGGTTTCGCGCGCGTCACCGTTGCACCCCACCGCTGCGGACTCACCCACGCCGCCGGCAGCGTATGCACCCCGCACGGCCCCATCGAGGTTTCGTGGCGCGTGGCCGACGGCGGCTTCGCTCTGGTGGTCAACGCGCCCGCCGGCCTCGACGTGACCGTCGTAGTTCCGGGCGTGCCCGCGACGACGCGGCGTTTCAACGGCGGTAAATTCAATGAAACCTTCCTGCTCGCCTCCGCTATCTGATGTCGCTGCGTCTCGAACATACCACCGGCTCCGCCGTCACCGTCTATGCGGGTGACGCGCTGCTGATGCGCTATGTTTACGTCCCGACGACGCCGGCGAACGAGTCGCCGCGGCCTTACGCGCACCCGGTCAACACGCTCGCCGGTGACACGCTCACCAACTTCCGCCCCAACGACCACCCGTGGCACCATGCGCTCAGCTTTACGTTGAACCACGTCTCCGGCGCCAATTTTTGGGGCGGTCCGACCTGCCTGCCCGGCGTGGGCTACCAGCCGCTCGATAACCACGGCACGCAGCGTCACCTCGCGTGGACGACGCTCGCCGTGGATGCGGCCGGCACGACCGCCACGCTCGCCCATACGCTCGCGTGGCAGCGGCTCGACGAGATTCTTTTCCACGAGGAGCGCACGCTCGTCATTACGCTCGCCGCCGATCCGGCCGCGCCCGCGTGGTCGCTGCGTTGGCTCAGTCGGCTCGTCAACGTCAGCGGTCGCAGGCTCTCATTGGGCAATCCGCATTCCTACGCCGGGCTCGCCGGCTCGCATTATAACGGTCTGCAATTTCGCGGCGCCCGCGAATTACTCGACGATCACCTCGATCCCACGATCAAAATCACCGCCGAGGGCGGCCTCGAAGGTGTCGCCGCCGTGCACGCGGCCTCGGCGCGTTGGATGGAGTGGCATGGTCAGCTCGACGGCTCGCTCCGCCGAGTGACGATCAAATTCGAAAACAATCCCGGTCCGTTGCCGTGGTTCGTGCGTCGTAGCTATCCGTTGGCTGCGCTTCCCGTGCAGTTCGGCCATGAACTGGAGCTGTCGCCCGGGGCGGAACTCGTGGCCGATCACACGCTCACCTTCCGATCCATTCCATGAACCTTGATCGCCGCACTTTTCTCCAGAACCTGGGCGTGGGTGCCGCTGGCGCACTCGCGCTGGGCACCGTTTCCCGCGCCGCCCGCCCCGCGCCCGCCGCCGCACCCGTGCTGCCGGCGTTCGACGCAAAGTCCGCCGACGCGTATTGGCGCGCCGTCCGCGCGCAGTTTCCGCTCCTCGACGATCCGGTTTACCTGAACGTCGGCGGTCTCGGGCCGACGTCGCAGCCGGTGTTGGACAAAGTGTTTTCGACAATGCTCAAACTGCAGGAGCATTCCGAAACCGGCTTTGGGTTGATCGAGCCGGCCCGCGAGGCGCTCGCGCGCTACCTTGGTGCGAAGCCCTCGGAAATCTGTTTCACGCGCAACGCCACCGAGGCCAATTCCATCATCGCCGCCGGTCTCACGCTGCGCGAGGGCGACGAGGTTATCTTTGAATCCCACGCGCATCCCGGCGGCTCCTTCCCGTGGTTCAACCAGGCGAAACTGCGCGGCGTGAAGGTGAAACTTTTCGAACCCGATAACGCCGGCCCCGAGGCCAATCTCGCGCGCATCCGCGAGCTCGTCACCCCGCGCACGAAGCTCATTCAGGTCAGCCACATCACTTGCACCAACGGTCTCGTGATGCCCGTGCGCGCCATCGCGGAATTCGCGACTTCGCGCGGCATCTGGTTCCACATCGATGGCGCCCAGTCCGTCGGGATGATTCCGGTGAATCTGCATGCCATCGGTTGCGATTCCTACGCGGTCAGCGGTCACAAATGGCTCGGCGGGCCGCATGAGTCGGGCCTCTTTTACCTGCGGCACGACAAGCTGGAGTCCGTCGCCACCACCGAGATCGGCGCGCACTCCGGCGAGCTTCCGTTCCTGCCTGGTGAACTCAAATACGTCGATGGCGCCGCGCGCCACGAATACGGCACGCGCAACGCCGGCATCATCGCGGGTCTCGCCGAGGCCGTGCATTTTCAAGAGCGCATCGGCATCGAGCGCATCGCCGCGCACGGCCGCGAGCTGGCCACGCTGCTGCTCACCGAGCTCGCGAAGATCGACGGCATCACGATGCTCACGCCGCGCCACGACGAGCTTCGTGGTTCGATCACGACGATCCGCCACCCTCGCGCCGATGCCTCGACGCTCTTCAGTTATCTCGTGAAGGAGCATCACCTGCGCTGTCGGCCTGTGACGGAGCAGAAGCTCAACGCGGTCCGCATCTCGACCCACGTCTTCAACTCCCGCGCCGAGTGCGAGCGCGTCATCGCCGGCGTCAAAGCCTCGGTTCGCGACCTCTGAAAATCCGCCATGTCGCGCTTTTGCCCTCCCGCTCGCTGCTCCCTCGAGGCGGTCCAAGCGACCTCCGTAGGAGCCTGCTTGCGGGCGACTTCAGGCCGGAGCCCACGAGCAGGCTCCCTCCCACAACGGCAAGGTTCCAGCTCAGGGGGCCTCGATCTCTGCGATCAGATCGATTTCCACCGGTGCGCCCATGGGCAGCGCCGAGGTGCCAAGCGCCACGCGTGCGTGCCGGCCCTTCTCGCCGAAGACCGCGACGAACAAATCCGACGCGCCGTTGATGACCCTGGGCTGCGTGGTGAAGTCGTCGGTGCAATTCACGAAGCCGGTCACCTTCACGATACGCTTCACTTTCGCGAGGTCGCCGACCTCGGCCTTCAGCGCCGCGATCAGTTGCAACGCGCAGGTGCGCGCGGCGTCCGCGCCCCGGGCCTCCGTGAGTTCGCGGCCGACCTTGCCGGCGATAAATTTTCCATCGGCGCCGCGCGCGATTTGCCCGGCGAGAAACACGAGGTTGCCCGTGCGCACGGCGGGCACGTAGTTCGCGACCGCGGCCGGCACCGCCGGCAGCGTGAGGCCCAGCGCCGCGAGTTTCTGCTCGGGCGAGGCGAGCTCCGCCGCACGGGCGGAGATGAAAGCGCAAAGGGCGGTCAGGAGCAGACGCAGGGAGTTTTTCATCAGGGTTTCGGCCTAAGCCGGAGCAACCGGCAACGCACCGCAACCCCGGAACTCAATTTTTAAGGTCATGATGAAAATAAAATCTCTGCTGTTGTCCTGTGCGCTCGGCACCCTGTTGACCGGCTTCGCTTCGCTTCAAGCCGCAGACGCCACCGCGCCCGCGCATGACATATATCTCTGCGCCACGATCAGCAAAAACTACGTCATCGGTTCAAAGCTAGTGACCAACAGCGGGGTCTATCGCCGTGATGCGGAAGGCGCCTTTCAGCACTTTGGCGTCAATTTCCCCTTCGTGCTGAACATCGCGTTTGACCCCCGCGATCGCCGGCGGTGCTACGCCGTCTGCATCAACGGTGTGCTGCAATCGACGGACGGCGGCGTCACGTGGGGTATCGGCAACAGTTGGGACATGACCGAGGCGAAAGATGTCTGTATCGATCCCAATCTGCCCGACCACGTTTACCTCGCGCTGCCCGACGGCGTCGCCGTCACCACGGATCGGGGCGCGACGTGGGTGCGTCAGGAAAAAGGCCTGCCCGAGCGCGGCAAATACACGCAGACGATCCGCGTGGACCGCACGAAGGCCGGTCGCGTGTTCGCCGGTTGTGAAGCGGGCATCTACCTCACGGAAAACGGCGCCAAATCCTGGTGCCGCGTCTTTCCGGCCAGCCAGACGGTGACCGACATCCAGCAATCCCCGCACGATCCGAAGCTCTGGTATGCGACGACGCAGGCCGAGGGCCTGCAGGTTTCCCGCGACGGTGGCGCGACGTGGCGAAAAGTGGCCGCGATCCCCACCGCCGAGGCGATCTACAATATCGCGTTCGATCCCACCGACGCGCGCCGTGCGGCGATCTCGAGTTGGGTTTACGGCGTGTTCACGACGGAGGACGGCGGCCAGACTTGGGTGGAACGCAATGTCGGGTTGCCGGCGGACCACACCGCTTTCCGCGTCGGCATCGATCCCGGTAATGGCAGGCTCTTCGTGAGCCTCTACCGCGAAGCCATGCTCACCTCCGACGACTTCGGTCGCTCGTGGCGCGGCGTCGCCAGCCTCGAAGGTGCCACCGTTTACAACTACGTCTTCGTGCCCAAGCCGGCGCCGTGAACGCAACGCCGCGCTCCTCCGATCCATGAAAACCAAATTTCTTTCGCTCGCCGTTCTCTCCGCCGTGGTTGGTTTTTCCGCCGCTTCGCTAACGGCCCAGCCATCGTTCTCCGGTCCCATGCCGTCCACCAAACCGGTCCAGCGCGCCGACCTGCGCCGCGCTGCTTATTTTGACCGCATCGACGAAGTGCTCACCTGGCGCGCCGGGCTCGCGAAACCCGGTGATCCGTTGATCACCGACATGGGCGTCATCGTCGCCAAACTCGCGCGCCGCGAGGACGCCGAGCGGTGCTCGCGCAGTGTGATCGCGCTGATGAAGGAACCTGGCAGCGGCCCGTTCTGGATGTTTCCCACCACGTGCATCGCCTACCTCGGTCGTGGCCAGTTGACGCCGGAGGCGCAGGCCGCGATTCGCACCGCGTGGCGCACGACGCTGCAGTTGCGCGGTGACACCGAAAACCATTGGGCGATGTATTACACCTCGCTCTATCTGATGTCGGAGCTCTATCCCGACGAACCGCCGGGCGCTTGGTATTCTGGGAAAAGCTCGGCCGCGAATCTGGCCGAGGCGCGCGAGTATCTCATCCACTGGATGGACCTGGCGACCACGATCGGGCAGGGCGAGTTCAACCCCACGCACTACATCGGCGAGTATGCGATCCCGATGCTCTACCTCGCGACGTGGGCGAAAAACCCCGCCATGCGTGTGCGCGGCCACATGATGCTCGACTGGCTGCTCGCGGACCACGCTTCCACCACGCTGCGGGGCGTGCTGCGTGGCCCCAACGCCCGCACCGACGACACCTCGCTCGTCGAGCGTTGGAACGCCCTGGCGTCGTTCTTCAGTTGGATCATGTTTGGCAACACCCCGCCGACCGCCGCCTACGGTGGCTGGGGCATCTATTTCGCCGCGGTCGCTAAGGACTACGAACTGCCCGAGGTGATCTACCGGATCGCGACGGATCGCGACGCCGACTACGTCCAACGCGACCTGAAGCGCACGCGCCGCCGCTGGCGCAACAGCGATGTGTCGATGGCGCCGATCTACAAGACGAGTTACATGCGCGCCGACTACGCGGTGGGCTCATATCAGGGTGGCATCAGCGATCCGATTCAGGCGCACGTGTGGGATGTCACCTGGGCTGTCGCCGATCCGCGCGGCGTGCACAACACGATGTTCTCCATGCACCCGATCTCCTCGGCCTACGATATGCAGATGTATTTCACGGAGCTCCCCGACCAGATGATCAAGGGCGTCGCCAAAGAGGGAAAGCCCTCCTACGACACGCCGGACAAACTCCTCGGCAGTTCGCGCTTCGAGCAGGTTTTCCAAGACCTCGACACCGTCATCGCGCTTTACGCGATTCCGCCCGGCACACGCTTCCCGCACATCAACGGCTTCATCTCGGGCGATCTCGTCGGCCTCACGCAGGACGGCTCCGGCTGGATCTTCGCGCGCGGTGGCGACACCTACCTGGCCTACCGTCCGCTCGCGCCCCACACGATGGAGCCGATGATGAAATATAAATCCATGTGGACCGGTGAGCGCACGGCCAGCACCGACCAACGCCTGGTCAGCCCGCACCTGAATAACGGCACCATCGTCCAGGCCGCATCGGTGAGCGAGTTCAAGGACTTCGCCGCCTTCCAAACCGCAATCCGTGCTTTGCCGCTGAAGGTGAAGCTTGATCCCACGCCGACCGTGACATTCAAAACCCTCCGCGGGAAAACCGTCACGTGCACCTACGGCGCCGCGCCGGTCGTTGATGGAAAAAAAATCGACTACGCCGCTTGGAAACTTTTCCAAGGCCCTTACCTCAACGCCGAAAGGGACTCGCGCAGACTCACCATCACCCACGGCGCGCTCGAGCGCGTGCTGGATTTTAACACCCTCACCATCACGGACCGCGTGAAGCCCTGAACCGTTCCTCGTCCCCGTCTTACCATGGTTTCCTCGACCCCAAGATTCGCCGGTCTGCTCCTCGGCTTCCTCCTAAGCGCGGCTTTCGCCGCCGCCGTGCCCGCTTATGATTTTTTCATCTGCGCGAACATCAACCGCAACTACGTCATCGGTTCGAAGATCGTCACGACCAACGGAATCTTCCAGCGAGCCGCCTCCGGCGACTGGCAGCACCTCGGCTACAACGACACCGGCATCAGCGCGGTCGCCTTCGATCCCCGCGACCGGAATGTCATCTACACCACCGGCAACAACGGCCTCTGGCGTAGCCTCGATGGCGGCAAATCGTGGCGCATGTGTAACGACTGGACGATGACCGAGGCCCGCGACGTTGCCGTCGATCCGCACGCGCCCGACCACGTTTACCTCGCGCTACCCGACGGCCTCGCCGCTTCCACCGACCGCGCGCAGACGCTCGTGCGCCGCGAGAACGGCCTGCCCGCCCGCGGCAAATACGCGCAGGTGGTGCAGGTTGACCGCACCCGTGCCGGTCGCGTGCTGCTCGGCTGCGAACGCGGCGTCTATCTCACCGAAGACGGCGCCGAGTTCTGGCGCCAGGTTTTGCCGACGAAGGAGATGGTTCTCGACCTGCAGCAGTCGCCCCACGATCCGCAGGTGTGGCTCGCGGTCACCCAAAGCGTCGGCGCGTGGCGCTCCACCGACGGAGGCGTGACGTGGGCCAAACTCCCCGGCGTTCCTCTCACGCATCCACTCTACAACGTCACCTTCGACGTCACCCACCCGCAGCGTTTGGCCATCGGTAGTTGGGGCCTCGGCGTGCTGGCAAGCGAAGACGGTGGCCAGACTTGGATTGATCGCAACGCCGGTCTGCCCGACCCGCATCACGTATGTCGCGTCGGCGTCGATCCGACGGGCCAGCTCTACGCGAGTGTCGTCGGCGCGACGCTCTTTGTCTCCGCCGATTTTGGCCGCACGTGGAAACCCGATTCACTCGCCGGCTCGGTCGTGAATAAATTTCTCATCCAGCCCAAGAGCGTGAAGTAACTCCCGCCGCCGACCCCGCCATGAAACGCCCGCTTCTTTCTCTATTCGCCTTCTTCGCCGCTACCCTCGCCGCCTCGGCGCAACCCGCCTTCGAAGCACCGCCGCCCACGACCGCACCGGTGCTTGATGCCCAACAACGCCGCGCCGAATATCTGCACCGCGTCGATGAAGTCCTCACTTGGGCGGCCGGCGGCGGCAACGCCAAGACCGATGATCCCGCCAAGCTCGATCTCGCGATGATCGCGGCCAAGATCGTGCGCGGGGAAGATCTGCCGGGCTGCTCGCAGCGCGTGATCGCGCTGATGAAGGAGCCCGGCACCGGCCCGTTCTGGATGTTCCCGAGCGTCTGCATCGCCTACCTCGGTCGCGACCGGCTCACGCCCGAAGCCCTGGCCTCGATCCGCACCGCGTGGCGCACCACCCGCCAGCTCCGCGGGGACACCGAGAACCACTGGGCGATGTATTACCTTTCGCTCTACCTCATGGCCGAACTTTATCCCAACGAGCCCGCTGAGACTTGGTATTCCGGCAAATCCTCCGCCGAGAATCTTGCCGAGGCGCGCTCCTACTTGGTCCACTGGATGGATCTCGCCACCACGGTGGGGCAGGGCGAGTTCAACCCTACGAACTATATCGGTGAATACGTCATGCCCCTGCAGTTCCTCGCCAACTGGGCCAAGGACCCCGAGATGAAGCAGCGCGGCACCATGATGCTCGACTGGTTCTTTGCTGAACTCGCCGTCAGCACGCTCAACGGCGTCCTCCGCGGTCCCAATTCGCGCGCCGACGAAGGCTCGGTGATCGAGCGCTGGCAGGCGATGGCGTCGTATTTCAGCTGGCTCCTCTTCGGCAATACTCCGCCCACTGCGGGTTATAGCGGTTGGGGTCTTTACTTCGCGCCCCTCGCCAAGAACTACGAGCTGCCCGAGGTGATCTACCGTATCGCGACCGACCGCACCGACGATTACCTGCAACGCGACCGCGCGCGTGTCCGCCGTTTCTGGCGCTACAGCGATGAACTCTCGCCGCCGGTCTATAAGACCAATTACGTGCGCAAAGATTACGCCGTAGGCTCGACCACGGGCGGCCGGATGGACCCGATCCAGGCGCACGTGTGGGACGTAAGCTGGGCGGAGGGCGATCCGCGCGGCAAACACAGCACGATGTTTTCCCTGCATCCGCACTCCGCGCCCGAGGCCATGATGGCCACCTTTGTCACCTACCCCGAACCGATGATCAAAGGAGTCACCTTCGAGGGTAAACCGTCCTACGATTCCCCCGACAAGACGCTGGGTTGCTCGCCCTACGAACGCGTCTTCCAAGATCTCGACACCGTGATCGCGCTCTACGACATCCCGGCCGGCACACGCTTTCCGCACATCAACGGGTTTTTCTCAAAAGACCTCCTTAACGTTACCGAGGACAAATCCGGCTGGATCTTCGCCCAAGGCGGTCGCGCCTACCTGGCCTACCGTCCGCTCGCCGGTTACGAGTGGATTAAATATCTCCACTACACGACGGGCTGGGCCAAGACGCGCCTCGATCTCGGCGACCGCCTGCTCACCAGCCCGCACCTGAAAAACGGCACCATCGTGCAGGCGGCGAGCGTGAGTGAATTCAAAGACTTCGCCGCCTTCCAAGCCGCCATCAACGCGCTCCCGCTCACGTTCAAACTCGAGCCCACGCCCTCCGTGCAGTTCACGAGCCTCCGTGGCAAAAAAATCACGTTCACTTACGATCAGACGCCGGTCGTGGACGGCCGCGCGATCGACTATTCGAAATGGAAACTCTTCGAGGGCCCGTATCTGAACGCCGAGATCGGGGGCCGCAAGCTTACCCTCACGCACGGCAAGCTAGAGCGCGTGCTCGATTTCAACACGCTCAAAATCACCGACCGCGTGAAATGAAAACCCTCCTTGCCGTCGTCCTCTGTTTCTCGGCCTCACTCGTCGCGCAACCCGCGCCGTTGCCGGTGGTGACCGAGTTGCTCGCGGATCGCTCCGCTTACGAACTGCTCGGCCGGCTCTGTGATGATTTCGGCGGGCGGCTCACGGGCAGCCCGGCGAGCGAGGGCGCGATGAAAGCACTCATCAAGGAGCTGAGCGCGCTCGGCCTCAAACCCGAGCGCCAGAAATTCACGATGCCGGGCTGGGTGCGCGGTGACGACGAAGTGACCTTGCTCGCGCCCTTGCCCTCGCCGCGCCGCCTCCGCGTGGCGGCGCTCTCTTACACGCAGCCGCACGCGCCGTTCGAGGCCGAGGTCGTCGATATTGGCCAGGGCCGCGACGAGGATTTTGCCAAGATCGAGGTGCGCGGAAAAATCGGCCTGCTCGCGGCCAACACCTCGGTGCCACGCGGATTCTACGAAAAGGCGGCGGTCGAGCGCGGCATGAAGGGCGTGCTCTTCATCAACCGCGAGGGCGGCGGACAGTTGCTCGCCCGCACCGGCGGTTTCTCGGGCAAACCGTTGAAAATTCCCGTTTACAGCCTCGTGCAGGAAGAGGGCAAATGGATCGGCCGCCTCCTCGCGCGCCGACAGAAGGTGCGCGTGCGCATACACACGCGTTCGCACTGCGAGCGCATCGAGACGATGAATCTCATCGTGCGCTTTCCCGGGCGCACCGCGGACAAAGTTGTCCTCGGCGCGCACTTCGATTCGTGGGACCTCGGCCAGGGCGCGATGGATAACGGTGTCGGCCTAGCGCAACTCTTCGCGCTCGCCAAATATCTCGCCGCCCATCCCGCCGACCGCCTGCGGCCCATCGAGCTCATCTGGTATAACGGCGAGGAGCAGGGGCTCTGGGGCTCGCGCCACGCCGCGAACGTCGCGCGCGGCGAAGCCATCGCGGCGATGGTGAATCTCGACATGGTCGGCTACCCGCTCTCGGTAAACGCCTGCGGCGACGAGGCCCTCGTGCCCGCGCTCACGCGCTTCGCGGCGACGCTCCCGGTCGAGCGGCTGCGCGAGGGCGTGAAGAATATCGCGTGGCTCGCGAGCGACCACACGCCCTACCAGCTCGAGGGCGTGCGCGTGATCACGCTGGGCGCGCACATCGACCGCGAGGTGAACCGCTACTACCACGACCTCGCCGACACCTTCGACAAGAGCGACCCGAAGATGATCGCCGAATCCGCCGCGACCATCGGCGCGCTCGCGCTTTTCCTCGCCGACGAACCTGCGCTCCCCGTGAAGCGCCGCACTCCGGCCGAGGTCGCGACGTTGGTTAAAATGTTCGGCCTGGAACCGCGCCTCACTGCCATGGGCCTCTGGCCGTTGCCTCGCGCTTCCACACTCTAATCCTTTCCCTTCGTTACCCCGCCCCGTTTACCCATGATCTCGACCATTCTCGGCCTTCATCCCCTCGACGCCACCATCGTCGTCCTCTACGTCATCGCGGTCCTTGTGATCGGAAAAGTCATCTCCCACGGCGTGAAGGGCGAAGGCGATTTCTTTCTCGGCGGACGTTCGCTGGGGAAGTGGTTTCAGTTTTTTCTGAATTTCGGCAACATGACCGATCCGGGTCAGGCCACGACGACGGCGAGTTCCGTGTATCGCCAGGGCGCAGGCGGCTCGTGGCTCGCGTTGATCACGCTGTTTCTCACGCCCTACTATTGGTTCAGCTACGTGTGGTTCCGCCGCGTGCGGCTCACAACGATGGCGGATCTGTTTGAAGACCGTTTTGGTCGCCGGTTTCTCGCCACGTTTTATGCCGTCACTACGATCCTCATCATCGTGGTGAGCATCGCGGCCGGTAACGTAGTGGCGCTCAAAACCCTCCAACCGCTCATGTCCAAGGCGCCGGCGATCTATTCGGAGGTGGAGCGGCAGTCGGTCGCGGACTACCGTGAATTCGTCGAGCTGCGCAAACAACGGCAGGCCGCCCCGCTTGCCGAAGCGAGCGCGCAGCGCTACGATTTGCTGCGTGACTCCTACACACGCGGTGAGCTGCAGCCCTACGTCACCTACCTGAAGCCGGCCCAGTTCTACCTCGTTTCGTCCGCGCTGGTCGCCATATTCGTCATGCTCGGCGGGCTCAAGGCTTCGGCGGTCGTGGATGCCGTGCAGGCGGTGCTCGTGATCGTAATCTCGGTGATTTTCATCCCCTTCGGCCTCGTTAAAATCGGGGGTGTGCAGGCGTTGCACGCGAAGGTGCCCGAGGTGATGTTCAATCTCTTCGGCGGCGGTGGGCTCAGTGAATACACGTGGTATTCCATCGGCGCGCTGCTGTTGGTCCAGCTCGTCGGCATCGTGGGCTCGCAGGCCAACATGACCATCGCGGGCTCGGCCAAGAACGAATTGGCCGCTCGGCTCGGCTCGGTCACGGGTGGTTTCAGCAAGCGCTTTGTCACCATCGCGTGGTGTTACTGCGGCCTGATCGCGATCGCGGTCTTCGGCCCCAACCTTTCCGATCCCGATCAGGTTTGGGGTCTGCTCACGCGCGAGTTGCTGCCTGTCGGCCTCGTGGGCGTGATGATCATCGGCATCCTCGGCGGCAAGCTCGCGTGGCTCGGCGCCCAGTCGGTGGTGTTCTCCGGCCTCGTCGTGAAGAATCTTTATGAGCCGCTGGTTTCTGGAAAATCCCAGGCCCATTATGTGTTTGTGGCCCGCCTGACGGTGCCGCTGGTGCTCGCCTTGGGCGTGGCTGTGGGGCTCTACCTCAACAGTGTCATCGCGCTGCTCAAATTCGCGATCGTGCTGCTCGTGATTTGGGGCGTGCCGATCACGATGATCTATCTGTGGCGGCGGGTGACGGAGACCGCGGTGCGTGTGCAGGTGCTCGCCACGTTGATCCTCGTCGCCGTGATTCCGTGGAGCGTCCCCAATATCGCCGCGCTCGCGCGCTCATCCGCGCTCACCGTCATGACGCAGGAACGCGTGGTCACCGTTCCCGCCAAGGCCACGCCGGCCGACGTCACTGCGGGCCTCGCCAAGGCTGAGGGTGAGCCCATCCAGCGCACCGTGCGCACGGAACCCATCTCGGTCTATTTTGAAGAGGGTGTGGTCCGCGTCGATCCGAAGGACTTGAACTCGCCGAAGGCGGGCAAGGGCCTGTTTCGCACCGAGGTTTATCTCCTCTCGCTGCTCGGCGTGGACGTCACGCGGTTTAATGCCGCGCAACTCATGACGACGCGCTACGTGGTGGATGCGCTGCTGCCGATTTTGATTTTGGTCGTGGCCAGCCTGCTCACCGCGCCGACAGATCCCAAGCGCGTCGCCCGTTTTTATGTGCGGCTGAAGACGCCCGTCGGCGCCACGCTGGAAGAAGACGCCATCGCCGTGCAGGCCAGCTACGGCAACCCCACGCGCTACGATCACTTGAAGCTGTTTCCGAAATCGAACTGGGAATTCACGAGATGGGACCGGCAGGACACGATTGGCTTTCTGTGCTGCTGCGGTCTGGTGGGTTTTATCCTGATCTTCTTCAAAGCCGTGCTTTTGATCGGCAGCTAAACATGATGACCACCCGCCGCACATTCCTGAAAACCATTGCCGCCGTGAGTGCGGCCGCGGGTCTGCCGCGTTTCGTCGCGGGGGCGTCGGCCGACCGCGCGCCCTTTCCGGCACCGCCAAATTTTTTCACCTCGCGAAGCGTCTCGGCGCTGGTGACGGGCGGCACGATTTCCAAGGACGGCAGGCTGCTGCCGGCCGTGAGCGCGGCGCACAAGCTGCACTACGGCACGCAAAAAAACATCCTGCTGATCCTGCACGCCTCGATCCCGGCGGACCGGGATGGCGCGGAGAAAAAAGTCCGGTCGTTGCTCGCGGCGGACGGTTATGCGGCGGAATCGCTGCATCACTACGAGGGTCGGGCGGCGTTGAAAAAAATCGAGGAGGCGGAGGCGTTTTTCGTGGGCGGGGGCGACACGTTTCTGCTGCTGCGCACGTTGTATGATACGGGGCAATTCGCGTTGCTGCGGAAGAAAGTCCTCGCGGGCGCGCGATTCAACGGCTCGAGCGCCGGTTGTAATATCGCGGGACTCAACATCGGCGGCACCAATGATTTTCCCGTCGTCGATGTGCCCACGAAGGCGGCGCTGGGTTTTTTCCCCTGCGTTTTTAATCCGCACCACCCTGTGGTGGGCGAGCCTGAGTATGAGGCGCGCGTGAGAAAGATCCGCGGCTACCGGAGGATCAATCCGGCCGAGATCGTGCTGGGAGTGGGCAACGGTTCGGCGGTGCGGTTGCATGCGGGCAAAGTGACCGTGGAGGCGAAGCCGGCGTTTCTGTATGCGGGCGAAACCGTGCGCGAGCTGCCCTTGGGCGAAGTGCCGGAGTTGACGAAGCTGGTGGGTTGAGCCCGAAAGTTTCTAAGAAGCGTTCGCATGGTGCGTGGTAAGGGGAACAACCCTCCACCCATGCGAAACGACATCTACGTCGGAGCCTTGATTGCCCTCGGGACGCACGCCGCCCTCGCGCTGATCGCCCCCGCGGTGCGCCCGCAGCCCGCGATTGAACCGGTGCCCACCATTGCCGTGAACCCGTGGCCGACAACGCCTGCTGAACCTGGGCCAGAGCCTCCGCTCGGCGATGTGGCGGAGTTGAAGGAAACCACCGTGACCGCGCCCCGCCTCGCCGATGTGCCACGCGTCGCGCCAAGCGATGGTTTCACCATGCCCCCGACGGTGGTCCCCGACGGAGGCTGGATTGATCCGAAGACCCTGCCGATTCCGACCGAGCGGGTCGGGCCTCGAAAAGGCGCGGGTGAAATCATTGACCTAGCCGCGCTCGACCGCGCTCCCGTGGCGCGGTTTCAGGCGCAGCCGCAGTATCCGTTTGAGATGAAGCGCGGCGGGATTTCCGGCGAGGTGCTGGTGGAGTTCATCGTCGAGGCGAACGGGACGGTGCGCGAGGCGCGGGCGGTGGGTTCTTCGCCGCGCGAGTTTGAGGCCGCGGCGGTGCAGGCGGTGAGCAAGTGGACGTTTCGCCCGGGCCAAAAGGGCGGGCGCAATGTCGCGGCGCGGATGCAGGTGCCGATCGTTTTTACCCTGAACGAAGCCCGCGAGTGAGCGGAGGAACGCCGGGCCGGCGGGTCATTTCACGCGGCGGACGCGGATGGTGGTGTTTTTGCCTTCGATGCTGAGTGCGAAAGCGCCGGCGGGCCGGGGCTGGATTTCGACGTCGCGGCCGGCGAGTTCGAACGGGATGGGCTCGGCGCCCTCCCACACCTGGCCGTTGTCGAGGGCGAAGCGGTTGCCGCCGACCCAGCCGGTGGCGCGGGCTTTGAGGACGGGTTCGTTTTTCCAATCGTTGTTGAGCGAAAGGATGCCGAAGCGTTGGAGCACGCCGCGCTTGCGCTCGGAGGCGACGGCTTGAGTGGTCGCGGCGTCAACCTGGGTGGCAGCCTGACGCTCGGCGGCGACGTTGACCGTGGCGGTGAAATGGCGGATGAGCGCGGCGTCGATGACCCCGATCTGGTCGGGCGTGAGCTTGTCGAGGCCGGCGCGGGCGTAGTCTTCGGCGGTCATGACGACTTTGAGGCCGGGGAAGACGTCGGCGCGAGCAAGGGCGGACCCAAGCGTGAGAGTGAGGAGAAGACCGAGGGCGAGGCGGGTTTTCATGGGGAAAAAGGGGCGAATGAAGCGGACGCGGGGGCTGGGGGCTCTTTGATAAAATCGGCGCCGATGGTTTGCGCGGTGATGAGCTCGGCGAAGGCGCCGCCTTGCGCGAGGAGTGCGGCGTAGTCGCCCTCTTCGAGAATAGCGCCGTCGCGAAGAACGACGATGCGGTCGGCGTTCTTGATGGTGCTGAGGCGATGCGCGATGGTGATGACGGTGCGGCCCTGCGCGAGGCGGTCGAGGGCCTGCTGGATGAGGCGCTCGCTCTCGTAGTCGAGGGCGGAGGTCGCCTCGTCGAGGATCAGCACGGGCGGGTTGCGCAGGACGGCGCGGGCGATGGCGAGGCGTTGGCGTTGGCCGCCGGAGAGGGCGATACCGCGCTCGCCGATGGGCGTCTCGTAGCCCTGGGGCATTTTCAAAATGAACTCTTCGGCGTTGGCGAGGCGGGCGGCGGCGTGGACTTCTTCGTCGGTGGCGGTGGCGTGGGCGAAGCGGATGTTTTCCCGCACGGTGCCGGAAAGGAGAATGCTTTCCTGCATCACCACGGCCATCTGGCGGCGGATCCAGCGCATGTCCCATTCGCTCTGCGGCACACCGTCGATGAGGATCCGGCCGGCGGTGGGCGCGTAGAGGCCGAGCAGCAGGTTTGCGAGGGTGCTCTTGCCGGAGCCGGACGGACCGACGAACGCGATGTTTTCACCGGGACGGATCGTGAGGGAGAACGATTCGATGACGCGTTTTTCGGTCTCGGGGTAGGTGAAGGTGACGCGGTCGAAGACGATGTCACCGGTGAGGCGCGTCTCACGGCGGGCGCCATGCCATTCCTCGACGTAGGGTGAGTCCACGAGTTCCTTGATGCTCGCGTAGCTTTCCTGACCGGCGAACCACGGCTCGCTCAGGCCGATCACCATCTGCACGGGCGAGAGGATTACCGGCAGGCCGGCGATGAAGGCAACGAGGGTGCCGATGGTCATCTGCCCGTGGATGGCGAGCAGCGCGCCGCCGGCGACGACGAGGGCGGCGATAGCCTGCGTGCTGACGTAGGTGAACGTGCCGAAGACGGCGCTCACCCATGACTGGTCCACGCGACTGCGCGCGAAGTCGCCGCTGGTGCGGTCGAGCAGTTGCTCCGCCTGTTTCTCCTCGCCGAAGCTGCGCACGAGGCGGAGGGCGGAGATGAATTCGCTGGCGGTGCCGGTGAGTTTTTCCTGCGCGAGGCGCGCCTCGTGATTGGTGTGCTGGAGTTTTCGGAAGAAGCGCCACTTCGCGAAAGCCCAGAGCGGCAGCGTGAGGAGGAGGATCGCGGTGAGCCGCCAGTTGAGAAAGGCGAGGACAAGAAATACGCCGGCGCTGTAGAGGATGACGGGCAGGAACTGGTTGAGAACGGAGTAGAGCAGCGATTCGATTTTTTGAGTATCGAACGCGTATTTCGAAAGCAGGCGGCCGGTTTTCTGGCGGTCGAGATAGCTGAAGCTGAGGAATTGCAGGCGGAAAAAAATGCGGCTCCGGAGCTCGACCATCAGGCGGGCCATGACCTTGGCGAGTTCGTTGGCGCCGAGAACGGAGAAGACGTAGTGGAGGCCGAGCAGCGCGGCGAAGATCCCGGTGTAGATGAGGACGCCGCGCGGGTCGCCGGCGGGCACGGAGCGATCGACAATGTGTGCGAAGATCAGCGGGCAGGGCGCGATCGCGAGACTGCGCAGGAGCGCGAGACCCACGCCCGGCGCGAGGGCGCCGCGCGCGCGCCAGAGGTAGCCGAGGAGAGTGGGAGCGTTGAGCGGCTCGTTGGGCATGCGGCGCGGAAAGTAGCGGAGCCGCGCGCGACGCCAAGGGGTTTCCGAGCAAAAACCCCGCGACGCGGACTACCGCGCGGCGCGGCGCGGGGTGCCGCCGCCGTGGAGGGCGCGGTAGTAGGGATCGTCGGGCTTGATGCTGCCGCGCGTGACCGGCGAGCCGGTGAACGCGCTTTTGTAGAGCGCGGTCAGCAGCTCGAGCGTGTGGCGGGCTTCGGGGCCGCTCAGGAGCGGGCGGGTGTTGGCGTCGAGGTTGGCGACGAAGGCGTCAAGTTGCGCGGCGTGCGTGGAACCGACATCGGTGGGGAAATGCTGCCAGGCCTGCGTAAGCGCATCGCCTTCGTCCTGTGTGGCGGAGACGGGCGTGAAGCGCCAGTTCTCGCGCGTGTAACTGTAAAGGTGCGTGAGCTCGACGGTGGCGCGTTGGTAGTCGAGCCGGATGTAAGTCTCTTGGCGCGGGCTGAGGGCGCTGTTGACGACGGAGGCTTGGGCGCCGTTGGCGAACTGGATCATCGCCATGGAAACGTCCTCGACCTCGATGGCGCGGTCGAGCGTGGCGGGCATCGCGCGGATTTCGGTCCACTCGCCGAGCAAGTGCAGCAGGTGATCCATCGCGTGGATGCCGAGGCCCATCGTGGGCCCGCCGAGCTCGGTGGCCCACTTTCCGCGCCATGGCACCGCATAGTAAGAGGCGTCGCGGAACCAGAGGGTGTTGCAGATGGCGACGAGCGGGCGGCCGAGCAGGCCCTGCGCGGAAAGGCGACGAAGATGCGCGGTCGAAGACGCGAAGCGCATCTGGAAAATGCACGACGTATATTTGGCGGTGCGGCGCTCGGCGGCCTCGATGGGATCGAGTTCGGCGAGCGAGGCGCAGAAGGGCTTTTCGCAGAGCACCCACGCCCCGGCTTCCATGGCGGCGATGCTCATCGACGCGTGAAACGCGGGTGGAGCCGCGATGAAAACGATGTCGGGTTTTTCCGCTTTCAAGGCCGCGGCGTAATCGGTGTAGGCGCCGGCGAGCTTGTGGCGGTCGCTGAAGGCGCGCACGCGGTCGGCGTCGATATCTACGGCGGCGGTGAGCTCGACCCGACCTTGGGTGGCCTCGGCGGCGCGGACATGGGCGTCGGCGATGCCGCCGGTGCCCACAAGGAGGGCCCGATAGATTTTGCTCATACGCAGACGGGTCGGGACGCGCTGGAACGCGAAGCGGGGCTACACATCAGGCAGAAAAGAGCGGGCGGTCGGGCCACGGGCAAGGCGTGATTCTGGGATTATTCAGAAGGCTTGGCGCTCCCATAGTCGTGGGATGGGCGCGATGGATCGGAGAAATTTCAGGGCGATAGGCGGTCGTGCCCGCGGTCGATTCGACCGGCCGGGTGATGAGCCATAATCTTCGGCTCGCGAAACTGGTCGGACAGACCGGGCGGTGAGAGCGTCGCCGCGTAACCGCTCCGTCGTGGTAAATTTTTAGGCGACGCCGGCGAGCTTGAGGATCTTCTCGCCGGTGAGACGTCGCTGGGGCGAGAGCGCGTGCGGGGTTTTGTTGCCGTAGATCTCGGCGAAGGTTTTGAATTTTTCCTGCGTGGCTTTTACGAATTCTTCGGCGGGACGCTTTTCGTCGAAGAGGGCCATCATCTCGGGCAGCCAGCGGTGACCGTAGCGGACGTGGTTCTGTTCGTCGTTGCGGTCGAAGGCGAGGAGGGTGTCGGCCTCGAAATCGTTGAGCTCGCGGATGCGGTCCATGACGAGGGCTTTGGTGGGGAAGCTGCCGGCTTCAAACTCCATCGTCATCATCGCGTAGCGCTCGTGCGGCGGCATTTGCACGAGGATGTTGTAGAGATCGAGGGAGTGCTCGACGGTCATGAGATCGACTCCGAGTTTAGGAAGCTGGCGGTAGCCGAATTGGCTGTGGCGGGACTCATCCCAGAGGTGGCGCGCCATATCGTGATGGAGGTCGAAGGGCGCGTGCGGCGTGTCGAAGAAAATGGTCGAGAGGTAATCGACGGCATCGAGTTCCATCATGAGCCAGACGTAAACCATGAGACGAATCACGCGCGCATCGGTCTTGGGATCGACGAGCCAGGAGCGGACGATGGGCGTCTCGGCGGGGTCTTGGCTGAAGACGCTGGAGCAAACCGGAAACTTGCCCCGGTTGCAGGTGGCGGGGTGCGTAAAAGGCGTCTGCTCGTGTTGCCAGCTGTAGTTGGCGGCGAGGGGGAGGCGCGTTTCCTGGCCGAGCCAGCCGCCGAGGTTGTCGAGGGCCTGGGTGAGATGGAGCGACCACTCGCGGGCGTCGGTGGTGGCGAGGTAGGGCGCGATTTCCCGGGCGTGGCGCTCTTCGTCGGCGATGAATTCTTCGACGAGTTTCTTGGACGGCCAGTCGGCGAGCGGGTCGGTGACTTTGAGATAATACCGGTAGGCGGAGAGGAGCGCGGGCTTGAGGACTTTGTAGAAACCGGCGGTGAGGACGAGCGAGTCTTGCGCAGTGGTGCCGGCGGCTTCGGTGAAGAGTTTCCTCACAGATTCGCGGACGGCTTCAGCGGAGCCGAAGGAGGCGAGTTCGCGACCGCGCTCGCGCAGGAAACGCGCGTGACCCGCGGATTCCCAAGCGTGCTGGCAAAGCAGGTATTTCAACTCGGGCTCGCCGACGCGGTAGATGAGCGTGGTGACCGTGCGCAGGAATTCACGCTCGACCTCGAAGAGCAGGCGGAGGAGGCGCGCCATCTCATTGACGGCGGCCATGCGGCCGGAGGCCGGACGAGGTGAGGTGACGGGAGTCGAGACGGTGGGGCTCATCGCAGGGGCGAGGTTAAGAAGTGCAGGAATTCCTGATCTTTATCTTTCCTCTTGCTCTTAACGGTCTCGGTTTCCGGTTCCGAAATGAAGCGGAGGGGGAAAGAGAAAGATTAAGACTAAAGAGAGAGATCCATTTAACAGATGCGGCCGCGTTTGCCGGCGAGGGTGTGGCCGGGAGGATTCACGCCGACCCAGCGCTCGTCGATGGGCTCGCTGGCGCGTTGGAAGCGGGCGTCGCTGGAGATGCGGAGGCGGTTCTCGGTGCGGTTGTCGAGCGAGGCGTGCACGAGGAACATGCCGAAGGTGATAAAGTCGCCGGCTTCAAATTCGGTGGTGAGCCAGCGGCCACCGAACTTGTTCACGACGGCGGGGGGGTTGTGCGAGAGCGTGCCGGTGAAGGCCCATTTGCCGGCCTTGGCGTTCTCGACGTCCTTGGGCTTGTTTTCGCAGAAGGCATCGACGTCGCGGTAAACGTAGCTCTCGAGGAGATCGAGGCGCTTGTGCGAGCCTTCGAGGACCATGAGGCCGCCGAGCTCGAACGAGATATCGCCGTAGGGGAGCCAGCACGTCATGTGTTTGTGCGTGCCGCGGCCCATGTAAGGGAGATCGCAGTGCGGGTTGGTGCCCTTGCCGGGGCCGATGGCGCGGAGCCAGGTGAAATCGTAGTGGCGGATTTCTTCGGCGTAGAACTGGCGGTAGAAATCGGGGAGGCGACCGGTGTAGAGCAGATCCTGGATCTTGGGATTGTTGTTGGTGAGTTCGGGCTTGAAGACGTAACCGGAGCCGGGTTTGCAGATGCCGTCGATGCGCGGGTAGGCTTCGTCCAAGACGCCGGCGCCGGCGAGGCCGTCGGTGAGGCTGGCGCGGGCTTCCAAGACCTGCTGGCGGTCGAGGTAGCCCTTCATGTAGAGATAGCCATCGGTCTCGAAACGGCGGCGGAGTTCGACGAAATCACTCTCGGCGTCGGAGGAATCGCGGAGGAGGCCGAATTTCTCATCGCTCGTGTCGAGTTGATGACCGTAGGACCAAATTTGGGGAAGGGTGGCGGTGCTCATGTGAATTGTGGTTTTTTAAATGGGTGGAGGGACGGGACGGATGGAGTCCGCGTGGGGGGAGGTAACGCAGCGAAGATACACCGAAACCGGAAAAGACAAAATGGTTGTAATGGGATTTCGCATGTAGATTTTGGGCCTTTCCATGATCACCACGTTTCGCACCCAACCTTGGCTGACGAGCACGGTGCGCACGCCCTTGGGCGAGCTGGAGCTGGCGGGCGCGCTGAAGGATGCGCGCGGCCTCGATCCGCAGGCGATGCGGGTGCTGGGCAGTTACTCCCTAATCTACATGGTGGATCTGGACGGGTATTACTGCGACGCGAACGGGGTGAAGCGCGACCTCGTGAAGGGCGATCTCGTGCTGATCCTGCCGGAGCTGGCGCACGCGTATGGACCGAAGCAGGGGTGCACGTGGAATCAGATCTACTTTGTGTTTAATGGCCCGGAATTCGATTTCTGGCGCGAGCGCGGTTTGCTCACGCCGGAGCGGCCGGTGCTGCACTTGGAACCGGTGGATTACTGGCGGCGGCGGTTTGAGGAAGTGGTGGGCGCGGAGTCGCGCCACGGTGAGGGCGCGGCGCTGCGGGCGATGGGACGGGTTCTGCATCTGCTGGGCGACATCCTCGCGGCCAATGCCGACGCGCGGGGAAACCGCGAGGCGTGGCTGGAGCAGGCGCTGCAGTTGCTCGGCAATCCGGGCGAACGCGGCTGGCCGACGCCGCAGCAGGTGGCGCGCACGGTCGGGCTGAGCTATGATAATTTCCGGAAACAGTTCGCGGCGCGCACGGGCGTGTCACCGGGGCAGCACCAAAAACGCCAGCGCATCGAGCGCGCGTGCGCGGCGCTCTATCAAGGAAGCCACGGGTTCAAGGAGCTGGCGGAGGAGCTGGAGTTCTGCGACGTGTTTCACTTTTCCAAGGCGTTTAAGCAGGTGGTGGGGCTGACGCCGTCGGAGTTTCGACGGAAGGTGCGCGGCGGGTGAGGTGAAGGCGTTGACTCGAGCTGAGGCGTTTGAATCCTAACCCCTGTGATTGCGAAATTTGATGCGCTTTCTTGTGCCGAGGATCACCTGTATCCGCGCTTGGAAAAGGCCGTTGGTAGGTATTGGCAGCTTTCCAGCGAGAAAGAGAAATTCGGGGCCTCGATTTCAGGCGAAGATGACGGTAGCTGTCATGGCCGGACGCGCAGACTTGGGTTGGTTGGGTTACAGGGCTTGCTATGCGAACTTATACGAAGTGCAGGTTTCACGAAGGAAGATATTTTGGTTGGCGGGGACGCAGCGTTGCCGGGCTATTTTCGTCCGCAGAAAAAATGGGACATAGCGGTTGTTCGACGAGGCCGACTTTATGCGGCGATTAAAATCCAATCGCGCGTCGCAAGCTCTGAGTCCGGCTTCGAAGAATGTTGTGAAGAATCACCTAGGGCCTGTTAACACAATTGCCAAAGTGGGGTAGAAGTGTAGGCAGGAGGAATGGAACTGACCGAGGCGCATCTGCAACGAATCCAGGACAGTTTGCCCGTTGAGCGGGGCAATGTGAGCATGGAGGTGCTGAACTTC
>JACMRG010000330.1 GCA_014376585.1 Opitutaceae bacterium | reverse complement strand
TCGGGCTCATGGCCACCGCGCAGCCCATGACTGCGGCCCTCAAAATCCCCCGCGGCCGCACCCCGTCCGGCGACATCGACTACCTTACGCTCACCTTCGCCGAACTCGCCGCCGAGGTCGCCGCCTGGCAGACTCGCCTCATCGCCGCCGGCATCCGCCCCGGTGACCGCACCCTCGTCATGGTGCGTCAGGGCCTCCCGCTTATCGCCTCCGCCTTCGCCCTGTTTTCGCTCGGCGCCGTCCCCGTCGTGATTGACCCCGGCTTGGGCCTGAAAAATTTCCTCACCTGCGTCGCCCGCTCGCGTCCCACGGCGCTCGTCGGCATCCCCGTCGCCCGCCTCCTCAGCCTCCTCTTCCGCTCCACCTTCCCCACCGTCCGCCACCGCGTCGCCGCCAGTGGCTCCCTCACCGCGCGCCTGACCTCTCCGGGCTTTCAACTTTCAGCCTTCAACTTTCAACCCGTGAACAGCGCCGCCGCGGATCTCGCGGCAGTGCTGTTCACCAGCGGTTCCACCGGCGCCCCCAAAGGCGTTTGCTACGAACATGGACACTTCGACGCCCAAGTCCGCCTCATCCGCGACACCTACGCTATCCAGCCCGGCGAAATCGACCTCCCGCTCCTCCCCGTCTTTGCGCTCTTCAACCCCGCACTCGGGATGACCACCATCGTCCCCGAAATCGATCCTCGTCGCCCCGCCACCCTCGACCCCGCGAAAATCGTCCAGGCAATCCGTCAGGAAAGCGTCACCAACTCCTTCGGCTCGCCCACTCTCTGGCAAAAAATCGGCGCCCACTGCCTCGCCGAAAACATCACGCTGCCCACGATGCGCCGCGTCCTCTGCGCCGGCGCCCCCGTCCCCGCCGCGCTTTGGACTTCCTCCCGCACGTGGATGCCCCACGGACAACTCCACAGCCCCTACGGCGCCACCGAATCTCTGCCTCTAGCCAGCGTTTCCGCCGAGGAAATAGCCACCGTCCGCGGCCTCGGCGCCTGCGTGGGTCGCCCCGTGACTGAAGTAACTATCAAGATCATCGCGCCCACGGATACGCCCATCGCCACCCTTGCCGACGCCCGCGAACTCCCCCCCGGCGAAATCGGCGAAATCATCGCCAGAGGCCCCATCGTCACCAAATCCTACGACGCCCTCCCCGAAGCCACCGCCCTCGCCAAAATCCGCGCGCTCCCTTCCGCCCCCTTCGACGTTCAACGTCCGCAGTTCGACCTTCAACGTTCGCCCCCGTCCGACTCTCCGGACTCTCAACCCTCAACCCTCAACTCCCAACTCGACGGCGACGCCGCCGTCTGGCACCGCCTCGGCGACTGCGGCTACCGCGACGCCGATGGCCGCCTCTGGTTCTGCGGCCGCAAAGTCGAACGCGTCACCACCGCGCAGGGCGTCCTCTACACCGAGCCTTGCGAACAAGTCTTCCGCGCCCATCCCCGCGCCACCCGCTGCGCCCTCATCGGCCTTGGCTCCGCGCCCAATCAACTCCCCGCCATCGTCATCGAGGCCACCGTTCGCGACTCGACCGAGGCGCGCGCGCTGGCCGGCGAACTCCGCGCCCTTGCCCTTGCCCAGCCCCAAACCGCCGCCATCAAACGCTTCTTCTTTCACCCCAAATTTCCCGTCGACGTCCGCCACAACGCCAAGATCCACCGCCTCACGCTCGCGCAGTGGGCCACCACCGCCAAAGGCTACCAATCCGATCCCAAGCGCTGACCCGTAAAATCGTCCCCGAGTCGCCCAAATAGCCGCGAAAAGAGTCGTCGCCTCGCACGCGCGCTCGTTCGCGTGTTCTGCGGACACTCTCTTCTGGTTTTCCGCCCCTTCCGTGTATTCCGTGTGTTCCGTGGGCAACTCCTCTTCCACGCTTGTCACCGGCGGCACCGGCTTTCTCGGCCGCCGCCTCGTCGAGCGTCTCCTCGCCGACGGCCGCCCCGTCACGATCCTCGGCCGCACCCCCGCGCCCGACCTCGAAGCCCGCGGCGTCCGCTTCCTCCGCGCCTCCCTCGACGACGCCCCCGCCGTCCAAGCCGCCTGTGCTGGCATCGAGACCATCTTCCACACCGCCGCCAAGGTCGGCGTCTGGGGCCGCTATGAAGATTTTTTCCGCACCAACGTCCTCGGCACCCGCGCTCTCCTCGCCGGCGCGCGCGCCCACGGCGTCGCCCGCTTCGTCCACACCAGCACGCCCAGCGTCGTTTACAACGGCCGCGCCCTCGCCGCCGCCGACGAATCCCTCCCGCTCACGACCGATTGCCCCAGCCCCTATCCGCTCACCAAAGCCATCGCCGAGCGCGAAGTCCTCGCCGCCAATTGTGCAGAATTCTGCACAATTGCCCTCCGCCCGCACCTCATCTGGGGCGTTGGCGACCCGCACCTCGTCCCCCGCGTGCTCGCCCGCGCCCGCGCCGGCCGCCTCCGCATCGTCGGCACCGGCGAAAACCGCGTCGATATGGTCCACGTCGAAAACGCCGTCGACGCCCACCTCCTCGCCGAGCAGGCGCTCTCCGTCCCTCGACTTTCAACGCTCAACTCTCAAAGGCCCGCTGCAAGCGGCCGGCCTTACTTCATCACCAACGGCGAACCCGTCCTTCTCTGGGATTGGATCAATTCCCTCCTTGTCGCGCTCGGCGAACCCCCCGTCACCCGCCGCCTTTCCCTCCGCACCGCCTCCGCCCTCGGCGCCGTTTGCGAAGCCGCCTGGCGCACGCTCCCGCTGAGCGGCGAACCACCGATGACCCGCTTCATCGCCGCCGAACTCGCCAAGGACCACTGGTTCAACCTCGCCGCCGCCCGCCGCGATCTCGGCTACACGCCGCGCATCTCGATGGCCACCGGCACCGCCGAACTCGTGGCCTCGCTCCGCCGGGAAAAACCCGCGGTCCTCGCCGCCGCCCGATGACGTCCGCCCGCCAAATTCTTCCACCCGCGCTCGCGATGTCCGCCATCGTGCTCGTATCCAACCTGCTCGTGCAGTTTCCGATCAACCCGTGGCTCACCTGGGGCGCATTTTCTTATCCCGTCGCCTACTTTGTCACCGATGTCTGCAACCGCACGTCCGGCCCCGCCCTCGCCCGCCGCGTGGCCTGGGTCGGCTTTGCCGTCGGCCTCATCCTTTCCGCCACATTCGCCCCCGTGCGCATCGCCTTCGCCTCCGGCGCCGCCTTCATCGTCTCGCAACTCCTCGACGTGGCCGTCTTCAACCGCCTCCGCCGCCAGAGCTGGTGGCAAGCCCCGCTCTTCGGTTCCGCCGCCGCCTCCGTCGTGGACACCTCCATTTTCTTCAGCGTCGCCTTCGCCGGCTCCCACGTTCTGTGGCTCCCCCTCGCCGCCGGCGATCTCGGCGTAAAACTCTTCATGGCCCTCGCGCTGCTCCCGCCCTACCGCGCGCTGGTCACCCGCCTCGCGGCCGCGCCGCCCGTCTGATGTTTTTGCCTTGCCGCGATCTTCCAATGAACCCCAACGACGCCGATTTCCCTGCGCCCCCGCCCGTCCCTATACACCGGCAGATCGCCGTGCTTTGCGCCGGTCTCGTCGGCCTGGCGCTCCTCGGCTGGATCGATTTTTTCACCGGCTACGAACTCGGCTTCTTCGTTTTTTACTCCGTGCCCGTGGGCCTCACCTCGTGGTATGCCGGACGCTGGCCCGGATTGGTCACCGCCCTCGGCGCTTCACTCACGTGGTGGCTCGCCGATCATTTCAACGGCGTAAATTACTCCAGCCGTTTCTATCTCTACTGGAATCTCAGTATCCATTTTTTAACTTTCGTGATCAACGCCGTCTCGCTCGCGAAAATAAGAAGCGAACTCGACGAACGCCGCGCTCTCGTCGCCGAACTACGGCGAGTGAAACGACTCCTGCAGGAAGCCCAAGCCGTTGCGGTTCCGAAGCGCTGAACGTGGCCGCTAATCGCTTACGGCTTACCCTTAACTCTTCCCGCTCCTCTGCCTCACCGCCTCGAACAGCGTGATGATCGTCGCCATCGCCACATTCAACGAGTCCGCCTGACCCGCCATCGGGATCCGCACCGGCACATCGCAGTTCGCCAGCCAGAATTTGCTCAGCCCATACTGCTCGCTCCCCATCACCACCGCGAGCGGCCCGCGCAGATCGACGTCCGAGTAAACTTTTTCCGCCCCCGGTGTCGTCGCCACCATGCGCACGCCCTTCTCCAACAGCCACGCCTGCACGCGCGTGCTCTCCTCGACCACCAGCGGCACCGAAAACAGCACCCCCGTCGAAGCCCGCACCACGTTGGGATTAAAAATATCCGTCACCGGATCGCACACGATCACCGCATCGCACCCCGCCGCGTCCGCGCTCCGCAAAATCGTCCCGAGATTACCCGGCTTCTCGATCGCCTCGACCACGAGCAGAAACGGCGCCTTCCCCGTAAGACCGACCGCCGGTCGGTCACCATCCTTCCCAAAAAGATGATCTAGATCGCTCAACGCCCGCTTCCACTGTGGCGCCACCGCCAGCAAACCGTCCGGCCGCTCCCGATACGCCACCTTCGCAAACACGTCCTTCGCCAGCTCGCACGCCGCCGCCCCGGCCGCCTGCGCCTGCGCGATCAACGCCGGTTCGTTCTCCCCCAAAAACCACTCCGGCGAAAAATAGATTTCCTGCAACGCCACGCCCTTCTCCAGCGCGCGCCGGATTTCCCGATAACCCTCGACCAAAAACACCCCCGCCTCATCCCGCGGACGCCGGTCGCGCAGCTTCACGAGCTGCTTTACGCGCGGATTCTGGAGACTGGTAATGCGTTCGATCGGTGGGCCCACGGAATACACGGAACACACGGAATCGGAAAAAATACAGAATCCTTTTCTTGGTCTGCCCCGCTTCCGTGTATTCCGTGTATTCCGTGGGCCATAAAAAGAAATTCAACGACCTCCCCTTCGCGTATCACACCGAACTCGAACTCGAGATCGTCACGCTCACCAACCACGGCGTCGGCCTCGCCCGCGTGCCGCACCCCGAAGACGCCACCGCGAAATGGGTGATCATGATCCCCTTCTGCCTCCCCGGCGAACGCGTCCGCGCCCGCATCTTTCGCAACCACAAGAATTATTCCGAGGCCGACCTCGTCTCCGTCCTCACGCCGTCGCCGCATCGCATCGCCCCGCCGTGCCCGCTCTTCGGCCGCTGCGGCGGCTGCCAATACCAGCACCTCACCTATTCCGAGCAGCTCCTTTGGAAACAACGCCAGGTTGCCGAACTCCTCCAACACATGGCCGGCATCACCCACGCGGTGAACCCTGTCATCGGCTCGCCCAAACCCTACGGCTATCGCTCGAAGATCACGCCCCATTTCAACCCCCCGCGCCGGCCTTTCGATCCAGCGCCAAAAGCCCCGGGCACAGAACCCGATCCGTGTTCCTCTCCCTCCGATTCCGGTCCCTCAACTCTCAGCTCTCGGCTCTCAACTCGCGCCGCTGCGCCGCTCCCCATCGGCTTTCTCCGCCAAGGCACGCGCTTCGACATCATCGACGTCCCGCATTGCGATATCGCGACCGACGCCATCAACGAAAAACTCCCCGCCGCCCGCGCCGCCGTCCACGCCCGCGCCGCCAACGGTGACTACACCCGCGGCGCCACCCTCCTCCTGCGCGATGCCGACGGCCAGGTCACGACCGACTACGAGGCGATCGTCACGGAGACGGTCGCTCCGCTCTCCGACGCTCAACTCTCGGCTCTGCGCTCCCCGCCACCGTCCGCCCCTCCGACGTTCGACGTCCAAAGTTCGAAATTCGAAGTTCCCCGTGAGCCCGCCGCCCGGCCTTCTTCTGCCTCCGTCCCCCAACTTTCAACTTTCAACTCTCAACCCGCTGCGGCCTCGCCGCTGCGCCTCCGTTTTCTCGCCCGCGACTTCTTCCAAAACAACCCCTTCATCCTGCCCGCCTTCACCGCCTACGTCCGCGCCCAAGCCGCCGCCAGCGGCGCCCGCTTTCTTGTGGATGCCTATTGCGGCAGCGGCCTCTTCGCCCTTAGCGCCGCGCCGTCCTTCGAGCGCGTCGCCGGCATTGAACTTAGCGAGTCTTCGATCCGCTTCGCCCGCCAAAACGCCACCGCGAACAACATCGCCAACGCTACCTTCCAATCCGGCGATGCCGCCACGATCTTCGCCGGCCTCCCCGCCCTCGCCACCCCCGAGAGCCCCGAAGCCTTCACCCCCGC
>JACMRG010000329.1 GCA_014376585.1 Opitutaceae bacterium | reverse complement strand
GCGCCGGCGAGATCGTCGGCCTCCTCGGCCGCAACGGCGCCGGCAAGACCACCGCGTTCTACATGATCGTCGGCCTCGTGCCCGCCACCAGCGGCACCGTTTCGCTCGGCGGCCGCGATCTCACCCGCCTCGCCATGCACGAGCGCGCGCGCCACGGCATCGGCTACCTCCCGCAGGGAGCCTCCGTCTTTCGCAAACTCACCGTCGAGGAAAACATCCTCGCCATCGTCGAGGTCATCAACGTCCCCCGCCGCGAACGAGCCGCCCGCGTCGCCCACCACCTCGCCGAGCTCTCGCTCACCCACCTCGCGAAACAAAAAGCCTTCACCCTCTCCGGCGGCGAACGCCGTCGCCTCGAGATCGCCCGCGCCCTCGTCACTCAGCCCAAGTTTCTCCTCATGGATGAACCTTTCGCCGCGATCGACCCCATCTCCGTCGCCGAGGTGCAGAAAATCATTCTCCAACTCAAGTCCCGCGGCATCGGCATCATCATCACCGATCACAACGTCCGCGAAACCCTCCGCGTCGTGGACCGCGCCTACCTCCTCGAAAAAGGCAAAGTTCATTTCGAGGGCACGAGCGAAGAGCTCATCAAAAACGAGCAGGCCCGGAAGTTCTACCTCGGCGAAGATTTTAATCTCTGAACACAGAAACGCCGGCTTGAATGTGGAAATCGGGAACTCAGGAAACAGCCCCCCCCTCCGATTCCTGATTTCCTGATTTCCATATAAAAATATCGCCCCCTTCCCCATGCAAAAAGCCATCCACGGCATCACCGTCGCGCACTTCTACGAGACCTACCGCGAAAAGTTGAAGATGGAGTTGGTCACCGGTGAGCCCGGCCTCAACCGCCTCATCCGCGAGGGCAGCATCAACCGCCCCGCCCTCGCCCTCACCGGCTTTTTCAAATATTTCGCGCACCGCCGCGTGCAGGTCCTCGGCGCCGCCGAGATGAATTACCTCAAGACCCGCGACCAGCGCGACCAGACCGAGACGTTCCAGAAGATGGTCAGGGCCGGCGCGCCCTGCCTCATCCTCACACGCAATTTCAACCCCACCCACCCGATGCTCGTCGTCGCGCAAGAGATGAACCTCCCGCTCATCCGCACGCCGATGATCACGATGAACTACATCAACCTCGCGACGCTCTGCATCGACAACGAGTTCGCCCCCGGCTCCACCGAGCACGCCACCACCCTCGACGTAAAAGGCGTCGGCGTCATGCTCCGCGGCGATTCCGGCGTCGGCAAAAGCGAGTGCGCCCTCGCCCTCATCGAGCGCGGCCACTCCCTCGTCGCCGACGACCTCACCATCATCAAACTCCTCGACGAGCGCGAACTCATGGCCTCCAGCCGAACGCTCAACCGCGGCTACATGGAGTGCCGCGGCATCGGCATCATCAACATCGCCGAAATGTTCGGTATCAAATCCATCCGCCTGGAGAAGCGCATCGATATGGTCGTCTCCCTCCGCGAGTGGACGCCCGAAGCCGTCGAGGAACGCACGGGGCTTGAGGAAAATTACTACGAGATCCTCGGCATGAGAGTTCCCCACGTGGAGCTCTACGTCCGCCCCGGCCGCGACATCGCCCGCCTCGTCGAAGTCGCCGCGCTCACCCAGGCCCTCAAAAAGATGGGCCACGACCCCGCGAAAGATTTCAACGACCGCCTCATCGCTTTCATGTCGAAACAGTCCGCCGCGCCCGCGACCAAGCTCAAGCCCACCGAGCGCGAAGAACGCGCCCCCGGCTCATGAAGCCCGTGGCTTAAACTCGAAATCCAAAGGATCGTTGTTTGTGTCTCTGTGCCCGCGTGGTGAAGGCCTGGGCTGATCGGCGCCGGAAAAGGAGTTTTACCACAAAGGCACAGAGACACAAAGAAACGGAGAGCGCTGGGCACGCATCGCAATACGGCCGTGAACCTGCGATCTTAACGGCGTCAAAAAAGGTGGAGCGCGACCGCCGGGTGCGCCTTCCCCAGCTCAAGATTTGCGGGCGACTCGCAACAGACCCAGCGGTCCGCCCCACCCCCGGAATGCTGTTTCGGATGTCGTCTCGACCCACCGCACCCCGAGCCCTTGCGCCTTGCCAGCGCCGCACCCGCTCCGCTCCCTACATCCATGTCTTCCTCTGTCCAGCGCCTCGACGGCCGCAAGCCCGACCAACTCCGCAAGATCACGTTTGAAGCCAACATCGCCCCGCACGCGACCGGCTCCGTCCTCGTGTCGTTCGGCCTCACGCGCGTCATCTGCGCCGCCACCATCGAGCCCGGCGTGCCCACGTGGATGAAGCAGCAGAAAGTCCCCGGCGGCTGGCTCACCGCCGAGTATTCGATGCTCCCCTACTCCACGCACGAGCGGAAATCCCGCGACATCTCCCGCGGCAAAATCGACGGCCGCACCGTCGAAATCCAACGCCTCATCGGCCGTTCCCTCCGCGCCGTCATCGACCTCAACAAGCTCGGCCAAAACACGCTCTGGCTCGATTGCGACGTCCTCCAAGCCGACGGCGGCACCCGCACCGCGTCCATCACCGGCGCCTACCTCGCCACCCGCCTCGCCATCCAAAAACTCCTCGACGCGAAACGCATCGCCGAAAATCCCCTCATCGATTCCGTCGCCGCCGTCAGCGCCGGCATCTACCAGGGCGAAGCGTTTCTCGATTTGAACTACGTCGAAGACAAAGACGCCGAAGTGGACGCCAACATCGTCATGACCGGCCGCGGCCAATTCGTGGAAGTCCAGAGCAGCGGCGAAGAGACGACCTTCTCCGGCGACCAACTCCAATCCCTCCTCACCCTCTCCCAAATCGGCCTGAAGGAACTCTCCTCGCTCCAGACCGCGTCCCTCACGCAGCAGCTCCTGAAATTCTGACCGCCTTGCAGTGGAGCCCGATGTCCCCGTCGGGCTGAATCCCCCGCGCCCCACCCGCCAGCCGGGACCCGCAGTTGCGCCCCCACTTCTTCACCGCCGCTTCACCACCGCGCCGGTTTCATCGCGACTTCTCAGCGGAGATCGGGCAGACATCCCGCCGTCCCGCCCCGTCATGCCCTCACGCGCCCTCGCTCCGACGCTCAAGACCTACGCCCAGTTGCGCGACGCCGTCGTCACCATCGTCGTCAAGGGACGGGAGGAAATCGACCGCGCCTGGCTCGAAACCTACCACGCCACGGGCCGGCTTATCAACGAGCACATCCTCGAGTTCTGCGACCGCGCCGACTACGGCGCCCACATTTACGAAAAGCTGGCGGAGGACACCAGCATCAGCGTCCGCACCCTGCGCCAGTGCGCCCAATTTCACCGCTGTTACCCCATTCGGCACGCGCGTGCCAAATTGGGCTGGGCCCACTATCAACTTTTGATTCAGGTCGAGGATACCGCCCGGCGCAAAACGATCGAGGCCGAGGCCATCCGCAAACACTGGACCTCCCGCGAACTCGAAACCCGCGTCCGCTCCTACAACGCCACCGCCCTCGCCGCCCACGACGACGCTCCCGCCGCACCCGTCGCCCTCCTCACACCCCGCCGCGGCACGCCCG
>JACMRG010000328.1 GCA_014376585.1 Opitutaceae bacterium | reverse complement strand
GCACCTTGCCGCGCACCCCGGACTCGCGCTCCCCGACGTCTGCCACACCGCCAACACCGGTCGCACCGCCGGCCCGCACCGCGCCGCCCTCGCCGTCACTTCGTCCTCCGACCTCGTCGCGCGACTGCGCGCGCTGACGCCGGAAAAATTCCCAGCCGCCGCCCGCGTCCCTCTAGCCCCTCCCGCCGTCGCCCTCCTCTTCACCGGCCAGGGTTCGCATCACGCCGGCATGGCGCGCGAACTTTACGACACGCAACCGGATTTTCGCGCGACCATCCACGCCTGCGCCGCCCTCTTCGCACCGCTCCTGCCCACGCCACTGACCGCCGCGCTCTTCGCCGCTGACGACACGCTGCTCGGCCAGACGCTCTACGCGCAACCCGCGCTCTTCGCCGTCGAGCTCGCCCTCGGCCGCCTCTGGCTCTCCTGGGGGATGCGTCCCGCCGGCATCTTCGGCCACAGCATCGGCGAATACGCCGCCGCCTGTCTTGCCGGCGTGTTCTCGCTCGAAGACGCGGCCCGCCTTGTCGCCGCCAAAGCCCGCCTCACCCACGGCCTGCCCGCCGACGGCGCGATGCTCGCCACCGCCGCCTCGCCCAAACGCCTCGCGCCCCATCTCGCCGCGCACTCCGAAGTCGAGATCGCGGCGTTCAACGGCCCCTCCGCCACCACGCTCGCCGGGCCGGCCCCCGCGATCACCCGCCTGCTCGCCGCGCTCGAGTCCGCCGGCATTGGCGCGCAACGCCTCCCCATCGCGCAGGCGTTCCACTCCCGCGCCCTCGATCCCATCCTCGCCGAATTCGCCGCCGTCGCCGAGAGCGTCACTTACCACGCGCCCACCCTACCGTTCGTCACCTGTCTGCACGGTCGCGTCGCCGACGCCGAAGTCGCCACCGCTCGCTATTGGGTGCGCCAGATGCGCGAACCCGTTCAATTCACGCGCGGTGTCGAAACCCTCGCCCGCGACCTCGGCTGCACCGCCTTCCTCGAGCTCGGCCCCAGGCCTTCGCTCACCAGCCTGGGCCAAACCGCCTTCTCCCGCGAAGAACGCGCTCAACAACTCTGGCTCCCCAGCCTCCGTCCCGGCCGCAGCGATTGGGCCGTCATGCTCGCAGCACTCGGCGAACTTTACACGCACGGCGTCTCCATTGACTGGGCTGCATTTGATGGCGGCTATGCCCGCCGCCGACTCAGCGCCTTGCCGACGTATGCGTTTCAACGTCGCCGCTACTGGCTCGAAGTCGCCCCGCGCCCCGCTCCGCCGTCCCTCAACCCCGCGCCCGTCGCCGCCGAGCCCATCTCCACCTTCTCCGTGCACTGGCACGAAACCCCGCCCCCCGCGCGCTCGGAAGCCACCGGGGAATGGTGGCTCATCTCAACCGACACCGCGCTCACCGATGCTCTGACCGCTGCGCTCTCCTCGCGCCAACAATCCGTGCGCCGCCTCGCCCCCGGCGCGCCGTTGCCCTTCGGCTCTACGCCCCCGTGCGGCGTGATCGCCGTCGGCGCACCCTCCGAGGTGATCGCCCTCGCCCGCCGGATCATCGACCCCGCCCTGCCGGCCTCGCCCCTCTGGATCATCACCCAGCACGCCGTCGCCACCGGCCGCGAACTCGCCCCGCTCAATCTCGCCGCCGCCCCGCTCACGGGCTTCGCCCGCGCCTTCGCCCTCGAACACTCGGCCCATTGGGGCGGCTTGCTCGACATCGACGAAATCACTCCGACCTCCGTCTCCGCTCTCACCGGGGAATTGCTGGCGGCGAGCCACGACGATTTCGTCGTGTGGCGCAAATCCGCCCGCCTCGTCCCGCGCCTCCTCCCCCACGCCCTCGGCGCAGTGGAGTCCGCGCCCATCTCCGACAAGAAAACCCATCTCATCACCGGCGGCACCGGCGGCCTTGGCCTCGCCATCGCCCGTTGGCTGATCCCGCGCGGCGCCCGCCACATCGCCCTGATGAGCCGCCGCGCCTCCGCGCCCGAACTCGCCCCCGCCCTCGCCGAGTTCGCCGCCGCCGGCGTCAACGTCCGCGCTCTCGCCGGCGACGTCACCGTGGCCGCCGATGTCGCCCGCGTGCTCGCCCAGATCGAGACCGAATCGCCCTCGCTCGGCGGTGTGTTTCACGCCGCGGGCATCGCCGGCTTCGAGCCACTCGCCACGCTCACTCCGGAAAACTTCTCCGCCGTCCTCGCACCCAAAATCACCGGCGCCCGCCACCTGCACGATCTCACCCGCGACCGCGCGCTCGATCACTTCGTGCTGTTTTCATCGATCTCTTCCGTGTGGGGCTCGCACGGCCAGACGCACTACGCCGCCGGCAACGCCTTTCTCGATACGCTCGCCCACGAGCGCCACCGCCTCGGGCTCCCCGCCCTCAGCGTCAACTGGGGTCCTTGGGACGACGTCGGCATGGCCTCGCCCACCGCGCGCGATCAACTCCGCCGCATCGGCCTCTCTCCGCTGCCACCCGCCGACGCCACCCATCTCCTCGGCCGCCTCATGGCCAACGGCGCCGCCCAAGTCACCGCCGCCCAAGTCGATTGGTCCCTCCTCCGCCCCGTGCTCACGCTGCGCCGGCCGCGCCCGTTGCCCGATGCATTCGCGCCCGCGCCGGGCACCGCGGGTGCCGCGAAACCGGTCTCCAAATCCGACATCCTCCCGCGGTTACGCGCCGCCG
>JACMRG010000327.1 GCA_014376585.1 Opitutaceae bacterium | reverse complement strand
CGCGGTGCGGGTGCCGTCGGTGAGGAGCGCGTGGAGGGTGAGCGTGAGCGGGGCGTCGAAAATCGCGGCGGAAATGTGGGCGTCGATTTGGAAACCGGTGCGGGTATCGGCGGGGAGGGTGAGACCGGCGTTAACGTCGGGGCGGACGGCGAGGGCGCGGGTGGAGCCGACGAGTTGACCGGCGGCGTGGATTTCGACGGCGGAGATTTTTGGGTGGTCAGGGGCGCCGTGGAGCCAGCCTTCGACGCGGAGGGCGAGCGGATCGCAGAGGGCGTCGGGCAGGGGCGTGTCGAGGGCGGCGAGCATGAGGGCTAGGGAAACGAGGCCGGGCGACGGGCTAGCTCAGGCGGGCGCTGAGTTGTGGGAGTTGGTGGTTGGCGAAGCGGCGGATTTTTTCGTGCGGGGAATCGGCGAGGGAGCGCGGGAAAATGGCGAGGAATCCGAGACCGTGACGGCTGGCGACGGTGTGGGCGTCGGCAGAGGTGATGATGTCGGTCGCGTAGGCGACGGCGCCGAGGAAATTGCGCTCGGACATATCTGGACGGCCGACGGCGGCGTGCAGTTCGAGGAAGTAAGCGCGACAGATCGGGAGCAACATGCGCGTGTGCTTGAGATCCTGCGGGCGTTTCTCGACGGAGAGATGGGCGACGTTGGCGAGTTTGGCTTTGAGCATCACGAAGGGATCGGGCAGACGGTAATTTTCGCCGGGCCGCAGTTCGCGCACGAGATTGCGGCTGAGATCGTCGGTGTTAATGCCGAAGACGGAGCGAATGACTTCGACGGTAAGGGTGGTGGTGGCCTCATCGCCGGGCTTGGTAAGAAGGTTTGGCGAGGCTCGTCGAAGAAGCGGCAGGTCCAGCCGGACCGGCGTTGGAGGATGGCGGCGAGTTCGCGGTTGCCGTGGATGTCGGCGTCTTTGCTCGTGAAGGGTTCGAACGCGGTGAGTTCGGGTTCGGAGGCGACGTAGATCTCGGCCCAAGGATTGGCCGCTTGTCCGCCGACGATGTGCGGCTGTGCGGGATCGGCCTGCACGGGCGCGAATGCGGCCGTGCGGTGCTGGTCAGACATATTGGGGATAGCGGACCACGCGGTGGGCGGTGGCGGGGTCCACTTGCACGGCGGAGTTGATCCGTTGCATTTCGGAAGGTGTGAGGATGCCGAGGTCGAGTTGGGCCTGATCGTAGGCGCGCTGCAGCATCTTCCACTCGTGGAGGTGCTCGACCGTATCCGTGACGAGAGGTGGCCGGGGCGCCGCGGGGTCGGCGCGGAGCTGGGCGGTGAAGAGGGCGAGGGCTTCGGCGAAGGTCACGGGCGGACGGTAGGGCGGGAGAGAGGGGCGACAACCGCGGGGCCGGGCGCGGGCGTGGGCGAAGGTTTGGGCGTGGGGGGCGTGGGCGCGGCGCGGGTCGCAAATGAATTTGCTCCTACGGGAGCGGGCCGAAAGCGGACACGGCGAAGACTTCGGCCAGGACGGAGCCGCAGGTGTGGTCGTGACCCCGCACGATGAGCGAATACGCGCCGGGGGCGAGTTCCGCGACCAGGGCGGCGTCGCGGTCGGTGATCGGGCCGGCGCCGGCAAGGTGGGTGGCGTGGGCAACCGTCGACTTTTCTTTTTCGGAGGCGCTCCAGAGGCCGGGGTTGAAGGCGATAACGCGCCCGTGTAGATCGACGATCTCCATCCACGGATTTTCCAGAGTGTCTTCTTTGAAGACCCCGCGAAGAGCGGGGCCGAGCGCGCGCACCAGGACGGTTTGCTTCCCTCCGTAAATCACGAAGCCGAGGATAAAGGTATCGTTGCCGTGGCCGGCGTAGCCACGGGCGGAGACGTTGGTGAAACGCGCGGCAGGGGGCGAGGGTTGCGAAGCGGAGGCAGCCGGCGCGGAGGGAGTGTTGATAAGCGGCGGCGCGGCGGCGGCGGGAGTATCTTCGCGGTCGAGGGTGAGCACGGCGACCGATTGGCCCAGGTGGCCCGAGCGGGTCATGACATCGCCGTTATCCCACACGACGTCCTCGGCGATAGGGATGTGGGGCCGGTCGCCGCTGGAGAGCGACTCGACCTTCAGGCCCAAACGGACGGCCCAGGTGTTGATGCCTTCGCGATCCATGAATTGATTTAAGTGGAGGCCTTGTCGGCTGTCGCGGAGGGAGTTTTGGAAGAACAACCAGTGGCAGGGAATTCTGAATTCTAGAAATGAAAAAACGATCTTGCCGGCGGGTTTCAAGACGCGCTTGGCTTCGCGCAGATAGCGGTAGGTGTCCTCATGGGTGAGGTGGGTGAAAACGGAGAAGAAGCACACGAAGTCCGCCGTGGAATCTGCGCACGGGATCACGGTATCTTCCACGCGGATAAAATCCCAGTCGGGGCGTTGCGTGAGTTGCTGCGCGTAATCCAAAAACTCCTGGACCACGTCGGTGCCGATATATTTCAGATGCCGGGTCGGGGCCAGCCGGCTGGCAAGGCGGCCGCTGCCGTAGCCCACATCGACGACGCAGGAAGCGGAGTTCAGGCGAGTGAGATCAACAGGTATCTTTCCAGCGCACCCATCGCGAGGAACTCGCCGCCGACGGCGGCCTTGAGGGCGTGATCGTGATCGAGGAAACCTTTGATTTTCTCGACGTGGGCCAGATAGGTGCGGTCGGCAAGGTTATCGGGCATGGGCGGGTGCGGCGGGACAGGATCGGGGCGGTGCGCGCGGCCGGGGGATAAAATAAGGGCGCGGATCGCAAATAAATCTGCTCCTACGGGACCCAGGGGCGGGGCGGGGCGGCGAGGGTGAAGTCGGTGAGCTCGAGCGTGAGGTTGGGATTGTAGGCGGGGTCGTGCTTCAGCTCGGTGGCCCAGCGCTTCATCATGTGCTCGACCTCAAGACGGAAACGCTCGTGTTTCTCGGGAGTATCCTCGGCGCCGCGGCTGACGGACTCGTGGTGGTAGAGTTCGGCAAAAGGCGTCCAGAGGTTACGGTAACCGGCGGCGCGGACGCGGAGGCAGAAATCGATGTCGTTAAAGGCGACGGCGAGATTTTTGTCATCGAGACCTTTGACCTGGTCGAAGATTTCTTTGCGGATGACGAGACAGGCGGCGGTGACGGCTCCGTAGTTTTGGACGAGGCGGGCGCGGTTGAAAACGCCTTCGGTGTTGCGCGCGAAATCGCGGAAGGCGTGGCCGGCGACGCCGCCGAGGCCGATGATCACGCCAGCGTGCTGGATGGTGTCATTGGGATAATAGAGCATCGCGCCGACGCAGCCGATGCCGGGGCGAAGGGCCTGTGAAACCATCTCGTCGAGCCAGTCGCCGTGGATGACTTCGAGGTCGTTGTTGAGGAGGCCGAGGACGGTGCCGCGGGCGTGCTGCGCGGCGAAATTATTGATCGCGCTGTAATTGAAGGGCGCGGGATAGGGGACGACGCGGGCTGAGAGCTTGGAGCCGATAGCCGAGAGCTTGGCATGCGTGCGATCGGTGAGCGACTGGAGATAAGCGAGGGTGGCGGGGTCGTCGGAGGCGTTATCGACAATGACGATCTCGTAGTTCGGATAGGTCGTTTTTGCGAGGATGCTATCGACGCAGCGCTGGAGGAACTTCAGGCCGTTGCGCGTCGGGATGAGCAGCGAGACGAGCGGCGGCTGAGCAGGGAGCGGATATTTCACGCGCCAGTGATCGCCGGGAACGGCGATGAGTTCGACGGGTTGCTTGAGGCGGGCGAAGTGATCGGTGAGGGCGCGGTGCGCCGCCTTCACGGGATAGTTTTTCTCGCTGGAGAGGAGGGCGGTGGAACCGGGGATGGCGCGCCAATGATAGAGGACCTTCGGAATGTGGCGGATGCGCGCCGGGTCTTGGATCAGGCCGACGATGCGGAGGGCGAGGTCCCAGTCTTGCGAGCCTT
>JACMRG010000326.1 GCA_014376585.1 Opitutaceae bacterium | reverse complement strand
GGCGGACTTGAAGGCGGGAGGCGGGAGGCGGGAGGGGGTAGGGGGGAGGCGTGAGGCGGGAGGGCGACGGGAGGGACGGGCAGAAGAGAGCGGACTGAAGTCCGCCCTACTTTGGGATTTTCTTAGTCGGTGCGGCGGAGGGAACGTTCCGGCGGGCGGCGAGGAGGAGGTCGCAAACTTCGCGGACGGCGCCGAGGCCGGCGGTGCGTTTTGTAATGTAATCGGCGGCGGCGAGGGCTTCGGGCATGGCGCCGGGCACACTGATGCCGAGGCCGGCGGCGCGGAGGGCGGGGACGTCAATCACGTCGTCGCCCATGTAAGCGCAGGCGGACAGTGGGAGGCCAAGCTGGGCGGCGAGTTCGGTGAGGGCGGTCAGTTTGTCGACGCGGCCTTGGATAAGGTGGGGGATTTTAAGTTCGGTGGCGCGCGCGGTGGTGGCCCCGGAAGCGCGGCCGGAGATCCAGGCGAGGGGCAGGCCGACGTCGCGGAGGCGGGCGAGGCCGAGGCCGTCGAGGATGGAGAAGCGCTTGCTCTCGGTGCCGTCGGAGGAGATGAGGACGGTGCCGTCGGTGAGGACGCCGTCGACGTCCATGGCGAAGAGGCGGATGCGGGACCAGAGGGCGGGGGAGATAGGCTTTTTAACGGACATGGATGCTCTTCAACGAATTGGTTGCGGCGACCACGAGGAAAGGCGGGCCGACCAGGTTGAATTAAACTTCATCTCAATCGCGTGCCATCTGGATTCACAGCCTCTTCGTCGCGGAGTGTAGGATAAAAAACTTTCTTTTCTAATAACTCGTAGAACAGCAAATCGTGAACGCCCATGGCGTCCCGCTTAGCGATACGTCGCGTCCAAATTCGAGCTAGTGCAGCCTGCAATTTCCTCTTTTCGGCCCGGTGCTTTTTAATGACGTCTTCGATAAATGCTACGTCTTCACCTTGTCCAAAAATGATCTTAAACTCGGCTTCGGTTGCAGCGAAAATATCGAAAACGCTGTTTCGTGCGCCGTCTATCACTTGGATGTTTTTCATCTCCGTCTGAAGGCAGTTCGTTACCCCATCCACTCCGTGATGCGCTCGATGATTTTGTCTTTGGTGGGGCGGAAGGCTTGTTCGAGTTCGGGGGCGAAGGGGACGGGGAGGTCGAGGGAGGCGATGCGGAGGGGGGCGGCTTTCAGCGACGAAAAATATTTCTCGGTGAGGCGGGCGACGAGTTCGGCGCCGAAGCCGTGCGTGCAGCGGCCTTCGTGCAACACGATGAGGCGGCCGGTGCGTTGGAGGGAGGCTTCGATCATTTCGAGGCGGAGCGGGGCGAGGGCGCGGAGGTCGAAGACGTCGAGGGCGACTTCGTATTCGGCAGCGAGATAGTCGGCGGCCTCCTCGGCGAGGTGGACCATCTCGCCGTAGGTGACGAGGGTGGCGTAGTCGCCGGCGCGGAGGTTTTTTGGAGTCCAGATGTCGCGGTAGTTGGCGTCCCAGGTCACGGGGGATTTGCCGCGGCGGTAGAGGGCCTTGTGCTCGAAGAGGAGAACGGGGTTGTTGTCTTCGTAGGCGGCGAGGAGGGCGTTGAAAGCGTCTTGGGGCGTGCCCGGGTAGAGGGCCTTGAGGCCGGGCATCGCCAGGAGGAAGGAGTCGAGTTCCTGCGAGTGAAAGGAGCCGAAGGTGAGGCCGCCGCCGGTGGGGAGACGGAAGACGATGGGGACGGCGGCGCCCGAGCGGAAGTGGTAGGTGGCGGCGTTGAGCGTGATTTGCGTGGCGGCCTCGGTGACGAAGTCGGAAAACTGGAATTCCTCGATGGGGCGGTGGCCGTTGAGCGCGAGGCCGATGGCGTAGCCGGTGCAGGCGCTTTCGGCGAGCGGGGTGTTGAACACGCGGGGGCGACCGAAGTCGGGGAGAAGGCCTTCGGTGACTTTGAAGGCGCCGCCGTAGGTGCCGATGTCCTGGCCGAGAATAATGGACTCGGGACGCTCGGTGAGAATTTTGCGGAGGGCGGCGTTGAGGGCTTGGGCGTTGTTGAGATTCTGGATTCCGGATTCTTGATTCTTGATTTCAGAGGTGACGGAAGAAATCCACGGGAGCGGGGCGCTCTCGGGGGCGAAGACATCGGCGAGCATCGCGGCGGCGTCGGACGCGGGGCGGGGGACGGCGAGGGAGACGGTGATGCAGGCTTCGATCCAGGCGTCGATTTCCGCGTCGATGGCGTCGAGGCGGGCGGCGCCGTGGGTGGCGACGAGTTGGGCGCGGAATTTCGGCAACGGGGCGCGGGCGAAGAAGCCGTCGTATTCGCCGGGGAGGAGATAATCGCAGGTGTCGTAGGCGGCGTGGCCGCGGAGGCGGAGCGTGTGAGCCTCGATGAGCATCGGGCGCGAGGTGGTGCGGACTTTCTCGATGGCGGCGGCAAACGTCCGCGCGGTGGCGGCGACGTCGAGGGTGGTGTCGAGCGCGAAGCCCTCGATGCCGTAGCCGGCGGCGCGGCGCCAAAGTTCGGTGTCGGGGGCAAACTGTTCGGAGGTGGGCGTGGAGTAGGCGTAGCGGTTGTTCTCGATGATGAAGAGGACGGGCAACGAGAGGAGTGAGGCGAGGTTGAGGGTCTCGTGGATGTCGCCGGTGCTGGAGCCGCCGTCGCCGAAGAACGCAAAGCCGACGGCGGGACGGCCGAGGCGGCGCTGCGAGTCGGTCATGCCCGCGACGTTGCTGAGCATGGCGCCGAGGTGGCTGATCATGGGCAACGAGCGATGGGCCGGGTCGCCGTGGTGGATGTTGCCCTCGCGGGCCTGGGTGGGGCTGGCGGCGTTGGCGAAATACTGGTTGAGGTGCTCGCAGAGGTGTCCGCTCCAGATGAGGTGGCCGCCAAAGCCCCGGTGTGTGAAGGAAATGACGTCCGTGGATTTGTCGGCGAGAAGGGCGAGGGGGACGATGAGGCCCTCGTTGCCCTGACCGCCGGTGACGGTGCCCTTGATGAGGCCCTGGCGGAAGAGATCGAGGATGCGGTTGTCGCCGGTGCGGGCGAGGTGCATCCATGCGTAGAGAGGGAGGAGGGCGGGAGAGGAGCCGTGCGCGAGGTCGGCGGCGCGGAGATCGCGGGTGCCGAGGAGCGCGGGAGGGTTGGGAAACGACATGAGCTTGGCGCGACGCTGAGAAGGCGGCGAGGCGCGGGCAAGCGAGAGATTCGGCGCGGAGCGACGGCGGCGCCCATGTTTGGGAAGGATTTGGGGCGGGCGATTTGCCCGGGTTTCGTGACAGGCCGGTTACATTTTTAGGCAAGCACGGGCAGAACGAAACTGCGGCTCGACGGGACGCGTGACGGGCGGCACGCCTTGCACTTTTCTTTCATGACCATCCTGCGTTTTACGGCTCCGTGTGTCTTCCTCGCGTTTGCGTTGGCGGCGGCGGCCCAGACGGTCGCGCCCGCGCCGAGCCCGGCGGCGGAGGAGGCGTTGAAGCTGGAGGCGTTCACCGTCACCGGCTCGAACATCCGGCGCGCCGACGCGGAGACGGCGTTGCCGGTGACGATTTTGAGCGCGGCCGATCTCGACGCGCGCGGCGCGGGGACGATGGCGCAGTTGTTTGAGACGATCGGCGCGGCCGAGCCATCCGGCATTACCGAGATCAACAACGGCCCGCAGCTCGCGCGCGGCGACGTGGCCTCGGTCGATCTGCGCGGCATCGGCTCGGGCAGCACGCTGACGTTGCTCAACGGCCGGCGCATGGCGCCGCACCCGATCTCGATGGCGGAAAACGGCGTGCCCTCGCTCGCCGTGAACATCAACACGATCCCGCGCGCGATGGTGGAGCGCATGGAAATCCTGCGCGACGGCGCCTCGGCCATCTACGGTGCGGATGCGGCGGCGGGTGTGATCAACAACTACGTCTCGCGCACCTACGTCGGCCGCGGGCTGACGCTGAAAGGTTCAATGACGCAGCACGGCGGCGCGAACGAGTTCAACGCGACGGTCTTCGAGGGGATGCAGCTCGGGAAGCCGCATCTCTCGGTCTCGCTCGATTATTTTCATCGTGACGCGCTCGCGGCGCACGACCGCGATTGGGCCAAGAACGCCGACCTGCGCGTGAACCGGAAACTGCCGGCGCCGTGGAACGGGATTCCGGTGATCGATCCCGCGACGGGCACGGCCTTCGCGCGCGACAACCATTTCGCGAACGCCAACAGCGTGAACCAGTGGGGCCAGTGGCAGCGCGGATTTATCCAGCCCGATTTTCTGACATTCGTGGGCTCGCGGCCGACCGGCAACGTGGGTATCGCCACGAGCGCGACGCCGCCGGCGGGCGTGGCGACGATGGCGGCGGACGGGATGTTCTACCTGTGGCCGAGCCCGAGCGGCGTGAGTTTCAAACAAACGGCGCTTTCGAAGAATCTCGATAACGCCGAGAACGCCACCTTCTCCAATTGGAACCAGTGGAAGATGCTCGTGCCGGCGACGGACCGCGTGCAGTTCGCCACCTTTGCCGACCATGCGTTCAACGACCGGCTGAGCGCCTTCGGCGACTTGCTCTTCTACCGCGCCTACAGCCGCACGGGCCGCGAGCCGGTGAATTTCAAGAACACGGACGAGCAGGGCATCTACCTGCCGGCGGCGAATCCGTGGAATCCGTTTGGCACGCGCTTCTACAACGCCACGGGCGCGCCCAACGCCGACGGCACGCCGCGCCTCGCGGGCACGCCGGCCGATGTCTCGCTCTGGACCGGCATCGCGCCGGGACAGAATTCCAGCGACGGGCTCAAGCCGCGTGAGACGGAAGTTTACACCTACTCGTGGCGGACGCTCGCCGGCCTGCGCGGGAAGCTGGGCGACTCGTGGGAATGGGAGTCCGCCGTGACGGCCTCCGGCGCGCAGACGCACGAATACGAGCATTTCCAAATGCGCGAGTCGCTGCTCCGCCAGGCGCTGGCCCGCACGGACGCGACGGCGTTCAACCCGTTCCCCGTCACGTTTGAAATCGTGAACAACCAGATCGTGGTCGATCAGCCGTATAAAATCCGACCTCCGTCTATGAAGGGATCTATGGCGACGAGGACCGCTTCGGCCGCACGAATCTTTTTATGGGGGACGCGAAGATCAACGGCCGGCTCTGGCGGCTTTTCAACGGCGGCGAGATCGGCGTCGCGAGCGGCACGGAGGTGCGCTACGAGACCTACGACGACAAGCGCGCGAGCTTCGTCGGTCTGAACCCGCCGGGCTCGGGCAGCCAGTTCCCCTACCTGCGCGAGGGCGACAACGATTCCCTCGCGCTCAGCTCGAACGTGCCGATCAGCGCGAGCCAGACGATCTACGCGGCCTACGTGGAGGCGGCGTTCCCGTTTGTGACGCGCGAAAATCGCAAGCCGGCCATCGAGGCGCTGGAGCTGACGCTCGCGGGCGGCTACGAGCACTTCTCGATCTTCGGGCAGACGACGAAGCCCAAGGCGAGTCTCGTGTGGAAACCGTTTTCGCTGCTCAAACTGCGCGCTTCCGTCGCGGAATCGTTCCGCGCGCCGAATCTCGTGCAGACTAACACCACGCCGCTGCGCCGCCAGATCACGGCGGACGATCCGTATCGTTTCGATGTGACGACGTTGCCCACGGATAGCAAGGCGCAGCGCACGGTGTTTCGCCAGGGCAACCAGAACCTCGAGCCCGAAGCGGCCAAGACGTGGGTCGCGGGCCTGGTGCTCGACGTGCCGAAGGTGCGTGGCCTGTCGCTCTCCTTCGACTATTTCCACCTGAACCAAAACAAGGTGATCGAGAATCTGGGCGGGCAGGCGGCGATCGACCGCGACGAGATCATCCTCGCGCTCGCGACGCAGGCGGAACTCGCACGGGGGACCAACATCAACCAGATCGATCTCGGCTCGGGCACGGCGGGTTACAAGGGCTCGAGCAAGATCACGCGCAAGCCGGTCACGGCGGCCGACCAGACCGCTTTCGCCACCTACAACGCGGCGCAGACGAGCAACAATTCCCGGCGTGCGGCGGTGGGCGAAATCGTGGGCGTGATCGGACGACTACCTGAATCTCAGCGGCCGCGACATCCAGGGCTATGAATTCGGCGCGCGGTGGCGTTCGCCGAAGACGCGCTTCGGCCAGTTTAATCTCAACGGCGACGCGACCCACTACCTTCTCCGCCGCTCGAAGGCCGACGCTGCGTCTCCGCTGCTGGAGGAGCTGGACCGCAACGGCCGCGTGAAGTGGCGCGCCAGCGGCTCGCTCTCGTGGCGGTGGGGCGGTCTCTCGGCGGGTTGGTTCTCGAGCTATTTCGGTTCGTTTGTGGACACCTCGGCCGCGACGACGGGGCCGATCTACCGCGCGCTCGGCGCGCCGGGCTACATCCGCGTTTTCAACGACAACGGCATTGTGCGTTACCTGCTGCGCGTCGATCCCGCCATCAATCACAACGCGTGGGTGTCCTACCGCTCGCGGGGAAAAACAGGGCGTGGCTGAAGGGCGTGTCGGTGCGCGGCGGCATCAACAACGTGATGGACGAGGAGCCACCGCTCGCCGACGAGCAGTATGGTTACCAGTCCGGCACGGCCAATGTGCGCGGGCGGCAGTTCACGTGCGAGGTGTCGCGGAAATTTTGAGCGCGGAGGAGTTGCGCGCCACAGCGGGGGCGTCCGCGGGACGGGCGCTCTACCCTTCATCGAACGCTAATGAAATCTGGACTTTCCCAAGTAGCGTCGGGACCGGACCCGAGGGGTTTGGCCGCCGGCCTACCTCGCAACCGGGCCCTGAGGTCCCGGTTCTACCTCAATTCATCCAAAGTCTGAAAATTAAATGACGTTGGTATTAAACATCCCGTGTAACGTGGGCGGTGGCGCAGGTGCGCGCGTAGGCGGCGATCGCGCGCGGTTGGTTGCTGAAGCCGCCGGCGACGGAGGCCTCCTTGCAGCAGTGGCCGAGCCGCGGATTGCGTAGGCGGAGAACGGCCGCCTTAGTTTTGCCACCCCGAATTATTTACCCCGATGATTTCTTTCCTGAAGCCCGCCCCGGCGATCTCCCCTCTGCCCGTTGAGCGTATCGACCCGAGCTACCGCCGGCTGCGCTGGCAGGTGTTTGCGGGAATTTTTGTGGGCTACGCGGCGTTTTATCTGGTGCGGAATAATTTCGCGCTGGCGATGCCGGCGATTCTGAAGGCGCACCCGGAGTATTCCAAGGTGCAGCTCGGCTGGGCGATGACGGGGCTGCTCACGGCGTATGGCGTGGCGAAATTCATCATGGGCGCGGTGTCGGATCGCAGCAATCCGCGGACGTTCATGGCGCTCGGGCTGGTGCTGACGAGTGGGGTCACGTTTGCGTTTGGGACGATGCCGGGGATCTACGGATCACTGGCGCTGATCGTCGGGCTGCAAACGCTGAACGGCTGGTGCAACGGGATGGGTTGGCCGCCGTGTGGGAAGACGATGGTCCACTGGTGGAGCACGAAGGAACGCGGGCGGGTCGTCGCGACGTGGAACGTGGCGCACAACATGGGCGGCGCGCTCATCGCGGTGTTTGCGGCGTGGGGCGTGGCATATTTCGGCGACTGGCGGGCGACGTTTTATGTAAACGCGGCCATCGCGGCGGGCGTCGCGGGATTGATTTTGCTGCTCGTGCGCGACACGCCGCAGAGCTGCGGGCTGCCGCCGGTGGAGCAGTTTAAGAACGACTACCCGCCCGACTATTCGGCGGCGCACGAGCGCACGCTTACGTTTAAGGAGATTTTTCTGCGCTATGTGCTGAATAACAAATTTCTCTGGGCCATCGCGATCGCGAATGCGTTCATCTACTTCGTGCGCTACGGCGTGGTGAACTGGATTCCCACCTACCTGCAGACGGCGAAGGGTTTCAATTTCAAGGAGTCGGGGCTGGCGTGGACGGCGTTTGAGCTGGCGGGGATTCCGGGCACGATTTTGTGCGGGTGGATTTCGGACCGGCTGTTTAAGGCGCGGCGCGCGCCGGCGACGATTTTGTTCATGGCGCTCACCCTGGGGGGGCTCGTGGTTTACGGGCTCAACGGGCGCGGGCCCTACTGGATCGACGTGGCGGCGCTGATCGCCATCGGGTTTTTCATTTACGGACCGATCATGATGATCGGGCTGCACGCGCTGGACCTCGTGCCGAAAAAGGCGACCGGCACGGCGGCGGGGTTCACGGGATTTTTCGGATATTTTCTGGGCTCGGCGCCGTCGGGCGCGGGCGTGGGCTGGATCGCGGAGAAGTTTGGTTGGAACGGCGTCTTCGTGACGATGATCGGGTGCTGCGTGCTCGCGATGGGGTTCAGCGCGCTGACGCTGGGGCGGCAGCCGACCCAGGGCGCGGTCACCGAATGAAATTTACCTTTCACATGAAGAAAATCTTGATCTCCCTAGTTTTGGCGGCGGCGAGTGTGGCGAGTGGCGCCGAGGCGCGGCCGCTGGTGATCGCGCATCGTGGCGCGAGCGGTTATCTGCCGGAGCACACGCTCGCGGCGAAGGCGATGGCGCACGGCATGGGCGCGGATTTTCTGGAGCAGGACCTCGTGCTCACGAAGGACGACGTGCCGATGGTGCTGCACGACGTGCACATCGACACGGTGACGGATGTGGCGAAGGTTTTTCCCGGGCGGAAACGTGCGGACGGGCGTTTTTACGCGCTGGATTTCACGCTGGTGGAGCTGAAGCAGTTGCGGGTGACGGAGCGGTTTAACGCGAAGACGGGTGCGCCGGTGTTTGCGAAACGGTTTCCGGCGGGGCTTTCGGAGTTTCACATTTCGACGCTTGAGGAAGAGCTGCAGTTTATCCAAGGGCTTAATCGCAGCACCGGACGAGCGGTGGGAATTTATCCCGAGATCAAGCAGCCGAAGTGGCACCGTGAGCAGGGGCATGACATCAGCAGAATCGTGCTGCCAATCCTCGCGCGCTACGGCTACGCGACGAAGAGCGACGCGTGTTTCTTGCAGTGTTTCGAACTGGCGGAGGTGAAGCGCATCCGCGACGAACTCGGCTGGCAGGGGCGCATCGTCATGCTGATCGAGGGAAAGGCGAAAGGGGAGGATGGGGCGGACCATAACGCGCTGTGCACACCCGCAGGTCTGAAAGAAATCGCCGCCGTGGCTGACGGGATTGGGCCGGCGATCATGCGTGTGGTGACGTGGTCGTCGACGGGCGAAGTAAAATTAACGGGGCTGGTGAAGACAGCGCACGAGGCGGGGCTCGTAGTTCATCCTTACACGATCCGCGTGGATGAGTTGCCGAAGAATTGCCCGTCGGCCGAGGCGTTGCACGCGGCGCTGTTTCGAGAGGCGGGGATCGACGGCGTGTTCACCGATTTTACGGACGTGACGCGGGCGTGGCTGAAATCGAAATCTGAATAACTCACGGCGTGCCGCGCGGAGGGGGGACGTCGGGCTTGGTGCCGGTGCCTCCGCCCGCGAGTTCGGCGGCGATTTTTGCCATGGCGGCGGTGGGCATCACCAGGCGCCATGCGTCATCAACCCGGTGAAGCGAAACCGACACTTCCCGGGATTTACCGTCGGCGGATTTGACGATCATCGCGGCGAGGGCGTGGTCGTCGTCGAGCAGCTGATTATAGACGAGTTGGGCGCCCTGGAAGAAGGCGTCGCGGGCAGTGAAGAGCGCGGCGAGGTCTTCGGGGCTGGTGTAGCGAGCGCGGGCCTCGGCGGGTAAGCGGGCCAACACTTCGATGGCCTTGGCGCGCGCCTCGGGAGAGAGTTCGATCACGTCGCGCAGCACCGAGAGATCGCCGTTGGCCGCGGCCCAGAAGGTGGTCTCGACCGCGTCGGCCGGAGACGCATTGCCGCGATTGCGCCAATGCGTGCCCGGGACCCAGTCGGTCTCATCGACAAATTTAACCGAAGCGTTGCTGGCAGTAGCGGCCGTGATGGCTTCCGGTCGGGACGAGAGAGCGACGCGAAGGCGCGCCGCTTCGGCACCAGCGCGCCGGAGGGTATCCCAATCACCGGAGGACGGGGCTTGGGCGAGTAAACGAGCGTGCTCCGACTTTAGTGATTCATAGTCGCGTTGGGTTTGCAGCGCGGCCGCGCGCCGCAGGAGGAGCTCCTGGCGAGTGCGCCAAACGGCCCCGAGGCCAACGAGGGTCGCAATCGCGGCCAAGCTTAGCAGCCAATGATGTCGCTTCATTTTTTAGAACCAGCCTCCGTTCGCGGTGGGCTTGGGCTGGTTGGCGAGTGACATTTTCACGAGGTTGGCCTTGCGCGCTTCGTTCATGATATAAGCCATGGCGGTGACGTTCGTCTGCGCATCGCACTGGATATTGAGCGTGGCATCGGCCTCGGGGTGCTGTTCGCGAAAAGTGCGCAAACGACGGAGATATTCATCCAATGCGATCTTTTGGCCGTTCCAGAGGATCGTGTTTTGAGCGGTGATGGTGACGGTCGCAACGGGGGCCGGAGGGCGCGGTGATGCAACGGGAATGGCGGCTGCGGCTTGGAGCGCAGGGAGTTCTTTTTGGGCGCGACGTAGATCGGTAGCCTCGGTGAGGATCTGAGCGAGGCGCTGATTTTCGACGCGGAGCGAAGGGAGCGAATATTGCTGCGTTTCCAGCTCCGCCACCTGCGTGCGGATCGATTGATTAGCGTGGTCCCGCCAGAGAATCGCGGAAATCCCCAAGACGGCGGAGAGCGCGGCGAGACCCAAGGGTGATTTAAGCGCAGCGCTGGTGGCGGCGAGGGCGGTGAGGCCCGACCCAGCGACGGCAACTTGGGTGAACACGGCGCCGGCGAGCTTGAGGGCCAAGCCGGCAGGGGCAGCGGCGGCGGCGTTTTCGGCGAGCGCGAGGCTGAGGGCGGTCGAGGTGGAGGTGATGCCGCGACGTGAGAGTGCGGAGCGAAGTTTATGGAGTGAGCGGTCGATGCGTTTGCGGGCGGCTTCTTCGGTGACGCGCAGCGCGTGGCCGATTTCAGCGAACGTGTGTTTTTGGAAGAAACGGAGCACGACGGCCTCGCGATCGTCGGGCGGAAGCGCACAAATCAGTTCATCGAGTGCGGGACGAAGCCGATCCCAATCCGGCGCGGATGGGTCCTCGGACAGGAGGGTTTGCATGGTGTGAGCGGTGGTCTCGCGGGTTTTGCGACGCTGTTCGGTGCTGACGACTTCGGCGGAGGCGGCGTGCGTGCTGACGTAGAGCCAGCCGGAGAGCGTGGTGTGGCCGCGGAGCGACGGGGCTTTGCGGGCGAGGGCGAGGAAGACTTTTTGGGCGACATCCTCGGCGAGATGGGTGTCGTGGTCGACGCGACGGAGCGCGGTGCCGTAAACCAACGGGAGGTGACGGTGGACGAGCGACGTGAAGGCGTCGTTGTCGTGAGCTTCGACGTAGAGGTGGAGGAGGCGGGCGTCGTCTCGCATAGCGGTGTTTGCCTATGGGCTGCCGCTGCGAGAAAAGCGGACAGAGTTTTCTACAAATCGAAGGATTCGCCGGGGGCGAGCAGGCGGGCCGTGTGGCCGGCGGTGGCGGCGTCGCGGGCGAAGGCGGGGGCGTCGACGCGGATTTTATCGTTGGTGTTGTAGTGCAGCCGCACGGTGAGTTTGGGGCGGAGCAGGTCGAGCGCGTAAAGCGCGTCGGCGGGCCGCATGGTGTAAAAGTCGCCGATGGGGATGAGCGCGAGATCGAGGCCGTGGCGGCCGATGAGGCTCATGTCGCCGAAGAGCGCGGTGTCGCCGGCGTGGTAGAGCGTGCGGCCGGCGGCTTTGATAAGGTAACCGCTGGCGACGCCCATGGATTGGGTTTCGCCGTCGCCGAATTCGAGGGAGGAGCTGTGAATGGCAGGCGTCATCTGGATGCGGCCCCACGGGAGATTGATGCCGCCGCCGGGCATGAGGTCGAGGGTGGCGGGATAAGTGGCGTCGGCGGCGAAGTGTTCGGCGAGTGCGTAGGGTGCGACGATGGTGGCGTGGTGGAGGCGGGCGAGGGTGAGCGCGTCGCAGATGTGGTCGCTGTGGGCGTGCGTGCAGAGCACGTAGTCGCAGGGGACGTCCGCGGGTTCAGTGTGGAGAATCGGATTTTCCGAGAGGTAGGGATCGATGACGAGCCGAACCCCGGCGACTTCGATGCGGAAACAGGAATGACCGAAAGAGGTGACTCGCATGAACTCACATTGCGGACCTCAGGCCGCGAACCAAGATTTGGCGGCGGTAAGATCGGCGGCGATGGGGCCGTGGCTGGCGGGGACCATTTGCTGGGTCACCTCGGCACCGCCGGCACGAAGGAGTGTGGCGAGATGAGGCGGGTGTTCGACGGGCACGATGGGATCGGCGGTGCCGTTGAGGAGGAGGACGCGCTTGCCGTTGAGTGAGGCGGGGGGGGCGGGTTGGTCGAGCACGACCATGGAACGGAGGAGAATCGCGCCATCGAGCACGGTCGGACGCAGCTGGAGGATGGTGGCGGCGATATTGGCGCCGTTGGAGAAACCGACCGCGGTGAGGCGCGACAGATCGAGGCTGTAGTGCTTCGAGGCGGCGGCGATGAAATCGGAGAGCGCGTGGGTGCGGCGCGTGACTTCGGCGGGATCGAAGAGGCCCTCAGCGAGTCGGGCGAAGAAGCGATTGGCGCCGTGTTCGGAGACGTCGCCGCGCGGGCTGAGAACGGCGGCGCCGGGTGAGAGCGCGCGGGCGAGCGGGAGGAGGTGGCGCTCGTTCCCGCCGGTGCCGTGGAGCAGGAGGAGGGGCGCGGCGGCGGGATCGGTGCCGGGTTGAAAAACG
>JACMRG010000325.1 GCA_014376585.1 Opitutaceae bacterium | reverse complement strand
TCCCAGTGCCTGTCACTCAGGACGAACCTTATCGCTTGTTTCACAACATTATGTGAACATATCATCAGCCTCGTTGCAAGCACTCAGTATCGGAATTTAAAATACTTCTCGCCCAGTTTATTTCGAAGACACGGCCTAGGTGAGCCCAAAAAAAGAAAATCCACCGCCTTGGGACAACCGGACTTATTCTACCCGAACTGGTAAATAAGAAAATCAGCAACTAACCGGTCGCTGTTTGATAGTTTTCGTCACTTTTGGATTTCGAAAACGGATTGATGACGCCTACCCCGTCGTCCATAGCCGAGGACGCATGAAGAAACTCTTGAATCGCATGATAGGAAGACGCGTGAACTTGGATTTTCAACACGGATGGGCCCAAGTTCAGATTGATGAAAGCGGACGGCTACAAATCGTAGAGGCAAACGAAGACCACGTAGTGCTTTGGGGACCCTTCCCAAATCTCGACACCAAGAAACGCGTTGCCTTAACGTATGCATCTCTCGTCGTTGTTTATTCGGACTGATGGGAGATCAGTGGGCGGCTCAAAAGCGCCCGGCGATATTTTGTCATTTTGTGGGAGTGCAACCAAGCTCGCTCCGAGCCTTCGCCACACGAACCCGGCGCACCCGACTCCCGATTTGACTCCGTCGTCAGTCATTACTGACTGACACTCATGAAAACCAACATCCGCGCGTTCCAGCGCGAGTTTCCACGGATGCGTCGGTTGGCCGCCACCGGCACGGTAATCGTCGTGGAAGCCGAGGGGCAGGCGTTTGAATTTCGCGCCCGCCGCCGCGGCACCGGCGTGCTCGGCTGCATGGCCGGTCGCGCCAAGCTCGGCAAACTGCGCGAAGGTCCGGCTATTCCTATCGAAGAATGGGGTCCGCTGGCCTGATGAAATACCTGCTCGATACCCACGCGGTCCTTTGGATCGCGGAGTCATCGCCCCGGCTATCCTCAAAAGTGCGCACCCTCGCCGGCGGTGCCGATGCGGACGATTTGGGAATCGCCGCCATCAACCTGCTGGAGATCGCCCGCAAAGCGCACACCGGCGAGATTGACCTCCAGCCCGATGCGGCCACCTGGCTCGACGACCTCGGCCACCGTTTCCGTATCCTGCCCCTCACGCCTAAAATCGCGTGGCGTTCCGTGCAACTGAACTGGCCGGACAAAGACCCTGCCGACCGGTTGATCTGCGCTACCGCTCTGGAGCACAAACTGACGCTTATCACCCACGACCAGGAGATCAGGCGCTGGGCCGGCGTGGCGGTTCTTTGGTGAGAACATAACTGGGCCGTCCGCGTTTGTTGATTTTTAGCCGACATCCTACGTCGTCCGCTACCCAGCCCGGTCCCCGGCCCGCGCAAAATTAATCATACCCCGGTTTCCCTGCGGGCCAAAATCCTGCTCGCCCCGCGCAGGCATCCGCCTGCTAGTGGGCGGCGATGAAATTCGCCTTGGTCGAGGATCAAGTGATGTTTCGCAGTATGCTGCGGCGGCTCCTCGTAGGCGAATGCAAGGGCAAGGTCGCGCTGGAGGCCGGCTCGCTGGAGGAACTGCGGGCCAACATCGCGGTGCTCTCCACCGTCGATCTGCTGCTGCTTGATATCCGCCTGCCCGACGGCGACGGGCTCGATTTTCTGGACGATCTCACCAGCCGCCATCTTTCCGTGCCCGTGCTGCTGCTCTCCTCGTCGTGCGAAGACTATGTCGTGCACCGGGTGAACCGGAGTTTTGCGCAGGGCTTCGTCCACAAGGATGAAGAGACCAAGGTGCTGCTCACCGCCATCCAGATGGTGGCGGCGGGCGGCTCGTTTTTCAGCCCGCGCTTCACCGAGCGGAAACGCGCGCTGTTCCACCAGCCGGAATCCTTTGAGAAAAAACTTTCGCCGCGGGAGCAGGAAGTCATGCGCTACATCGGCACCGGCTTCACCGATGCCGAGGTCGCCGCGACGCTGGGCATCAGCGTCAGCACGGCGATCACCCATCGGCGCAACGTCATGGAAAAACTCGACCTGCACTCGGCCAGGGAGGTGCAGACCTACGCGTTGAAGACCGGCTTCACCACGCCGGCGCGGCTGCAGTAGGGCGCTCGTCACCGCCGCGCTCGCCGACGCTAGGTGCGCAGCAACCGCTCGACCGCGGAGATCAACCGGGCCGCGGGCTCGTCGCGTTCGAGGGCGCCTTCCAGCAGTTCGAGTTGCTCGGCGAGATCGATCTGCGCGTGGCTGCGGCAGAGATTATTGAGCCGGTGCGCCTGATCCGCGGCGCGCGGACCGTCGAGCGCGGCCAGCTTTTTCACCTCGTGCCAGAGCGCGTCGGTCTCGGCCGGGCGCGTCGTCGTCGCCGGTCGGAACGCGCGGCCCGAAGCTTCGAGCGAGATCGTGGTGAGCTGGCGGTCGCCCCAGCCGGCGAGCGTGGTGCGAAGTTTTTCGAGCGTGATCGGCTTGCTGATGAAGCCGGCCATGCCGGCGGCGAGGCATTCGTCGCGGCGCTCGCGCGTCGAGTAGGCGGTGACGGCGAAGACGGCCGGCTTCGGCACCGGGCACAGTTGGAGAATTTTTTTGGTGAGCTCGACGCCGTTGGTGTCGGGCAGCCGGTAGTCGGTGAGGATGATGTCGTAGCCGTTCTCCTGCGCGAGGCGGATGGCCTCGGCCCCCGTGGTGGCCCAATCGACGGTGTAGTTCATCTTCGCGAGGATGTCGCCGAGCACGATGCGGTTGTAGTCCTCGTCCTCGATCGCGAGGGCGCGGGCGGGCAGGGTCGGGTGCGGCGTGGGCGTGGCGGGCTCGACGTGATCCACCGCGCCGATCTTCTCGAAGGGCACGTTGAGATAAAAGGTCGTCTCGCCGTGCGTGCTCACCGCGCCCACTTCGCCGCCCATCGCCTCGGCGTAGCGCTGGCAGATCGCGAGGCCGAGCCCGGTGCCGCGGATGTTGCGCTCAATGGCGTCTTGACCGCGCGTGAAACTCAGGAAGAGCCCGTCGAGCTTATCCTTCTCGATGGTGGGGCCGGAGCTGGTGACGCTCAACGTGAGGCGGATGCCCTCGGCGACGGGCGTGAGGATCGTGCTTACGCGCGCACCCGGCGGCACGCCGTATTTCATGGCGTTGTTGAGGTAGTTGGCGAAAATCTGGCGAAGTTTCCCGGCGTCGCCGCGCAGGCTCACGCCCGTCGGAATTTTATCGACGAAGGTGATCGCGGTGCCGCCGGGATCGACGCTGGCGGCGGCGGCTTCGAGCGTGTCGCAGAGATCGAAGGTCGTCTTTTCCAAGCCGATACGGCGGGCCTCGATCTTGGAGAAATCAAGGATGTCATCGACCGTCGCGCGCAGTTGCTCGGCGCAACTTTGGAGCAGGCGGAGGTGGTTGGCCTGTCGCGGGAGCACGGGCTGATCGCGCAGGATGTTCACGAGGCCGATCACGCCGTTCATCGGGTTGCGGATCTCGTGCGACATCGAGGCGACGAATTCGCTCTTGGCCGCGCTCGCCTCCGCGAGCTCGCGCGTGCGCTCGGCGACGATGCGCTCGAGCTCGAGATTGCGACGGCGGATCTGGTGCGTGCGGAGCCGGTAGATGAAAAACGAAAACAGCGCGGTGCCGAGCGCATAGCCGCCGAGCGCCGTGCGCGCGAGATACCACGGCGCGAGCACGGCAAACTCCTGCCGCGCGACCGGCCCGGTGCGACCGAGATGGGTGGCGCGGACTTCGAGCGTGTAGGCGCGCGGGGAGAGCGAAAGGTAGGCGACGCTCTCGCCGGCTTTGGTGGGCACCCAGCCGGTCTCGGTCGGGAGCAGCCGCCGCTCGAACGCGGGCCGTTCTCCAAATTCGTCATAGGGCAGCGTGCCGTTGAACGTGAGGCTGTTGTTGTCCGCGCTCAGCTCCGCCGGCGGCGCCCCGCGCGTGGTGGCGACGCCGCTCTGCGGATCTTGAAACGTGAATTGGAGGCGCGGCGCGGCGAGCCGGTAGGCGGGCTTCAACTCGGCCGCTTCGAGTTCGAGGATGCTGGCGCCGCCGCAGATCGTGAGCGTCCCCCCGCCGGCCGAGAGGGCGTGCACTCCGGAGAGCTGCGTCAGACCTTTGGCTTCGACGGTTTCCCACGAGACAAGATCGCCTTCGCGCCGCAGGCGACCGAGCCGCCAGTGCCCGTCCTGCTCGCCGAGGAGCCAGACGGCGCCGTCGGCCGTGGTCGCGAGCCGCGGCGACCGCAACCCGGCGGTGCGGCCGACGACGCGGAGGTGTTCGCCGAAGCACACGCCCTCGGCGTTGGCGACGATGAGCGTATCGCCGAAGCGGTGCAGCGCGGTTCCGGCGCTCTTCGGCAACGCGGCGAATTTGGTGAAAGCGAGCGGCGGCGCGACCGGCGACCGGAGCAGCTCGCCGGTGACGGTCGCGGCCCAAAGCGTGTCCCCGACCACGGCCATGCCGGTGACTTCGCCTTGCGGCTCCTTTAACCGCTCGGTGCGGCCCGTGGTGTAATCGACCGAGTAGAGCCGCTCACCCGAAGTCGCGAGGAGCCTGCCGTCGGGCAGCTCGGTGATAACATCAACCGATGAACCAGGGAGACGAAATTCTTTTTCTCCTACAGCGAGTTTTTCCCACGTTCCCAAGGCAAGACCGTGTGTCGTTTGTAAAAAACCAAAGATGCGCTGTCGACGTTCAAGCTGACCGTTCTGCGAGCGATATTCGGCCCGGTCCTCGTAGTTGATTAAAAGACCTTCGGATTTAAACGCTGTAACCGGGTAATCCTTAGTTACCAAAGTTCCACCAAAGCGGAACGACTCGAGAAGAGAAATACCTCGATTCGTGCCGACCCATAATCGTCCTTTCTGGTCTGCAGCAGCATGGATCGCCCCGAGAGATGGAAGGGTCGAAAGTTGCGAAATCACCTTAAACCCTGCAGTGCCTGGTCTCACCAATATGAGACCCTTATTATAAGTCGTGATGGCCAGTAACTCCTCCCACCTCGAAACTGAGGTTAATAGAAAAGGATCTTTATCGGTCTTAAGACTCATGACCGGGCGATAGCGCTCGCCTTGCTTTTTATAAATTTCTCGGGCGACGATATAGGGAGGGGGTGTTCCGACCCAAATGCGATCAGTGCTATCGACCAACGGGCTTTCAAAGGACATTAATTGCCCATCTCCGACCTCAAGAGGTGCATTCCCTTTACTGGTGAGTAAGAGCTTTCCCTCGAAGGAGTGAAGAACCAGCCGCCCAGAGTTCGGTAAACTTATTTTTTTCACCTCAACACGCGGGAGTTGGATAAACCAAACGTCCTCCTTGGACGTCGCTATGAGCGTATCTGTGCGGCGGGCCAGATACCAAATATCGCCAGCTGTCGCCATGCTGGGCAAATCGAGCTTCTCGTAGCTACTCGTCCGGTTGAGCGGGAGTTTAAGCCGGCCGATCTCATTGATTGAACTCACCCACAAGGTATCGCCATCGACCAGTAAACATCTGACGCCGGCCGTGCGCGTTTGCGGAAGAAACTCCCAGCGCCCGTCCTCATAAAATCCAACTCGCTCGCCCGCCGCGATTACTTGTCCGTCTGGCCCCACGGCCAACTGCGTGATGCTGATCTCCCCTTGCAGTTGATTGGCTCCAAATATGACCGCCAGAGGGGCCGCCTCGGCCTCAACTGCTCGGGTGGGAGCAATCGCCACCGTCAAAAAGCACAGTAGTGCCATACCTTTTAAAAGGTAGTCCATTGGGCGTGAGATAGGTAAGCGACGAAGTAGCGGAACGAATTTGGAGCGGGTATTATGGGGGCGTAATGAAAAAACTCGTTTCCCTCATCTTAGCCGTGGTTTCTACCATGTTGTTGGTTACCGGTGCAACCCACGCCGCCGAGAAATTTGATCCACTAGCCGAAGCTGCAAAGCCGTCAGCTACTAACTTTTCTGCGCAAGCACCGTCTGCGCCCTGCATAGTGGTCGAAGAAGACCCCCCAGTCTCCGTTTCCCTCTAACCTTCATTCCGCCCTCCCATGTTCAGCCTCGCCGCGATCAACTACCGTGAAATTCTCACGAGTGCCGGAGGTCCCATCGAGCGGATCTGCACCGGCACGATCGACGTCTTGGGCCGGCAGGAGCCGCAGGCCATCGCTTACCTGAAGCCCGGCCTCATCCGCGGCAAGCCGTCGCTGAGCGTTTACGGCAACGCCGACGGCACCGGTTCCAACCATTCGCCCCAGGTCGCGCGGCACATGGCGATCTCGGAGGCCCTGGAGCGCTGGGCGTTTTACGAAACCTCGCAGGGGGCGGATGCCGCCAAGCACGGCTTCGATCTGGATAATTCGACCAACGGCATGGCGGCGTTTCCCAGCCTGTTCAAATCCCAGGCCCGCAAGCGCGCCTACCACGAGGCCCTGGAGCGCTGGGCGCTCATCTCGTGGTGGTCGGGGCACATGCGCGCCACCATGGTGGGCGACGCGATGTTTGGCGTCACCGCCCTGCGCCTCGAGCACAGCGCGAAGTTTGGCGAGGTCGCGGTCCTGTTTCGGCGCTCGGCCGCCGGCCACGTCAGCTACGGCTACTCAGCCGGGACCACGTTTGCCACGGCAGTCGCCCGGGCGGCGGTCGAGCTGGCCCGCAACGAATTTGTCGTCAGCTACTACAAGCTGCGCAGCGCGGCCCGCGAGGTGCCCAACTGTTTTGAGCGCCGTTGCCTGTATTTCGCGGGCGAGGAGGGGCACGCCGAGTTCCTGCGCCGCGTGTTCGACCGCAAACCCCGCCGCGAGGCGGAGTGGTCCGTGAAATTCGACGGCGAGATCGCGGGCGCATGGTCGAAGTATGCCACCGTCTGGCGCGTGGTGCCCGCCATGCCCTCGCGCGAGTATCTCGATCCCAAGAGTTCCTTTTTCTTCTGGTGATTTATGTATGACCTTACTCTGACCAAACTCCGCGCCTGTGTCGCGGTGGAGCAGCGCTCGGTGGCCCTGCAACTCGTGCGCGTGGCGGCCGAGGCGGGACTCATTCAGCCGCGCGACGCGGTGGAGCTGATGCTGGTCCTGAGCGACGGCACTCCCCGGCTGATGGTCGAAGCGATCGATGCGATGCGTCTCGGCGTGCCCGGGAGCTATCGCTATGTGCCCGCCGCGGATTATGCCGCCGCTTGAAGAAACGTTGCTCCAGGCACTCCTCGAGGAACGACGGCTCTCGGAAGAGCGCGCCGTGGTTCCGGGGCTGATGCAACACGACTTGGCCAATGTGCTGACCCAGGTTTCGCTGGCCTCCGAATTTCTCGCCCACGCTCCCGGCGGGGTGGAGCGGGAAGCGGCGGCGCGCGATGTGCTGGGCGGCGTGAAGCGCATGATGGAGCTGCTGGAAGGCATGAAATTGCTCTACCATACCCGCATCGGGGTCGTGGATTATGCGCGGGGCGACCTGGCCGAATTCATCGCGAGACTCGCCGGCGAGCCGGGGGTGTGGCCCAAGGGCGCGCCCATCACGCTGGCCCTGCCCGCGACCATGTGGTGCTCGTTCTCCCCCACCCTTCTGCGCCATGCGCTCGTCAACCTCATCGGCAATGCGGTGGCCTACTCGCTCGGCACCTGGGTGCGCGTGCGTCTCTCGGCCGTCCGGGGCGAGCGTTGGCAGATCGCGATCGCGAACGGCGGTCCGGGCATTCCCACCGGCCACCTACCCTACCTTTTTTCCATGGGCAGGCAGACCGGCTCCTCGGTAAAATCAGACCGCCCCGGCCTGGGGCTCTACATCGCACGCACCTGCGTGCGCACCCACGGATCGGTATTGCGCGTGCGGACCCGGCCGAAACTCACGGTTTTTTCTTTCGTCGTGCAGGGTGCCCAACGCGGCGTCCCGCTGCCGGTGCCGCCGGGTTACGTCTCCGGCTGAGGAAAGCGCGACGCCGCCCGGGGTGAACTCCGGTCCGGCCGGGGCGGGGCGGTCGGGATTTTCCTAGTTTGCCGTCGCCCGATTCGCCGTCACCGTGCGGGGTAATTTCTTAATTCCCCATGAAACTCCCCCGTCTCCTCACCACCCTCGTCGCCACCATTGGTCTCTCCATGGCCGCTGAAATCCCCAAACTCGAACCCGCCGCCGCCGCGAAACTCGTCGCCGAGGGCAAAGCCGTCCTCGTCGATGTCCGCGAACCCGCCGAGTGGGCTGACACCGGCGTCGTCGCCTCCGCGACCTTGCTCGCGAAAAGCGATTTCGACGGCGCGCAAAAAGACTGGAAGCCGTTCCTCGAGAAAAACGCCGGCAAGGAAATCATCCTTTACTGCCGCTCCGGCAACCGCTCCGGCATCGTCGCCGCCGCGCTCGCCGAAAAAGGTTACAAAGTCGCCAACGGCGGCGCCTTCAAGAGCTGGGCCGAGGCCGGCCAGCCCACGCGCAAGGTCGAAGCCAGGAAGTAAACGCCCCGCGTATCGCCGCCGCGGTTTCACTGCCCGTGCGTATCCATAGGTTTATCGCCGCCGGGACCGCCCTCGCCGCGTTCACCTGCGCCGCCGCTGCGCCGAAACAGGATCTCCACCGCGCCCTCACCGCCGCGCTCAAAGCCGAAGACCCCGCCGCCATCCGCGTCGCCGTCGCCGCAGCTGTCCGCTCGCTCGGCGATCGCGCCGGTGAACCCGAGGTCGCCGACCGTTACACTCCCGCTCCGGCCGGCGCCCACTGGCTCACGCCCGCCGAAGCCCAACCTGGTTTCGCTCCGCACTTCGCGCACCTCGAAAAACTCGTCTGGTGGCGCGTCGGCCTCGACCCCACGCAACTCACCCAGGCCCTGCGCGCGCCCGTCTCCGTGCTTGCCGGCGGGGTCGCCGCCGCTCGGGCTCACCTCGATGGTGCTGACCGCAGCCTCGCCCTCGCGAAGGACGCCGCCGAATTTCTCCTCTGGGCCCAAGCACAGGGCGGCGGCGACGTGTTTCCTTTTCCCGCCGCGCGCGGCGCGTCCTCGGACCGCGCCATGCAGGTCGGGGCCGCGTTTCTCGCGCACGCCGAGCGCACCGGCCAGCTCAGCCGCGTCGTGAAAAACGGCTGGGTCATCGACGACCTGGGCGACGGCGGCCTCCAGTTCGACAACGCCGAGTGCGGCGTCGCGTTGTTCGAGTATTACGAGTTCACCGCCGACCCGCGCGCCCTCGCCGCCGCCCGCCGCGCCGCCGATTGGGCCGCGCGCCAGCCGCTCGTGCCCAATTGGAACTACAACAGCTTCTCCGTCTGGCTCCTCGCCAAAGCCCACGCCGTCACGCCCGACCCCGCCTACCTCGCCGCCGCGAAAAAGAAAGCCCTCCTCGGCGTCATCCCCGGCCAGCTCACCGCCGGCCCGCACGCCGGCCGCTGGGCCGATCCGCACAACGCCCGCCCCGCCTATCACTACATCATGCTGCGCGCCCTCGCCCAGCTCGCCGCCGTGCTCCCGCCCACCGATCCCGAACGCGCCGCGATCCTGCGCGCGCTGGAACGCGGTCTCGTCGCCCGCAACGCCGAATTCTCCGCGCTCGGCGTCATGAACAAAGACAACGCCATGGAGACGCTCCTCTTCGTCCACCAAGCCTTCGCCGCCGCGCCCGGCTTTCTCACCACCACCCGTTCCACCGCCGCCCTCGACGTGCTGGCCCGCGCCGTTTCCGCCGATGCGCGCCGCCAAAAACCATCGCTCAGCCCGCGCGCCTGGGGCCAGTTTTTGGCCTACGCCAAAACCCGCGGCCCGCAGCCGTGACTCAGTTCGTCTTCGCCCCGTCGTAAAACCATCGCGCGACCATCGCGCGTTCCTCTTCGGTGATCTGCGTGACATTGCCCAGCGGCATGATCCGCGTCACCGCGACCTGCTGGTAAATCCGCCCCGCGTTTTGCGCGATGTTGGCCGAAGTATTTAAGAGCACGCCCGCCGGCGCCTGCGCGATGCCGGGAAACGTCGGCGTCGGCATGTGACAGGTCGCGCAGCGCTGCGCGATGATCGGCTGCAGTTGGGCGAAGCTCACCGCATTCGCCGACATCGGCGGAGGCGGTCCGTGCGGCCCCGTCCACCACGCCGTGAAACCCAAAATCACCGCGCCCGCGCCGAGAAATTGCCACGCATACACACCCTTGTGCTTGCGGTTGAAAAAATGCCGGATCGACACCGCCGCCGTCGAAATCAGCAGGAGCACCGCCCAATTCTGCGGATGCCCGTAGGTCGCCGAATAGTGGTTGCTGATCATGATGAAGATCACCGGCAGCGTGAAATAGTTGTTGTGCACGCTGCGCTGCTTCCCGCGCTGGCCGTAGATCGGATCGGGCAATTTCCCTTCGCGCATCGCCTCCACCATTTTTTTCTGCCCCGGGATGATGATGAAGAAAACGTTCGCCGCCATGATCGTGCCGATCGAAGTCCCCACATGGATGTAAGCCGCGCGCCCGCCCAGCCACTGACACAGCGCCCAGGTGAGCCCGCCCAACAGCACCATCACCACCGCCCCGAGTGCGCCGTCACGCTTACCCAGCGGCGAGCGGCACAGCCCGTCATAGACGAACCACGAGAGCACCATGCTCCCCGCGCCAATGCCCACCGCCTGCGCGCCCATAAGCGCCGCGCGGTTCGCATCGACCATCATCGTCTGCGCGTGAAGCCAGTAAACGAGCACCAGTAACGCCGTGCCCGAGAGCCACGTCGTGTAGGCCTCCCACTTGAACCAGTGCAATTTCTCCGGCAACGACGCCGGCGCGACCGCGTATTTCTGCGGGTTATAAAAACCGCCGCCATGCACCGCCCAGAGATCGCCCGACACGCCTTTCCTAGCGTTTTCCGAACCGGCTGCCGGCGGCTCGAGGCTGTTGTCCAGCCAGATAAAGTAGAATGACGAACCGATCCACGCCACGCCCGCGATCACATGCAGCCACCGCACGAGCATCCCGAGAAATTCCATCAAATGAGCGTCCATAAAGTTGAAAGGGATAACGAAAAGCGCCCGTCATGCCAACGCGGCGTGCAAATTGAGACAACCGCCGAATCCATCATACACCAGTGCCGGGGTCTTCCGTGAAGTGCCCGGGGCCACGGCGTGGCTCACTTTTTCTGGTTCGGCGCTGCCACATGACACCCACACCAATCGCTACACAGCAAATCAATGGGCCGAGGAGCGCCGATGCTCATTGAACAGGCCATCTGTGAATCGCAGAAACGATCGCCGGGATGAGCCCCAGCACGCCGCAGCCAACGAGGAATGTTTGAACAATCGCTTTCATTTTTGAGGAACACTGACGATCTGCCACGTCGCTACCCGCGCCAGGTTTTCAACCGCGCCGCGCCCACCACACACACGCAATCGCTGCCGTCACCCGTGTGCAGCCAGTGCAAATCCAGCGCCGCGAACTCCCGGTCCATCGCCACCCGTAGTCCGCCCACTTCGATCATGACGATCCCGTGCGGTTGCAGCCGCGTGCGCGCCTGCCGGAACAACTTCCGAATGATGTCCAGCCCGTCACCACCGCCGTCCAGCGCCATCCGCGGCTCTTGTTTAAACTCCGCCGGCAACGCATCGCAGTGTGCGCTCGGCTCATAGGGCGGATTGCTCAAGATCACATCGTATTTCTCGGCTGGAACCGCGTCGAACACGTCGCTGCGGTGTAACGTCACGCGCTTGCCCAACCGGTGCGCCTTTACGTTGATCGCCGCCACCTCCAACGCCTCCGACGACAGATCCACCGCGTCCACCGCCGCGTTCGGAAAATGCTTCGCCAACAAAATCGCGAGACAACCCGAGCCCGTGCAGACATCGACCACGCGCGTCACATTTTTCGGGTCGGGCAACCAGCCGTCGAGCTGTTGCGGGATGATTTCCAAAAAATACGAACGCGGGATGATCACGCGTTCATCGACGTAAAAGCGATGTTCGCCCAACCACGCCTCGCGCGTGAGATACGCCGCCGGCACGTGCTCGACGAGCCGACGCCGAAACACCGCCTCCACCTCCGTGCGCTCCGCGGCGGTGATCTTTTTCTTCAACACGCCCCCATCGCTTTCGAGCGGGAGGTCCAGCGTGCGCAGCAGCAGATACAGCGCCTCGTCGTGCGCACTCGCCGCCACCTGGCCGAGCGTCGCGCCCGCTTTCGCATAAAGTTTTTCCACGCCCCGCAACCAGTCGCCGAGCGTCACCCATCGATTCGCGCCGCCCAGCAGGTCGCGCGGCTTCATCCCGCGATCATCTGAAACAGAATCGCAAACGGCCAGCTCACCAGCGCCATCACCACCCCGAGCAGGTGCCGGATGGGCGGGATATTGATCGCGATCAGCAACACCAGCATGCTCCAGCGGGAAATGTTATAAAACATCTCCTCGCTCATGCCGATCGCGTGTTTCAACACCGTGCCGCCGTCGAGCGGCGGGAGCGGAATGAGGTTAAACACCGCCAACGCCACGTTGAGCGAGAGCATGAGGCGCACGAGTTCCAAGGCCCGCGCATCATACCGACACGCGAAGCCGCCGATCACGGCCGCGAGCAGCGCGAGCGTGAGGTTTGCCATCGGTCCAGCGAGGGTCGTCAGCACCTCGTCGCGCTTGCGATAGGGAAAGTTCGACGGATTGATTCGCACCGGCTTGCCCCAGCCAAACAGCAGTCCGCCCGGAAACATAAAAATGCACACGAGCGGGAAGATCACCGAACCAAACAGATCCATGTGCACCACCGGATTGAGCGTCACGCGCCCGTCCTGCCGCGGCGTATCGTCGCCCAAACGGTCGGCCGTGAAGGCGTGCGCCCACTCGTGAATGCACAGGCTCACGATGAGCACGATGTAGAACATGAGACCCTCGCGCAGCTGCGCGAGGTCGAAGCCGGTATTCATAGCCGGTTACTTTTTCTGGGTCTCGGCCGGAGGCGCAATCAGCTTTTGCTTCTGATTCTGCAGTTCCGGCTCCGTGACGGTGTCGAGCAACAGTTTGGCCCGATCCGCGTGGCCCTGTTTCAGGAGGATATTGGCCGCATGCAGGCGCAGGGTCTGCCGCTCGATGGGGGTGCAGGCCTTCTCTTCCAACTCCGCCCACACTTTCAACGCTTCGTCCCATTGCGGCTCGGCCAGATCGTAAAACGACTCCGCATAACGATAGCCAAACTCGAAGCGGTCCGGCGCCAGCTCCGCGGCGCTTTTGAACGCCCCGTGCGTCGCCTGATCCAGCGCCGGGCGCGTCCACTCGCCACTCTTCAAAAAATCATCCCGCGCCTCATGCAACAGCGTGCCGACTTGGTAGTGATAGAGCGGCTCTTTCGGCATCAGCTTGATCGCCGCCATGAAATACGGGAGCGCATCCATCGGCCGCCCATCCTCGGCGAGCAGATTGCCCAGCTGGTTTTTGACGAGAGGCATGTCGCTATCGAGTTGGTTGGCCTTCAGCAGCATCGCCGCCGCCTGCTTGCGCATGTCCACCTTGCGCAGGAGATAGCCGTAAGCCGCATAGGCTTCCGCGTTGTTCGGATTACCCGCCAAAAACCGCTCGTAGCTGTGGCTGACCTCCTGCAACTGCACACGGAAAGATTCCGCCTCCAGCTTGTCGCCCTGCTTGGCCGCGTCTTCGAGCAATGTGCGCTGCCGTTCCTCGATTTGCCGCAACGTGCGCTTCGCCATCGTCTCACTTTCCGCCGCGCCGAGGGGCAGCGCGAGCAGCAGCAGCCCCAAGCACACCCGTTCAAACCATCGCCCGCGAATCATACGAACCGACGCAAATTTGCCCAAAAAAGAAAGATGCGAAGTCATGCGTGGAGAGTTCTGCCATTCGCGCACATCCGCGTGATTGGCGGGCAACCGATTGGTTTGGAAAGTTTCATGCGTGGAAGGGCAAAGGTGCGACCAGCTCATCCGGCCAAAGTGCCGGCGTAAACGTTCATCCGCGCCCCGCGCACAACGCCCACCAGCGTCTGCCCGCTCGCCCGCGCGAACTCGACGGCCGCACTCGTCGGCGCCGACACCGCCGCCACGCATGGAATCCCCGCCAGCAGCGCCTTTTGCATAATCTCGGACGACACCCGTCCACTCACCCCGAGCACGCACCCCGTGAGCGGCGGCGCCTCCGCGAAAAACGCGTGCCCGTTGCGCGTGAGCCGCGCCCAATCGACCACTACGCCGGGCGCGAGCAGCACATCGAGCACGTTCTCCTGCGGGCCCTTTTGCTGAGCCTCGAGGTTACCCAACGCTTCCTCCGTCCGCCTCCGGCAATACACCATATCCAGCACCTCCTCCCGCGACCGCAAAATTCCCTCCGTCACCAGAAACCCCGCCACCAGTTTCCGGTCGTGCCCCGGCGTCCGCATCACCACCGCCACACTCCGTCCGCCCACCCGGATTTCCAACGGCTCCTCCACCGCCAGCACATCGTCGCGCTCCGTCCGCGCCGCGCCTTTGAGCGTGATGACGCCAGTCGGGCGCGTCGCGGAATCGGGAAACATTTCGCCCCGCGAACCACACCCGCCCTGCCGAACAAAGCGCCGAATCCCCCTTCTCCGTTTTCATCCCGCAGGCTTGAGCTTTCCGCCACGGGCCGATGCCGTGTGCGGACTCCATCATGTTGCCAACCCTCCGGCTTCCGCTCGTCTCGCTGGCGTTGCTCGCCTCCGCCGGGTGCCACCATGCAACGCCGACCACCCCCGCGCCCGCATCGGCGTCGGCGCCCGCGTCGGCCGATTCTCCCGCGCTCTTTCGGCTCGAAACCCGCAAAGGCCGCGAAGAACGCCTCGTGGCCGACGTGCGCATCAATCGTCAGCCCGCCCAGCTCGCACTCGATACGGGCGCCAGCGAGATGATCATCCTGTTCGCCCCCAGTCTGGCTCGGCTGAAGCTCGATGTTACCCGACCGGTATTGCCCGACCCGGCGCCCGTCCCAGGCCGGGCCCAGTTGGGCGTCACCGCCGCCACCGAGGTGGAGTTCCTGGGCCGCAGGTATCCTCACACCACCCTCCCGTTTGTCGCGGTGCCACCGGGGATTTCCACCGCCGATCTGGTCGATGGCGTGATTGGCTGGCCCGCGATCGCTCGAACCCTCCTGAGGTTTACCCTCGGCGAAACACCGCCGTCCGTGGGCACGATTCCCCGCGTGCCCGCGGAAAATACCGGATGGACCAAATTTTCCATGGTCGCGGGCAACACGTTGTCCCTCCGTTTCACCGACTCCGGCCCGACCGCCCCGCAGCTGCTCATCGACACCGGCAACGACGACGGCGTCTTGCTCGCACCGCCCCGATGGCGTGCTTGGCTGGCTGCTCACCCTACCGCGCGCCGGACGACGCACGCGGCCGTGATCTACGGCCAGCCGCTCAAGGTTCACGAGGGCGCATGGGCCGACGACTTGAACATCAACGGCCTCGTGCTGCGCGGCGTGCCGGTGCGCGAAGCCGATCCCGCCTACTTGCGCCATGCCGTCAACGGCGGGGAAATCGTTGTGCTCGGACTCGCCGCCTTGAAGCGACTGGAACTGGTCCTCGACGGAAAAAACCGGACCGCCTATGCGAAGCCGAGCGCCACGCCGCCCCCGGGCTACCGGCATGACCGCACCGGCGGGCCGGTCGCACGCTGAGTCGGAACGATGCAGTTGTAGGAGCGAGCTTGCTGGCGATTTTTGAGCTGAAATCGCCTTCAAGCAGGCACCGACGGCGATCACCTAAACGTTGCGGCAACCACGAGCGAAATGGTGTTTCAACCGCATCGTTCCGGCTAAGTCGGTGCCCACGACTCCGCCGCAGCCCCGTGCGCGCCGCAGATCTGCACGCTCCCGGCCCTCCGATAACGCCTCTTTCGCACCGCTTCGTTTCTCATGATTTATTTTCGCTGAACCCCTGCCCCGCAGGAGGTTGATTTTCTCCCGCGCGCATCCCCGACATCGGTGCTGGCCGAATTTCAATTTAGGCTAACGTGTCCCCGTATGCCGAACCCGCCGATCACCCCTTCCGCCGCGATCCCCGGGCGTGGCACGGCCGTCAATCCGCCCAACCGTTTCGAGCCTCTCATCCTCACGCCCGACCCCGATTTTCTCGCGCTCGATCCCGACGAACGCCCGCACCCGCGCACCCAGTTTTTCACCGACGCCTCCCAGTCCCTTCTCACCGAAAACGACAGCCCCGACATCCCGTTCACCGTCGGCCTCAACCCCTACCGCGGCTGCGAACACGGCTGTGCCTACTGCTTCGCGCGCCCCTACCACGAATACCTCGGCTGGAGCAGCGGCCTCGATTTCGAGACCAAGATTATGGTCAAAACTCGCGCGCCCGCTCTGCTCCGCGACGAGCTTTCGTCGCCGCGCTGGCGGCCGCAGTCCATCGCCATGAGCGGCGTCACCGATTGCTATCAGCCCTGCGAACGCCAGTTCCGCATCACCCGCGGTTGCCTCGAAGTCTGCGCCGAGTTCCGCCAGCCCATCTCCATCGTCACCAAAAACGCCCTCGTCGCCCGTGATCTCGACGTCCTCACCGAGCTCGCGCGCCACCAGTGCACCGCCGTTTACGTTTCTGTCACTTCGCTCGACCCCGAACTCGCCGGCCAACTTGAGCCGCGCGCCTCGCGGCCCGCCGCCCGGCTTCGCGCCATCCGCGAACTTTCCGCCGCCGGCATCCCCGTCGGCGTCATGGTCGCGCCCGTCATCCCCGGTCTCACCGATCACGAGCTGCCCGCCATCCTCGCCGCCGCCGCCGGGGCGGGCGCCACCCGCGCCGGCTACATCGTCGTCCGTCTCCCGCACGCCGTGAAAGAAATTTTTCAGCAATGGCTCACTGACCACGCGCCCGGAAAATCCGCCCGCGTCCTTGATCGCATCCGCCAGATGCGCGGCGGCGAACTCAACGTCTCCGAATGGGGCAAACGCCTAAAAGGCGAAGGCATCTTCGCCGATCAACTCCGCGATCTCTTCAACGCCACCGCCCGCCGCGCTGGCCTGAATCAGGAGCGCCACGTCCTCTCCACCGCCTCCTTCCGCCGCCCCGGCGGCGAGCAGATGAGCCTGTTTTAAAAATCGCGTCCGCTCACCCCTCCACCGGTTTACGCAGTGGAACACGTGAGCATTTCGTCTTTCTCCAGCCTCTCCTCAACGCCGAGGACTCGCTATTTCCACCACAAAGGCAGGGAGGCACAGAGATCTGAGGAAAGTCGCCCGAACGATAGCCGAAAATTTGGTCTCCGTGTCTCTGTGCCTCTGTGATTTCAATCCGGTTTTTACGGCGTGCCGGGAGAATTGTGAGTATTTTTGCGCTTTTTGTGGCCACTCCAAATCCGAAAACTTAACACCTCTCTCCCCTTCTAGCCCATGTCCACCCGCGCCCTCACCCTCGGCTTCGACGCCGACGACACCCTTTGGCACAACGAAGTCATCTTTGAAAAAGTCCACGAGCGCTACCGTGAACTCCTCGCGCGCTACCACGACGCCGCCACCGTGGACCGCACGCTCTTCGCGACCGAGATGCGCAACCTCGAACTCTACGGCTACGGCGTAAAGGGCTTCACGCTCTCCGCCATCGAAACCGCCATCCAGCTCACCGCCGGCAAAATCAGCGCCGACGAGATCCAGCAGCTCATCTCCCTCGGGCGCGACATGCTCGAACATCCCGTCGACGTCCTCGACGGCGTCGTCGAAACCCTCACCGCGCTCTCCGGTCAGCACCGCCTCCTCGTCATCACCAAGGGCGATCTCCGCGACCAGGAGCGCAAACTCGCCCGATCCGGCCTCGCCGCCCATTTCCAACACGTCGAAATTCTTTCCGAAAAAGACGAGGGTTCCTACGCCGCCCTCTTCCGCCGCCACGCCATCGACCCCGCGCGTTTCCTCATGGTCGGCAATTCCCTGAAATCCGACATCCTCCCGGTCCTGGCCCTCGGTGGCGCCGGCGTCCACGTGCCTTATCACATCACGTGGGCCGCGGAGCGCGTCGAGACCGCTACCCAAGCCAGCAGTCGCTTTTTCCAGCTCAAATCCGTGCGCGAACTGCCCGAAATCCTCTCCACCTGGTCCGCGTCGCTCTGACGGCACCGCGCCTTCACGCCGTCAGCACACGAACCGCCTTGTCCGCTCGCAGTCTCTCTGCGATCACTATCCGCTTCTTCCCCCGCCCGCGTGAACCTTCTCGACCGCCATATTTTTAAGAGCGTGCTGCTCACCTGCGCGGGCGCGGTCGGCCTCTTCACGTTTGTGCTTATGCTGGGCAACCTCATCCGCGACCTGGTGCCCTACCTCCTCTCCGGCCAGTTGCCCGTCGCCACCTTCGCCCGCCTCGTCTGGATGCTCGTGCCCGCGGTCGCCATCTACGCGCTGCCCATGGGCATGCTCACCGGCGTGCTCCTCACGCTCGGTCGCCTGTCCGCCGACAGCGAGATCACCGCCATGCGCACCGCCGGCCTCGGCCTCAGCCGCATCGCCCGTCCGGTGTTCATCCTCGGATCCTTCGGCACCGCCCTCGGCCTCTACGTCAACTTCGAGTCCATGCCCCACGCGCGCGTGCAGTATCACAAGGAACTCGACGACGCCGTCCGCGCCAACCCCCTCAGCTTTATTGTCCCCAAAACGTTCATCCGTAATTTCAAGGGCTACGTCATCTACGTTGGCGACAAACAGGGCGCCGTCATGCGCGACTTCTGGCTCTGGCAACTTGATCGTGAGGGCCGGGCCACCCAGCTCGTGCGCGCCGAATCGGGCCGCTTCGACTACGACGCCCACGCCAACGAACTCATCCTCACCCTCACTCGCGCCCAGATCGAAGAGCGCAATCCCAAGCAGCCGGAAAATTTTTCGGAATCACCCCGCGTCGGTTCCTTCGAGAAATCCGAGCCGCAACGCATCTCCTTGGCCAAGCTCTACGGCCCGCCCACCGTCCGCCAGAAACTCCAGTGGATGACCTACGAGGAACTTCGCGCCGAAGAGGCCCGGGTCGCCGCACTGCCCTTCGACCCTGCTGCCGCCAGAGACCACGCCCGCGCCGTCATGAAGGTGCGGCTCACCGTGCAGGAAAAATTCAACACCGCCCTCGCCGTTCTCTCCTTCGCCCTCATTGGCGTGCCGCTCGGCATCAAGGTTTCCCGCCGCGAGACGAGCGCCAATCTCGGCATCGCCGTCCTGCTCGCTCTTGGCTATTACATGCTCACCGTCGCCGTGAGCTGGCTCGACCGCCACCCCGAGTATCACCCCGACCTCCTTTTCTGGCTCCCCAACGCCGTCTTCCTCGTCCTCGGCATCTGGCTCTTCCTCCGCATCGAGCGCCCAGCCACGCGATAGGGCTGGTTATCCCTAACCCGCCGCATCCCGGCCCGTCCATTTTGCCGCGGATAACACAGATGGACGCGGATACCTAAATCCTAATCCGTGAATATCCGTTTTATCCGCGGTAAAAAATTCCGACGATAAGCCTCCAAAAACGCGCCTTGCGGTCGCGCACCTCCCCTCAAGCCGCCTGCACCGCCACCACGCCGCTGCGACCATCGATCTCCGCGAGCACCTGATCCCGCACCGGAATCACCGCGCGATTCGCCAACAACTCCCGCGCATACTCATCCAGGCGCACAAATTCCACGCCGACTTTTTCGCACGCCGCCAGCAACTGCTGAAATAGTCCGCGCCGGCCCATGCCCTCGATCTCCGCGTGCAGCGTGAACACCTGAGTCCCGCCACCCGCATCCGCAGCAGCCTGCATCAACTTCAGATAATGCGCCACGATCTGGTCATCCGGATACTCCGGCCGCCCCATCAGTTCATCAAACGTCGGCAGCGTGCTCGGAATTTCCAACGTCTTAAAAACCTTCCCCTCCACGCGCGGGAAAAACGGCGCCCCGCCCCGCGCATCGCTCGCGTAGAGCAGCTCCGCCTCGTCGTAAACTTCCCGGCTGCGCGCGTTGCTCTGCCAACCCGGCGCACCCGCCGTCCGCGCCTCGGTGCCGAACACCCGCAGAAACTCCGCCCGCGCCGCCTCGAATTCCTCACGCACACCCGCAAGCGGCATCGTCTGCACGTAGTCCTGCCAGCGGTAGTGATTGTAGCAATGGATGCCGACCTCGAAGCCCGCGTCGCGCACCGCGCGCATCACGCCCGCATTGCGCCGGCCGATGTGCGGAGCGGGCAGCAGCGTGCCGTTGAGCAGCGTGCGCACGCCGTAGATCTGCACCACACTCGTGCGCGAAATCTTCTGGAAGAATCCCGGCCGCAACACCCGCGTGATCGCCCGCCCCGTCTGATCCGGCCCGAGCGAGAACAAAAACGCCGCCGGCGCGCCGACCGCCTGCAGATCCGCCGCCAGATTCGGCACGCCGACTCGGGTGCCGCGGTCGGTATCGACATCAACTTTGAGCGCGAGACGGATGGACACGGGTCAAAAATACCTAAGACCGATTTGAAGCGCAAAGACGCAAAGAGGCGAAGATTTCGGAATAACGCGCTGCCGGGCTTTTATCTTGGCTCGGTTCTTAGCGCCTTTGCGGCTTCGCGCTTAACTCATCCCTCGTCACTCCAGCTGATAATCCTTGTGCGCGAGATGGTAATCCAGCGTGAGCTTGATCGCCTTGGTGAGGCCGACCTTGGGCGTCCAGCCGAGCCGCTTCTTCGCATTCGCGATCGAGGGCACGCGTTTCTGGATGTCCTGATAATATTTTCCGAAATATTTCCCCGACGACACGACCACGGTCTTCGCCATCTTCGCGTGCTCCGCGTATTCGGGATAATCCTTAAACGCCGTGATGATGTGCTTCGCGAGGTCCGCCACGCTCACGTCGTTCTTCGGATTTCCGATGTTGAAGATCTGACGCGACGCACAACCGTCCTTGTTCTCGATGATGCGGAGCAGCGCATCGACGCCGTCGTCGATGAAGGTAAACGAGCGGCTCTGCTTGCCCCCGTCCACGAGCTGCAGCGGCTTCTTAAAGATCACGTTCGAGATGAACTGCGTAAAAAGGCGCGAGCTGCCTTCCTTGGGCTCCATCACATCGTCGAGCTGCGGCCCGATCCAGTTGAACGGCCGGAAGAGCGTGTAGTCCACGTTGTCGCGCACGCCATAGGCGTAGATCACACGGTCGAGGAGTTGCTTCGAGCACGCGTAGATCCAGCGCTGCCGCTCGATGGGACCGTAAACGAGACTCGTCGTCGCCTCGTCGAGCTTGGCATCGGTGCTCATGCCATAGACCTCGGAAGTGGACGGAAAAATGATGCGCTTCTTGTATTTCGCGCAGTGGCGCACGACCGCGAGGTTGGCCTCGAAATCGAGTTCGAAGACCCGCAGGGGGTCCTTCACGTATTGGATCGGATTCGCGATGGCGACGAGCGGGATGACCACATCGCACTTCTTCACGTGATACTCGATATACTCGCGGTTGATCGTGATGTCGCCCTCGACGAACTTGAAGCGCGGGTTGCTCAGGCTGTCCTCGAGTTTGTGGGAGCCGATGTCCATGCCATAGACCTCCCAGTCTTTCTGCTTGAGAATCGCCCGCGTGAGCGAGCTGCCGATGAAGCCGTTGGCACCGAGGATCAGAACTTTGAGGGGCATCGACTGAGCAAATCGCGAAAACAGGCCAATGGGAAACGCAAAAATTGCACCCGAGAGCCAACAGTGGGTAGGAACATCTCATCCTGCCCACGTATCACACCAACCGCCTCCGCCCATGCGCCCTTCCTGCCCCTTGGTCCTGCTCCTTTCACTGCTTTCGTTAAACCTTGTCTCCGCCAGCCCCGCTCCGGTCACAGAAGACCGCGCCGTCGGCAATCTTGCCGCGTTTGCCCGCACCTACGGCTATGTGCGCTTTTTCTACCCCAGCGACACCGCGGCCGCGCTGGATTGGGTCAAATTCTCGATCAGCGAAACGGCGGCGGTGCGCGACGCGACCGATGACATCGCGCTGCGCGAGACCTTGCGCCGGACCTTCGCGCCCGTGGCGCCGCAACTGGGACTCTCCGCCGCGCCGCTCGCAGCACCCCTCGCGGAACCAGGCCGGGTCACCTTCTGGCAATATGCTGGTCTAAACCTCACTACGAAACGCGGCATCTACTCGCAGCAACGCGTCATCACAGGCGAAGAGAGGGGCCCGCGCAGCCCCCTCTTCGGTCCAGCTACTCCACCCGACTCTATCACGAAAATCATCGGCACAGGACTTGAGCTTTCCATGCCGCTCGCCCTTCCGGTCGGCACGGATAACAAAACCGCCGACATCGGCAGTCCTGAGCTCGAAGCTCTCAAAGCGCGGCTCGCCGCACTGGATCTGACAAAGGCAAGCCCGACCGACTGGCGCGTGCGCGTGGCCGGCGTCATTGCCGTGTGGACCACTTTCCAACACTTCCACCCCTACCTCGACACCATCGGAGTAAAATGGGGCGACGCTCTGCAACCGGCCCTGCGGCGCGCCCTCCGCGACGAGACTGGCGCGGACTACTGGGCGACGTTGACCGAACTCGTCGCCCAGACGCGCGACGGACACGGCTTCGTTGACGGACCGCGTGGCAATCTTGGCGGCATCCCCATCCGCGTCACCGAGGCGGAGGATCAGCTCGTGGTTTCGGCCGCGGACGGCGATGTGCCTTTTCAGAAAGGCGACATCATCGTCCGTCTCGACGGCGTGCCGGCCGCAGAGGCACTGCGCGACCGCGAACGCTACGCTTCCGGCTCGCCGCATCTCTCCCGTTTTCGGGCGCTAAACCAGTTCGGAGAAGGCCTTCTCGGCTCGGTGGCCCGGGTGGACATACTGCGCGACGGCAAGCCGCAGACCGTGAACTTCGTGCGGATCAAGGACCAACGCGGGTATTTCTTCAATCCCATCGCCGAGTTCAAATTTCCCGCCTTTGCCGAGGTGCGCCCGGGCATCTACTATGTAAATCTCTCTGCACTCGACGCCATCGGCCTGAAGGAAAAGCAGTCGCAGCTCGCAGAGGCTCGTGGCGTGATTATCGACTGGCGCTTCGGCAGAACGGGACTCGGCAAGGACGCTAAAATGATCGAACCGGATGCCGACATCTTGCCCCATTTGATTTCCGAAGCGATCAACGCGTCGCCGATGCTCATACCACAAGTGACCCGGCCCGACCGCCTCGGATGGACCTTCCGAACGAGCACCTGGCCCGTGAAACCGCAGATTCCGCGTTTCAAAGGCCGCGTAGTCTGGATCAACGATCCCAGCGTTGTCAGCTACGGCGAGACTTGCATGGCCATGATCGCGGATTACCACCTCGCAACGCTCGTGGGAGCCCCGACCGCCGGAACCAACGGCAACGTCAATTTTATCGAACTGCCGGGTGGCTACCGCGTCATGTGGACGGGCATGGACGTGCGTCGGCACGACAACTCGGTTTTCTACTTCAAAGGCTTCGTGCCCGACTATCCCGTGTCGCGCACAATCCAAAGCATCAAGGATGGTCGCGACGAATACCTTGAGAAAGCCATCGCGGTGATCGAGGGGGGCGCAGCGAGCACTACTCCCAATAACTAGAGCCTCTGCCCAACCTGTAACCCGGACGTCGCCCCTCCGAGCCATTCGATCTTCGTAAGTTCCAACGCGCCGTCGCCGGTCGCCACGACCAACGGCGCAAGTGAGAGAACCCCACCGGGTGCGCCGCGTTTGCCCACCGCCGCCGCCGACTCCGTCTCCGCCCACCACACCATCAGCCGCGCGTCGCCGCTTTCGGTAAAAGCACCCGGAAACGGATCGGTGACCGCGCGGATGAGGTTAAAAATCTGCTTCGAGGTCTGCGTCCAGTTGATCCGCCCATCCTCCGGTTTGCGCCCGCCAAAGTAGTTTGCCTGCGCCTCGTCCTGCGGCGTCTCCTTCGCCGTGCCCGCGAGCAGCGCATCAATCTGGCGCGCCAACACCGTGCGCGCGCACGGCAGCACTTTGCGAAACGCCTGCTCCGCCGTGTCCCGCGGCCCGATCTCCACGCCTTCCTGATCGACCACCGCGCCGGCATCGGCCGATTTCACCATGCGGTGCAGCGTCATCCCGGTGCGTGATTCTCCGTGCAGCACCGCCCAGTTGATCGGCGCCCGCCCGCGGTAACGCGGCAGCAGCGAACCGTGCACGTTCCAGGCCCCGAGCGGCGGTAGCGCGAGAATCCTCGTCCCAATCATGTGCCGGTAATAAACCGAAATAATCAAATCCGGCACGAGCGCCGCGATTTTCTCCCGCCACTCCGGAGTGTTCACCGAATCCGGGCTAAACACCGGAATCCCCGCTCCACGCGCGACCATCGCGGGCGTCTTGAACCAGATTTTTTCATGCGGATTATCCTCGTGCGTGATGAGTGCGACGACGTTGTCCCCGCGCTCCAAGAGCAGCGAAAGACATACGTAGCCGACTTCGCTATAACCGAAAAAAAGAATGCGAGGCTTGGACATGCTAACCGAGCCTAGCGAAAACTCGCACGCGCGTCACGGAACATTGCAGCGCATCGCAAATACCGGAAGCGGCGGCGCGCCCAACCCGACGCTGGCGAAGCGCGCCAGACGCATTTGCCGCGGCTGCGCACAAAAAACCCTCATTTCGTCTCCAAAATCTCCTTCACATGATAACGCTGGCGCGCGCGGACGACCTGATAGGTGCGGCCCACGTATTCACCGATCAGCCCGATGCCGATCATGGCGACGCTCAGCACGAAGAGCACGATCGCCAGCAGCGTGAAGACGCCGAAGGTCTCGCGGTCGAGGTTGAACACGAACCGGCGGATCAGCAATAAAACCACGAGCGCGAAACTCCCGAGCGAGCTCAGTCCCGCGAACATCGTGAAGTATTGCAGCGGAGCGATGGAGAAGCCGGTGATCAGGTCGAAGTTCAGCCGGATCAGGCTGTAGAACGAGTAGTTCGAAACGCCCGCGTGGCGTTCCTCATGCTTCACGCCCACTTCCGCCGGATTGCCCGCAAAACTGTAGGCGAGCGCGGGGATGAAGGTGTTAATCGCCCCGCTCCGCACGATGGCGTCGATCACGGCGCGCGAGTAGGCGCGGAGCATGCAACCTTGGTCGGTCATCTCGATGCTCGTGGTTTTCTCGCGCACAAAATTAATGATCTTCGAGGCCTTGGTGCGGAAAAACGAATCCTGCCGGTTGAGCCGATAGCCACCCACGTAGTCGTGGCCGGCATCCATCTTCGCAAGGAGCTTGGGAATTTCCTCCGGCGGGTTTTGCAGGTCGGCATCGAGCGTCACGATGATGTCACCGCGCACGCGCTCAAACGCCGCCATGATCGCCATGTGCTGGCCGTAGTTGGCGTTGAAATCGATCACGCGCGTCACATCGGGCCGCGCCGCGTATTGCGCGCGGAGCAACTCGATGGAGCGGTCCGCACTGCCATCGTTGGTGAAGATGATTTCGTAACGACACCTCATCGCATCGAGCACCGGATAGAGCCGCGCGAAGAGCGTCGGCAGGTTCAACTCCTCGTTGTAAACGGGGATGACAATGGAGAGCGGGAGTGGGGAATTCACAGGGAAAATTTATGGGGAAATCAGGAACTCAGGAACCGATCCGGCCCCTGCTTCCGTTCCTGATTTCCTGAGTTCCATATTCAAAAATTTTACGTCCAAGCCTACACGCGCCCCTTCACTATTCCCACCAGCGCCTCCACCACGCGCGCGACATCCGCGCCCGACATCGTCGGAAACAACGGCAACGTGAGAATACTCCGGCACACCGCCTCCGCTATCGGGAAGTCGCCTGGGTTCCAGCCGAGCCGCCGATAAATCGCGAAGAGATGGATCGCCGGGTAATGCACGCCGGCGCCAATGCCCGCGGCGTGCAGCGCGGCCATCACCTCGGCGCGTTTCAACCCCGACGGCAGCACGACCTGAAACATGTGCCAGTTGCTTTGCGTCAGATCTTCGACCGGCAGGCCCAGACCGAGCGCCTTCGCATCGCGCGCCGCAAACGCCGCGAAATACGCCCGCGCTAGCTCCCGCCGCCTGTCATTGAACTCCTGCAACCGCGGTAATTGCCCGAGGCCCACGCGCGCGGCGACATCAGTGAGATTGAACTTCCCGCCCACCACCTCGACCTCCATGCCGTCGAAGCCCGAGCGCACCACGCCCTGCAGGCGATACTGCTCGGCGAGTTTCGCCTCAGCCTCGGTATTCATGACCAGACAGCCGCCTTCGATAGTCGTGATATTTTTATTCGGATGAAAACTCACCGACACGAAATCGCCGAACGCGCCGATGCGCTTCCCGTTCCACGTCGTGCCCATCGACTGCGCCGCATCCTCGACGACGCGGAGATTGTGCTTCTTCGCGATGGCGTAAAGCCGGTCGCGGTCCACCGGCAGACCCGCAAGATCTACCGGAATAATCGCCCTCGTCGCCGGCGTGATCGCACCCTCGACGAGGTTCAAATCCAGATTGCGCGTGACGGGATCGATATCGACGAACACCGGCGTCGCGCCGACTTCAAGAATGACGTTGCTCGTCGCCACCCACGACAGCGGCGTGGTGATGACCTCGTGACCCGCGCCGATGCCCGCGATCCGCAGCGCGATTTCCATCGTGCACGTGCCGGAATTAAAAACCCGCACCGGCCGGCCGCCAAAATATTCCGAGAGCTTACCCTCGAGCGCCTTCACGTTGGGCCCCGATGTAATCCAGCCCGAGCGCAACACCTCGCACACGCCCGCGATGGTTTCCTCGTCGATGGTCGGCCGGGTGAGCGGCAGGTAAGGCAGGGCGGGGTTCGCAGGGGCGGGAGCGATGGCGGCGGGCACGGACATATCAAAGTTGGTTGCTGAAAAAGATGTGATCGGGGCTTTCGCCAATCAAATGATAACGAAACGTCGCGTCGCCGAAAAGTTCCTTCAGGTCCTTCTTGCGCGCGACCGCCCAAACGCGTCCCGGTCCGGTCCAGAGCTTGCGAAACGCCGGCTCATCCATGAAGCGCCCGCTCGCCCGCGCCGCCGCGTCTTCCTCCAGCTCCAGCTCGCCTTTGAACGCCACCACATCGACCAGCCGCTCGGCGTAGAACGTGAAGTCGTGGAAAAATTCGTGGTAATGCAGCACGCGATCGCCGGGCTTCGCCTGCGCTTTCACCATCAGCGCCAGTGCCTTCGTGCCCGGCTTGGAAATATCCGCAGCGGCAAACATCAGCGTGCCGAAAAACACCGCCATCGTCGCGACGATCAGCCCCACGGCCGGACGAACCCCGCGGAGTTTCGCCAGCCAGGGCGCGAGGATGCCGCCCGTGAGCAACACCGCCGCCATCACAAACGCCGGCACCTGCAACGCCGCCGCCTGCGCCGCCCCCATCCGCACCAGCGTCGGCCGCATAACGACCACGACGAGCGCCGTCGCGAGCAATCCGCAGAAAAATGCGAACACCCCAAAGCCCACCCGCGCCCGCGCCGCGCCTTCGCGTCCGCCCGGCAACCGCGCGAGCCATGCGCCGACGAGCACCGCCAGCGCCGGGAAAATGGGGAGAATGTAGGGAGCCAGTTTCGAGTGCGATTTTGAGAAAAATAAAAAGATGAAGCCCGCCCAGGTGAGCAGAAACCACGCGACACCGTTTTCACCGCGTTTCGCCCAGCCGCCCCGCACGGCGTCCCGCACCGCCGGCCAGAGAAATCCGCTCCACGGGATCAACCCGCCCAGCACGATCAGCACGAAATACCACCATGCTCCCGGCCGCGACGCCGCAGGCGAGGTGAAGCGCTCCCAGTGCTCATAGACGAAATACCGGTGCGTCCACGTGTCATTGTGCAATGCCGCCAGCGCGTGCCACGGCGCCGCGATCACCAAAAATAGCGCAATGCCCGAGGGCAGATGCATCGGCCGCAGTCGTTTCCATTGGTTGAAGATCAACAACCACAGGAACATCACGGCGCCCGTCACGAGGAACCCGATCAGCCCCTTCGTCAGCGTCGCGAGCGCGGCACTCGCGTAGAGTCCGTAGAACAGCCAGCGCCGCGTCGCCCCCGCCGGCTCGTTCACCGCGAGGATGAAGCAAAACAGCGTCGCGCTCATCAGCACCGACACCGCCATGTCGAGCAGCATGATCCGACCGAGCACGAACCACAGGATCGACGTGCCCAGCACCACCGCCGCGCCGAGCCCGGCCATGCGCCCGTGCAACTTGCGCGCCGCGCCATAGGTGAGCAGCACGCCCGCGAGCGCGAACAGCGCCGGCGTCGCGCGCATCGACCATTCGCTCGGTCCGAAAAACTTCAGGCACAAGGCCGTGGTCCAGTAAACCAGCGGCGGTTTCTCGAAATAGTTCACCCCGTCCAGCCGGGGCGTCACCCAGTCGCCGCTCGCCACCATTTCGCGCGGGATTTCCGCATAGCGCCCTTCATCCGGATTGCTTAGCGGATAGCTCCCGAGCCGGAAGGCAAACAACAGCCCGAAGGCGAGCGCGAGCAGCAGCAGATCACGACGCCAGGATGCGGGGGCCAACGACGAGCCGGAGTGGTCGGTAAACATGGGCAGAAGGGCCGGCCACACTCAGCCTGCGGCGCGACGGCTGGCGATTTTTTTCGTGCGCCCGCCCACGCTTCGCCGCCATATCAACCGCGCATGTCCACGGCAAAATCCTTCACCTTCATCTGCGGCGCCGACGACTACCTCGTCGGCCGGATGGGCGCGGAGCGTTTCGCCACCCTCACCGCCGATCTCACGGATGAATTCGCCCGCGAGACCGTCAACGGCTTCGCCGCCAATATGAGCGAGGTCGAGTCCGCGCTGAACCGCTTCCGCGAGAGCGTGCAGACCGTGTCGATGTTTGGCGGCAAACGCGTCGTCTGGCTGAAAGACGTCAACTTCCTCGCCGACAGCGTCACCGGCCGCGCCGAGGGCACGCTCAAGCTCGTCGCCGATCTCCAGGAGCTCCTCACCGGCGTGAATCCCGAAGAGACCGCGATTCTCATCACCGCCTCACCGGTGGATCGCCGTCGCGCGTTTCCCAAATGGTGCGAGAAAAACGCCGACTTCGCCCTCGCCGGCGGCGATGGCGACGACGCGGGTGAAGCGCTCGCCGGTGTCGCCCTCGCCGAAGCCCGCAGCCTCGGCGCCGGCTCAGCCCCCGGCGCCCTCGAACTCCTTCTCGCCAAAGTCGGCGCCAACACCCGCCTCATCGTCGAGGAGACCCGCAAGCTCGCCGCCTACGCCCAGCCCGCCGACGCCTCGCCCGCCACCGCGACCCCGTCCGCGGGCCTGCTGCTGAAAATCGAGGAATCCCACGTCGCCGAGCTCACACCCAACGTCGCCGCCGGCGATTTCTTCGAAGCCGCCGAGGCGTTTTTCAGCGGCGATCTCAAGTGGACCCTCGCCGCGCTCCAGCGCCATTTCTTCAGCGGCGGCGACGCCCGCCCCGTCATCAGCGCCCTGCAAAACCGTAACCGCATCCTCCTCCAAGTCCGCGCCCTCCTCGACAGCGGCGACGCCCGACTCGGCCCCCGCGGCCTCGACGGCCTGCCCAAAGCGACCGCCGTTTACGGCAAACATTTCGTCGGCGCGGCCGAGAAGAGTTCTTACAATCTGTTTTCCCAGAATTCCTGGTATGTCGGCAAACTCGCCGGCACCGCGAAGCTCCCGACCTTGCGCCGCCTGATCGACAACCAGCAGGAATTCATCGCCGCGTTCGAAGAAATCATCCGCCGCCCCAACAACGCGCAGGAAGAAGTTCTCCGCGAACTCGCCGTCCGCTGCCTCGCGGCGTGAGGCTGCGCGAGCTTCGGCCGGCCACCCGCGCGGGCTCATGACGCACGTCGCCGATTTTCCATTGGCCTCGCCGGGGCCCGCGGCTTACTCCCGTGCTTTCCCGTGAGCACTTTCAACGATTCCACCGCCGCTTCCGCCATCCCCAACGTCCTCGCCGAGCGCTACGCCTCGCCGCTCACCAAAGACATCTGGTCCCCGCGCGGCCGCATCGCCGTCGAGCGCGACTATTGGATCGCCGTCATGAAGGCCCAGCGTGACCTCGGCCTGCCCATCCCCGCCGCCGCCATCGCCGACTACAAGCGCGTGAAAGACCGGATTGACCTCGCCGACATCGACGCGCGCGAACGCGTGACGCTCCACGATGTGAAGGCACGGATCGAAGCCTTCAACGCCCTCGCCGGCCGCGAATCCATCCACCTCGGTCTCACCAGCCGCGACCTCACCGAAAACGTCGAGCAGCTTCAGATCGCCCGCTCCCTCAGCGTAGTCCGCTTCAAGACCGCCGCCGCCCTTCTTAAGCTTTCCGCGCGTGCGAAACAGTTCCGCGCGCTCATGCTCACCGGCCGCACGCACAACGTGCCCGCACAGCCGACCACCCTCGGCAAACGCTTCGCCATGGCCGGCCAGGAACTCCTCGCCGCCTTCACCGGCCTCGACGAACTCGCCGCGCGTTATCCCGTGCGCGGGCTCAAGGGCGCCGTCGGCACGCAGCTCGACCAGCTCACCCTTTTCGAAGGGGACGCCAAGAAAGTCGCGAAACTCGAAGCGAGCATTCTCTCCCACCTCGGGTTCAAGGTTTCGCTCTTCGCCGTCGGCCAGGTTTACCCGCGCTCGCTCGACTTCGAGGTCGTGAGCGCGCTCCACCAAATCGGCGCCGCCGCCGCCAGCTTCGCGACCACGCTGCGTCTTATGGCGGGACAAGGCTTGCTCACCGAGGGTTTCCAAAAGGGCCAGGTCGGCTCCTCGGCGATGCCGCACAAGGTCAACGCCCGCAACTGCGAGCGCATTTGCGGCTTCTCCACCATTCTTTCCGGCTACGTCACCATGACCGGCGCGCTTGCCGGCCACCAATGGAACGAGGGCGACGTTTCCTGCTCCGTCGTCCGTCGCGTCGCGCTACCGGACGCGTTCTACGCCATCGACGGCCTCCTCGAAACGCTCCTCGCCGTGCTCAACCAGATGGACGTCTTCGAGGCCGCTATCGCCGCCGAGAACCAGCGTCAGCTCCCCTTCCTCGCGACGACCACAATCCTCATGGAAGCCGTGAAAGCCGGCGTGGGCCGCGAAACTGCGCACCTCGCGATCAAGGAAAACGCCCTCTCCGCCGCCAAGGCGATCCGCACGGGCGAAGGCTCGTCCGATCTCGTCTCACTCCTCGCGGCCGACCCCCGCCTCGGTCTCACCCAGGCGAAGCTCACCGCGATCCTCGCCGACTCCAAACGCTTCGTCGGCGCCGCCCCGCAACAGGTCGATACCTTCGTCCGCATAGTCGGGCCGCTCGCCAAAAAGGTGAAAGGCGCGGCCAGCTACGAACCGGGCAAGTTGCTTTGATAGCGCGGCCTCGCCTAAGAACACGCTGCCGTTTCCGTCTTCCCATTCGAAGCCGCCGCACTTAACGCGTTTCTTGCACGCGGATGCGCCGGTATTCCATCTGCCCTCGTTCGCTCTCCAGCCCGATCGGACCCGTCGCCGGCACCGGCATCGCATCGGCCAAAATCTCGCCGTTGCACGTCACGTGCGCGAGTCCGCCCTTCACGGTCACGACGATCTCGTTCCAATCGAGTGGGCGATAGTTTTTCAGCAGGAAATAAGGCCCCGCCAATAGGAAATCCCGACACTGGACCTGAGGTTCGCGGATATAGATACCGCTGTCCGCCGACGGGCTGGCGCGAAACTCCAGCTTAAGCACGAAATCCTTCGGGAATTTACGCGTCGTCACCAGCTTCTGGAAATTCCGCTCGAGGCGCGACACCGTGACGATCAACCGGCCGTTCTTGGCAATGAAGCGCCCGCTCGCTGCCACCGTGGCACCCTCGGCTAAGGGCTGGTCCGCAAAACTCCAGCCCGCGAGATCGCGCCCGTTAAACAGCGGCTCGAAGCCCGGCTCGGGCGTGAAATCGTCCGGCCACGCCGGCACGAGCCCGAGCGTTTCCAGCACGGGGCGCAGCGCCGCTTCCCAGCGCGAATAACCGATGCCGTTCGGGTGCAGCAGATCGGGAAATTCCTCCGGTTTCGCGTCACCCTGCGCGTCGGCGAAAAGCGTCCACGTATCGAGCACGGTCACCTGCGCCTCGTCCTTGATCGCGGCGAAGAGGAGTTGGTTGAGTTTTTTAATCTGCGTCGCCGGCCGCTTCTTCACTTCCGCGCTCGGCATGACGTTGCAGAGCACCACCGGCAGCGCGGGCCGGTGCTGCTTCAGGGCCGCGAGAATGAGCTTCACGTTGCCCACGATCACTTCCGGCTCGGCCTGTTCCTCGAGATCGTTGGTGCCGATGAGGAGCACCACACCGCTCGGCCGCAGCACGAGCACATCTTCTTGCAGGCGAATCAGCACGCCGCGCGTCGTGTCGCCGCTGATGCCGCGGTTGGCGACTTTCACGCCGGGAAACAGGCTGCCCATGCGCTCACCCCAGCCCTGCGTGATCGAGTCGCCGAGAAACACCAACGCGCCCTGATCGGCCGAAGTCCGACCGGCCCAGCCCGCGCGCCGCTCCCGCCAGAGTTTCCGAAACCAGTCGGCCCGGCGCAGCGGACCCGCCCCGGGCAGGCCGTCGTCAGTCGCAGGAATTTCAAAACGCGGATCAGGTGCAAGCAGCACGGTGGCGGCAGCCTTGGTCACGGCCGCTGAGGGAGTCGGAGCGGGTGACGGCGCGGTTTGCGCTTCGGCCGCGACGGCTGAAAACGCCAAGACGCCACAGAGCCAAAACGAAGAGACAGGTTGCATGCGGGGATGGGGTTGCGACTACCTTGCCGACGCCAAGCCGGCCCGGTCAAACGCGTTCTGGACGCCGGGGTTGCAGCCTGCCGTCGCCCCTCCGGCATGGGGCCGACCCGTGATTCCATCCCCCCTCACCCCGACCCAGTCCCCCGTCTGATTTCTCCCGATATGGTCAGCGGGAAATTTTCGTTTGCTTCCGCCGCGCCCGCCGCGCTTTCTCTCCCGTTCACGCAGTAGAATCCCCGTTTAAATTTAACACCACACTATCATGGCTGAACTCGTAGGAAACGTCTTGGTGGGCCAATCCGGTGGCCCCACCGCCGTCATTAACGCCAGTGTCGCAGGCATCATCGCCGAAGCGCTGAACCACGAGTGCATCGAGGAGATTTACGGCACGCTGAACGGCGTGCTCGGCATTCTCCAAGAGGACTTTATCGACCTTGCCTCCCAGTCGCAGCAGCAGATCCGCGCGCTGAAGCACACGCCGGGCGCCGCCCTCGGCACCTGCCGTTACAAGCTTAAGAAGCAGGCCGATTTCGACCGCGTCCTCGAGGTCTTCAAGGCCCACAACATCCGCTATTTTTTCTATATCGGCGGCAACGATTCGCAGGACACCGCCGACAAGATCTCGAAGCTCGCGCAGGCGCAGGGCTACGAGCTCCGCGTCATCGGCGTGCCCAAGACGATCGACAACGATCTTCCCCTCACCGACCACACCCCCGGCTACGGCTCGGTCATCAAGTATCTCGCCACCACCGTGCGCGAACTCGCCTGTGACAACGAGGCCATGGGCCAGGGCGACCTCGTCTCCATCATCGAGGTCATGGGCCGCTCCGCCGGCTGGATCGCCGCCGGTGCCACCCTCGCGAAACGCAAGGATCACCCGCACGATCCGCCCCACATCATCCTCCTCCCCGAAGTTCCTTTTGCCCAAGAGAAGGTCCTCGAAGACGTGAAGCGTGTGCTTAAGCGCGAGAAGTTCTGCCAAATCGTCGTCGCCGAGGGTCTGGTTGACGCTGACGGCAACTACCTCGCGGCCGATGCGGCCACCGACGCCTTCGGCCACGCCAAGCTCGGCGGCGCCGGCGATGCCCTCGGTGAGATCATCGAGGCCAATATTCCCGGTGTGAAAGTCCGTGTCGCCAAGCCTGGCCTCGCCCAGCGCTCCGCCGCCCACGCCGCCTCCAAGACTGATGCCGACGAGGCGTTCCTCGCCGGCGAAGCCGCCGTCGAAGCCGCCATTCGTGGCGAGACCGACAAGATGATCACCCTCGTCCGCGGCGACACCGAACACTACACCGTCGAGACCGGCCTCGCCTCCTTGAGCGAGATCGCCAACGGCGTAAAGAAGCTCCCGAAGGATTGGATCAACGAAGACGGCATCAGCCTGAACTTCCAGTTCCTCCGCTACGCCCAGCCGCTCATCGTCGGCGAAGTCGCCGTGCCTTACGCCGATGGCGTGCCGGTGTTCGCGAAGCTCGACAAGTCGCGCATCGACAAGGTGCTACCCGCTTACGAGCTCTGACCTCCCTAAACCAAGTTTAGTTTATCAAGGCCGGTCGTAATGACCGGCCTTTTTTTGTCCCCAAGTAGGGCGGATTATCCCTAATCCGCCGCTGCGATGTCGCCCACCTGAAGTCCCGCACGCAATCGGCGCGTTAACGATAACGCGCCCTACCCTCAGCCTACGCCAAACACGCCGTCAGCAGGCGGTCATGCACCTCCGTCGCCGCGATTGACGCATCGCCCGGCAACGCACCCGTGCCGATGAGCACCGGCCACTCGCTAGAATCGACCGGACACGTGCCGTGCGACCCTTTAACGAGTGAAGGATCGAGCGAGATCACATCCATCAGCATCCGGAATCCGAGGGCCTTTCGCAGGAGCTTCCCCGCCACCTTCAGCTTCGGTAGCGCGATCTTGGGATCGATGAACAGCTCCACGGGATCGTAGCCGTATTTGCGGTGAATATCGACGCACCGCGCGAAATCCGGCGCTTTCGCGTCGTCGTCCCAATAGTAGTAAGGGAACCACGCGTCTTCCGCCGAAAATGCCACGAGGTCCCCCGAACGCTCGTGATCGAGCCCTTCGGCGCGCTGGCCCTCCGCATCGAGCACGCGCGCCACACCGTCCACGCCCTCCACCGCCGCGCGCACTGCGGAAAGCAGTGAACGATCGTTCACATAAATGTGCGCGACCTGATGATCGGCTATCGCGAAGACCTTGCTCGCGCCGCAGTCCAGCAACTCGAGACCCATCTCCTCCTTAATCGTAATCCTGCCTTTCGCGCGAAACACGCGATTGAGCGCAATCGAGCGCTTCACCGCCGTGATGCCGTATTCCGAGAGCACCACCGCGCGCACCCCGCGCTGCGCATAAAAATCAATCAGCCCACCCGCCACGCGGTCGATCTCCCGAAAATCCGCCGCCATCTTCGGATCATTCGGCCCAAGGCGCTGCAGGTTGTAGTCGAGATGCGGCAGGTAAACCAGCGAGAGGTCCGGCTGATGCCGCTCTTCCACCCATTCCGCCGAGCGCGCGATCCACTCCGAAGATTTGATTCCGGCCAGCGGCCCCCAGAACGCCGGAAACGGAAACGGGCCGAGGTCCTTTTTAATTTCCTCCCGCATCCCCATTGGCTGCGTGTAAACATCGAAGACCTTGCGCCCGTCGGCCGGATACATCGGGCGCGGCGTGATCGACCAGTCCGCGCTCGCATACATGTTATACCACCAAAAAAGCTTCGCGCACGTGAAGCCCGGCCGACGCTCACGCAGGGTTTCCCAGAGTTTTTTACCCTGCACCACGTGGTTCGACTGCTTCCAAAACTGGTGCTCCCCGAGCGTGCGATCATACCAACCGTTGGCCACGCAACCGTGCCCCGCCGGCGTGAGCCCCGTGAGATAAGTGCTCTGCGCCGTGCAGGTCACCGCCGGCAGCACCGGCTTCACGCGGATCAACCCACCCGTCTTCGCCAACGCCCACAGCCTCGGCATATCCGGCCCCAACACCCGCGGCGTGAGCCCGACGACGTTGAGGATCGCGGTGCGGTTAGACATGGAGGGAAAGCTGAGAGTTAAGGGCTGAGAGTCCAGAGCCAGACCTCCCGATAACACGGAATGATGTTCGGCGTCTGGCTCTCAGCTCTGGACTCTCAGCTCTCTGCTTCATCGACATCGCTCAGCCATAACGCTCGCGCAATTCGTCAAACGCCGCCTTCACCACCGCGCCGTCCATCTCGTGAATCTCCAACCGTTCGCCCGGCGCGCGGATCATCGGAATGCACAGCCGGCCGCCGAGGTGCTCGCGAAACTCCTCGAGTCCATCGAGCATGTCCTGCCGGCCGGTCGCGCTGCGGATGTGTTTCACCGGAGCGAACAGCTCGAAGCCCAGCCCCTGAATCACGCCGAGGATGCGCTGAGCATCTGCTTCCGACAGCAGACCTGTGCGCCGCGCATAGATGAGATCGATCGCCATGCCCACCGCCACCGCCTCGCCATGGCTCACACGAAACTCCGAGAGCTGCTCCAGCTTGTGCGCCGCCCAGTGGCCAAAATCCAGCGGCCGCGCCGACCCGCGCTCGAACGGATCTCCTGCCGTCGCGATATGCTCCATGTGCTGACGCGCGCTCTCGCGGATAACCGCTTCGTAGGCATCGGGCTCAAATTTCGCCAACGCCGGCACGCGCGCCGCGATAAATTCGAAAAACGCCGCGTCGCGGACCAGCGCAACCTTCACCGCCTCGATCAGCCCCGCGCGCCGGTCGCGCGTCGGCAATCCGTGCAAGAACGAGAGATCGTTGATGATCGCGTGTGGCACGCCGAACGAGCCGAGCCAGTTCTTCTTCCCGAAGAAATTTACGCCGTTCTTCACGCCAACGCCACCGTCGCCCTGACTGAGGCTCGTCGTCGGCAAACGCACGAGTGGAATCCCGCGATGCGCCGTCGCCGCCGCGAAGCCTACGAGGTCGAGCACCGCGCCGCCGCCCACCGCGACGACATACGAATGCCGGCAAAGCCCGGCGGCCTCGATGGCTTTCCACACCGCTTCCAACTGAGAAAAGTCGTTCTTGATCCGCTCGCCGCCCGGCAACGCCACCGGCGCCGCCGCGAGCTTCAACGTCTCACCCCGCGCCCCAAACCAGCGCGTAATTTTCTCCGCAAACCCCGGAAACGCCGTCTCAAGCCCCGCATCCCAAACGACGAGTGCGCGCACATTTTCGCCCGCTTCCCGTGGCGTCAGCGTCTGCGCGAGCGTGAGATTTTCGAGAGCAAAGACATCGCGGGTAAAAATCAGCCGATGCTCATGCTGCAGTGTGATCGGAAAGGAGAGATTCGGGAAAGACTCAGCCATGGACGTGGTAGATTTAGCCGGCATCCCTTCCGCAACCGCAAGGAAGCAATCGCGGGTTCCCGATAGGGTGAACTCAATGCTCATTCGCGCGTAGCCAATAAAGCAGTTTGGATCTGAACGCTGACATCGGGATATAATTTCACGTAAAGTGCAAAGCGGCTCATTTCACGAGTGCCCGTGCGAATTGCGCGTAGGCACTGACCCAATCCTCGCGAGGTGAGAAAATACCTGCCGCAATCTTTGAACACCTCCTGGTCACGCGTGAGGGTGATTCGGGCGTGCCGGTCACGCTCAGGGCAATAATCCACGTGAACAACGTAAGGTGAGCGATGCTTGTGCTTCATGAAATTACCTCGGTTCAGTTGTTTTGAAGAAGCATCGCCTCAAGAGCAGAAAACCCGTGGATCAATTCTTCAAATTCGAGGTAATCGAGAGGGCTGCATGTGCCTGGGTTCGGGATCGAATTTCGTCTCTCGCACTCGCCCAAATTTTGAACCCAAAGGAGATGCGGGCGAGCGCATCCCCGGCTGAAGTAAGTTTCGACCGAAGCATCGAGCAGCTCGTGAATCTCATCATCGGGAGCAGCGCTCAACTTTGGCAGCGCTCCGGTTTGAACCAGCACCCAACTATGGTTCGAATTTAGGAAAGATCTCCACACATCCGCCTCGAACGGATCAATGCCGAGCGTGTCGTCAATGGGCCACTGGTTGCGCTGCTGAAGGCTAAGTTTCATCTGATGCAGTTTCTTACTGAGGATTTCGTTAATCATGGTTTTCGCTGTTTTTGATTTCACGGGGTATTGGGAACCGCATGCAGAACCCCGTGTAGCTCTGCTGCGGAAATGTTTCGCGCTGGGCCAGCCGCCTTTACGCGCAGGAGGGCAACGCATCCCTCAAGAGTAACGCTTTCGATTCTGCGGGGGTTGGCGCAGCGCTCAGGCGCTGAGGGGTAAGCGCACAGCTATGCGCCATTTCTTCCGAGTTCAGCCTCACAAGTTTCACAACCCGAAGCATCAATCTCTCTCATCTATAACGCTTCGAGATCTCCGCGAGATTTGATTCTAATCATTATATTGAACGATAGATGCTTACAGCGTCTATAATTCGAGGCATCAAAGAAATTGGCTGTTAATCAGTTCACCAAAACAACCCCGTGATATGCCAAAACAACCTCGGTCCCTCGACGCAGCCTGTCTCGACGATTTGCGTTGGGCGATTGATCGAAGCCGAGGGAAAGGGCGCAGTTACGAGCAACGGCTTCTCGCTGTAGTCGCGCATCACACCGAAAAGCGCACGCTGGCCGAAATCGCTCAAAAACACGGAGTCACCAAGCGAGCCGTTTCGAAATGGGTTGCCGCGTTTCAACAAGGACGAATCGCCGCGTTGAAGCCGAAGCCACGAAAAGGCAAACCTGCACGGCTGACCGATTCAGATCAGCACGCACTGACGGAGTTTCTCAGCGCACAAACAACCGCGACTGAGCTTGAGACTCGGCAATGGCTTGGGATGCGTCTGCAGCGGGAGGTGCCCCGCTCCTTTGCTCGATACTGGAAAGGGGTTATCTTCAAAAAATTGGGTGTTCCGCGCCGTAAAAGGCTCAGAGTGCGCAGACCCGATCAAGGTTTCCGGGCGGAATTGGGCGCCTAGGCTTCCCTTATGAAAATCCGCCTTGTCGTTGAGCAAGACCCTCAGACCGGCCGCTTTTCCGCCATGTTTCCTGAGCTGCCCGGTTGCGCCTCGGCCGGTGACACTGAAGCCGAGGCACTCACCAACGCCCGTGAGGCGCTCGCCCTTTGGTTCGAGCCAGACAACACTCCGCTCCCTAAGAACGCGACGCTCGTCGAATTGATCGCCTGAGCCAGACATGGGCGAAAAATTCCCCGTCTGCACCGCCAGCGATGTCGTGCGGGTGATTCGCCGGCATGGCTTCGTGCTCACGGGCCAAAAAGAGAGCCATCAAAAATGGCGCTACCCCGACGGACGGATGGTAATCGTCGCTCAACACGGCTCGTAAAGCGTTCCGATCGGCACCCTCAAAAGCATCATCGACGGCTCAAGGCTGACGACGGACGACTTCCGGTAGCACGCTCAGCTCGACGCTGCTTTCCGCTGCGCCCATTTGCCCAGCGGCACCGCCAACCCACAGCATACCGCCGGCAGCCATGCGCCGCTTGCCAGCAGCGCGACGGCGTCCACGAAGGGAATAAACGCCAGCATCTTTCTCACGAGCTTTCCGAGTTTTTCCGCCGGTGCACCGGGATGATATTCCCGGCGCGCGAGTAGGCTCAAAACGACGATGTAAATGAAGAGCGCGACGATCCACGCGACGAACGCACGGCTCATCCCATGGCCCGGCAGCGTCGAGATCGTCACTGCGAGCATCACCCGGCAACCCGCCATGAGCAGAACCGAGCCGGTCCAGCGTTTGTGCAGCCAATCGTAGAGGAGAATCGTCGCCGCCAGCCCGGCTGCCGCCATGGGCGAAGCGCCCGCATAAACCAACAGGCCCGGACCGGCCGCGAGTTGCAGCGCGCCGACCCAACCCGCCGTCGAGCGTGCAATCAGCCCGCGCGGGATCGCGCGTTCGGGGCGATGTTTGCGATCAAAGCCGGCGTCGAAAACGTCGTTCAACGTCGTGCCGCCCGCGTAGGCCAGACTGCCGGCCACAAATGTAAGCACCAGCAAACCCACCGCCGGCCATGCAGCCGTGAGCGGCGAGGAAAGCACGAGCGCTGCGAGGACGTTACTCCACACCGAGGGGAAATTTCCCGCGCGCGCGAGATCGAGCCAAAGGGGAAAGGAGGAGAGGGAAACCGCCGCTTTACCCGACGCGCTCATCGCACTCCTCCTCGATAACTGTAGACCCGACCGTGGGTCGGGCTCAACCGACCAACGGTCGGGCCTACAACATACGGGTCCGCCAAAAACGCACAGGGATTCTTCATGGGATGAAGCGCGCTCAAGCCATCCCCCGTGCAGTGAGCGCGGCGAGCGTCCACGCGTATTCGCCCACGAGTTGATCTTCGATGCTCACGCGCAGCGCGGGCGGCAGCACTTCCCACGTGTAAGTTTCCATCTCCACGTGCTGGCACGCCGCCGGGTGCGCCTTCATCCAGTCGAGCGCGCCTAATAAATGATCGCGCGTATCGCCAAACGGCGCGCCGGGCGCCGCATGCAGCGGCAGATGAAAATGCACGCGCCACTCGTCGTCGGGCTGCGAAGGCGTGACATCGGCGAGAGCATCGGGGAGATCGACGTAGCGCTTGCGCACGACTCCCGTGGCGGCGTTGCCCACGACGACCTGGTGCAGATACGTCGGCTCAACAAACGCCGCGACCGCCGCGCGTCCGGCCGCATCGGGTTTCACGCGCAACGCGGAGCTCAAATGAATTTTGCTTAGACGCAGCCCCGCGGCGACGAGCCGGCCGAGCGCCTCGGTCGGCGACTCGAACTCCACGCCGAGATGACAACAGTCGTAGTTCACGCCGACGCGGCGCAACAAACCCTCGGTCTCAACGCCACGGTCGCTGGCGCGCCAGCCATTGAAGAAATCCACCGTCTCCGGGGTCGTCTCAAACGTGCAGCACGGCTCGGGCTCCAAGCCGAGGTGCAAATCACGGCCGGTGCGGTCGGATTTTTCCGCGATGTAGCGGCCAATGGCGCTGACGTTGGTGAAAATCGCGGCACGGCGTGCCGGATTGTGATCTGTCCAGCCCTTGAACGAGCCCGGCACCGTGCTCACGCTGCCGGCGACGCCCGCGGGCACGAGTTGCGCGATGAGATCAAAGAGCAGTTTCGTGTAAGCGAGGCGCTGCGGCGTGGACCAATCGGGCGCGTAGACCTGCTCCTTCACGCGCGTGCCGTGGAAGCTGCCGTAGGGAAATCCGTTGATCGTGAAAACGTAGCAGTCGTTCGCATCGAGCCAGTGGCGGAAGGTGGTGAGGGCCGCAGGTTGTGCGAGTTCTTCGGCGGCCCGATGACCGAGCCGAAGACCGATCGCGTAAGGCTGGCCGGCGGCGACGCGACGGCGCACGACGAGCGTGTGTCGCTCCAGCGTCGCGAACGTCTGCGCCCAAGTCTCTCCGCGGTGGACGTTGGTGCAGTAGGCGAGGTGAAGGCCGTGATTCAGTTTCATCCGACGGACTGCTTGCCGAGGCGAAACTTCGGGCACTGCGACAAAAAGCGAATCGGGTTCTGATAAAGCACCTGATCGACAAACTCCGCGGTGTGACCCCGGCGGCGCATCTCAAACGCCGCCTTCGGCACCGCGAGCGGATCACTCACGCCCCAGTCGCAGGCCGAGTTGAGCCAGATGCGCTCGTTAGCACTCGTCTCCAGCATATCGACCGCGCGCGGCGGCGACGACTTCGAATCGGGATAGAGCGTGATGCCGGCCCAGAAACCCTGATCGAGCACGTGGTTAATCGTGTGCTCCTCGACGTGGTCGACAATGACCCGCTCGGGCTTCACGCCTTTGTGCGAGACCAACAGGTCCACGATGAGCCGCGTGCCTTTGAACTTGTCCTCGAGGTGAGGCGTGTGGACGAGGATCAACTGGTCGTGCTTCACCGCGAGATCCACGTGCTGTTCGAGCACCTTGAGTTCGTTGCGAGTGTTGCGATTCAGGCCGATTTCCCCGATGCCGAGCACGTTGGGCTTGTCCAAAAACTCCGGAATCATCGCGAGCACATCGGCCGCGAGCGAAAGGTCCTCGGCTTCCTTCGGGTTGATGCAGAGCCAGCAGAAATGCGGCAGGAGAAATTTCGCCGCGCGCGCGGGCTCGTAGTCGGTGAGCTGGCGGAAGTAGTCGCGAAAACCATCGACCGAGCTGCGATCAAAGCCCGCCCAAAACGCCGGCTCGCACACCGCCACGCACCCGGCCGTGACCATCGCCTGGTAGTCGTCCGTCGTGCGGCTCACCATGTGGCCGTGGGGTTCGATGTAGCGCATGGTTCGAGAAAGAAAATTATCTCGCCGCGGGTTTTTGCCATGCCCCGAGCGCAGCTTTTCCAGAGGAGATCTTATCCGCCTGGGTCGTCGGGTCGCTCAGTTTTTCGAGAATGCGGCGCGCCCGCTCGGGCTTGCCGTCCACCAACAGCGCCGCCGCCTTGCGTAGCGCATCACAGCGAAAATCATCGGCCGCACCGTAGCGTTCCACGCGATCCAGAAACGCCGCGACCTCGATCAGTTTCGCGCGCACCGGAATGAATCCATGATCGACGACGGCCCGCGCGGGAACGTTGGCGGGCAATCGACCCGGGATGCGTGGGGTGCGAGTCTTGGGCATGACTGAAGAGAAGTTGAAAAGTCAGATTACCGAAAGCAGGTCAAAGTAAACCACCGCGCCCTCGGCAAATCAAATGACCGGGTGATTCCCGTGCAAAGGGCTTGGCTCCGCGCACAACACGCGCACCGTTCCCCGCGCCGCAGCGTCTCGCCGCGCATCGCCGGAACTACCCCATGACCACAGATCTCATTCTCGTGAACGAGAGCGACCAAGCCATCGGCCGCGGCGAGAAACTCGCCGTGCATACCGTGGGCCTGCTGCACCGCGCATTTTCCATTTTTCTCATCGATCCGGACGGTCGCATCCTCCTCCAACGCCGACAGCGCACCAAATATCATTCCGGCGGACTTTGGGCGAATTCCTGTTGCGGCCATCCTCGCCCCGGCGGGCGCACCTTGGCGGCGGCCCGGCGACGACTACACGAAGAACTGGGCGTCGCCGCGCGCCTGCGCTTCGGCTTTCTGGTGCGCTACGAGGCGAAGTTTCCCAACGGACTTCGCGAAAACGAAATCGCGCACATTTACTTCGGGCTCCTTTCGACGGAGGTCCGCCCCGATCCCACCGAAGTCATGGCCACTGACCGGCTCACGTTGGCCGAGCTGAAGCGGGCCATCGCCGCGCACCCCGGGAAATATTCATTCTGGCTAAAGCACTATTTGCAGCACCACGAACGCGCGCTACGCGCTGGCTTGTTAGAGGCTATCAAGTGAGCGGCTGACGCTTGCCCCCGGCCCGCGCTGGAATTTCCCGGCGCCGTTTCCAGCGCTCAACTCCCCGCTTGCCCGCCCGGCCCGCTCCCAGCCAAAAACTCGCCATCATGCTGTCGCTTCTTTCCGTCATCGACGCCATGCCCTGGTGGGGCTGGACCGCATTTTTTGCGTTTATCACCGCGATGCTCGCCCTCGATCTCGGCGTGTTTCAGAAGGAGTCGCACGTCGTCAGCATGAAAGAGGCGCTCGGCTGGTGCGTCGTGTGGGTCCTGCTCGCCCTAAGTTTCAGCGCGTTGCTTTGGCAATGGCGCGGCCCCGAGCCTGCCCAGCAATTCCTCGCGGGCTACCTCATCGAGCTGTGCCTGAGCGTGGACAACGTCTTCGTTTTCATCCTCGTCTTCGCCTACTTCAAGGTCGCCCCGCAATACCAGCATCGCGTGCTCTTCTGGGGTATCATCGGCGCCGTGCTCATGCGCGCGATCTTCATCGTCGTGGGCGTGAGCGTCATCGTGCGCTTTCACTGGATTCTCTACCTCTTCGGCGCGTTTCTCATCTACACCGGCATCAAGATGGCGCTGCCGAGCAAGGAGGCCGAGGTCGATCCCGAGCACAACTTCGCGGTGAAACTCTTCCGCAAGTTTTACCCCGTCGCCCCGCACAACGATCACGGCCACTTTTTCACGATTCACCAAGGCCGCCGCATGGCCACGCCGCTGTTCATCGTGCTCATCGTGATCGAGACCACCGACCTCGTCTTCGCCCTAGATTCCCTGCCCGCCGTGCTCGCGATCACCAAGGATAGCTTCGTCGCGCTCACGTCCAATATTTTCGCGATCCTCGGCCTCCGTTCGCTCTACTTCGCGCTCAGTGGCATCATGGGGCTTTTTCGTTATTTGAAAGTCGGCCTCGCCCTCATCCTTGTTTTTATCGGCGTAAAGATGCTCATCGAGCACTGGGTCAACATCACGACCGGCGTCTCTCTCGCTGTCATCGGAGGCGTGCTCACGACTTCGATCCTGATGTCGTGGCTGATCCCACAGAAACCGGCGAAAACCTGATCACGTGGCTCAGGCCATGAACCGCGCGGCCCACTCCGCCCGCGCCAGCGGTCGCGGTTTCCACTCGCCCCAGATCCGGTAACGAAACCGCGCGACGAGTTTATAGCCCACATCGCGCCAGCCCGCCGGCAGCAACCGCGCCCACGCGAGCACCCGGCCGACGCCGCCGACCGCCCGCGCCGCCGCCAGCGCGCCGTCGGTGCGCAGTAGAAATTCCGCGCGATCCCGGCGCGCCCAGTCCGGCACGAAGACCAGCGAATCAAAATCCTCCGTCGGCAGACCGTGGGTCCGCAGATACGCTTGCGCAGTCGCGCCCTGCAATGGCGCAAACCGCAGCACGCCGCGGCCGTCCATTCGCAGCAGCAATCGCACGATCCGGTTGCAAAAGCCGCATTCGCCGTCGAAGAACACGACCGGCCCGGTTGGGACTACGGGCAGGTTCACGGGCGAGAGTTGAGACGAAGCCTGCACACTTCCACTCAATCCCATTGCCTCAGCGCCGCAAGCCGCGTCGCACCCGGCGCTGCTTGAATCGCACAAAAAAGACCGGCCACCTTTCAGCGACCGGCCTCGATCAACAAACTGCCGCCGCGTCTCAGAACGCGCGACAGGTGTTCTGGGATTAGCTGACTGCGATCTTGCGCGGCTTCGTGACCTCGCTCTTGGGGAGCGTGACGTTCAGCACGCCATCACGCAGCTCGGCGCCGATCTTTTCGGCATCGATGGCGTCGTCGTGGGTGAGCACGAGTTCGTAGGCGGCGTCGGCGGTCTCGCGGTAGAGCGAAGTCCAGCCTTCGGGCGTCTTCCAAGCGCGTCGACCAACGAGGCGGACCTGGCCGTCTTCAGCGGTGATCTCAAGGCCGTCCTTGGCCACGCCGGGGAGTTGCACCGTCACCGTGTAAGCGTCGGTCGTCTCGTTGACTTTGTAGGCCGGGCGCACGGTCTGGGCATTTTCCGCGGCGCAGGCGTCGCCGCAAGCCGCGGACGTGCGATTAAAGCCGGGAAGGATATTGGTGAGGGGACTCATGGGAATAATGGATTCTGATTTTGTTAAGTTTAGGATGAGCGAGCCGGGAATTATTTCACCTCGACGGTGAACTTCTTTGGTTTGGCTTCTTGGCGTTTGGGCAACGTGACCGTCAGCACGCCGTTCTCGTAGGTGGCGGCAACGTTGTCCGCCTGCACTTCGTCCGCGATGCGGACAGAGCGGCTGAGCGTAACCGTCTGCTCGGCTTGGCCCTCGGCGGCGGGCGGCGTTTTGCGCGCGGCCGTGATATTGAGGACACCGTCAACGAGATCGACGTTGATGTCGGCGCGTTTCACGCCGGGGAGTTCTGCGCGGACGAAGGTGTTGGCCTTGTCCTCATAGAGGTCGACCGGGAAGCGCGTCGCGGCCGTGGCGCCACCGACCGCAGTTTCAAAGAGGCGGTCGATTTCAGTCTCAAGCCCGGACCACGCCGAGCGGGAAAAGCCGCCCAGAGCGGGCGCGAAGTTGCGGGCTGCGGGAAGGGCGTAGCGGATAAATCTCATGGTAGTATGTTTTGTGTGACTAGTGTTTCGGGCGTCGTGCCCTTGTAATGTCATCCCTCTTTGCACATCCGATGCCGCCTGCTGCCGCATGGTAAATCGCGATGAGCACGGGATTTGGTTTTTCTCGGGCCTGGGTGGTGGGCTAAAACTCCCCACCTGCGTCGTCACATCCGGGCAAATTCGTCGCGCCGCCCGTGCAACACCCTGCCGCAACCGGCATCACCCGTGGAAAAGCCGTGCCCCGTCGCACAAACCGTGGTTTCGTGCCGGTCCTTTTAAACGCATGACCTTCGACTTCGACACGCCGCACCCACGCCTCGGCACCGACTCCCAAAAATGGCAGAAATATGCCGGCCGTGACATCCTGCCTCTTTGGGTCGCCGACATGGATTTCAAATCCTCGCCCGCGATCATCGCCGCCCTCCACGAACGCGTGGATCAGGGCATCTTCGGCTACGCCCGGCCCGTAAAAGCCACCGTCGATGCCGTGGTCAACGCGATGCAGGCGCGCTACGGCTGGCAGATCGACGGTTCTTGGGTCGTCTGGCTCCCGGGGCTCGTGTGCGGGCTCAACGTCACCGCGCAGGCCTTTGCCCAGGCGGGCGACGAGGTGCTCACGCTCACGCCGGTCTATCCGCCGTTCATGACCGCGCCGAAAAACTCCGCGCGTATTTCCGCGCAGGTCTCCTTCGTCCTCAACGCCGGCCGCTGGGAAATCGACTGGGCCGTCCTTGAGGCCGCCGTCACACCGCGCGCGAAACTCTTCTACCTTTGCAATCCGCACAACCCACTTGCCCGCGTCTGGCGCCGCGAGGAACTCGTGCGCCTCGGCGAGTTCTGCGTGCGCCACAATCTGGTGCTCTGCTCCGACGAAATCCACTGCGATCTCATCCTCGACCCGACGCTGCCGCACATTCCGTCCGCCGCGCTCTCGCCGGAAATCGCCGCACGCACCCTCACCCTCATGGCGCCGAGCAAGACTTACAACGTCCCCGGCCTCGGCACCTCCTTCGCCATCATCAGTGATCCGGCCCTGCGCGCGCAGTTCGTCCGCGCGACCGCCGGCATTGTCGCCGAAGTCACCGCGCTCGGCTTCACCGCCTGTGAAGCCGCGTATCGCGACAGCGAGGAGTGGCGCCAGGCTTTGCTCACCACCCTGCGCGGCAACCGCGATTTTCTCCTCGATTTCATCGCCCGCGAACTTCCCGGCGTGAAGGTCGAGGCGCCGGTCGAGGCGACCTATCTCGCGTGGCTCAACGTCAAGGAACTCGGCCTGCCTGATCCCATTGCACATTTCGAAAAGCACGGCGTCGGCCTCAGTGAGGGCGCTTTCTTCGGCGCACCCAAAAGCCACTATGTCCGCATCAACTTTGGGTGCACCCGGGCCACGCTTACCGAGGCGCCCAAGCGCATGAAAGCTGCCATCGCCGCCAAATAATCCGGATGCGCATCGGGCCGCACGAGCTTTCGTCGAATCTGTTTCTCTCGCCGCTCGCGGGCTACACCAACCTGCCCATGCGCCTCACGGTGCGCGAACTCGGTGGCCTCGGCTGGGCGACCACCGATCTCGTCAACGCCCGCTCACTCCTCGAGCGCAACCGCGTCGCGCTGCAGCTCGTCGCCTCCTCGCCCGAGGATCGGCCGCTCGCGATCCAGCTTTTCGGCAGTGTGCCCGAAGAAATGCGCGACGCCGCCGTGATGTGTCAGGAACTCGGCGCGCAATCAGTCGATATCAATATGGGTTGCCCCGTGAAAAAGGTCGTCAACATCGGCGGCGGCTCCGCGATGATGACCGAGCTTGATAAGACCGCGTCGCTGGTTCGCGGCATGGTCGCCGCCGTGAAAATCCCCGTCACCGCCAAGATGCGCCTCGGCTGGGACGACGACAATCTCACCGCCCCCGACCTGGCCCGCGTGCTCGAAGACGTGGGCGTCGCCGCGATCTTCGTCCACGGCCGCACGCGCGCGCAGGGCTTCTCCGGCACGGTTAATCTCGCCGGCATCCGCAGCGTCGTGCGCGCCGTAAAAGCCATTCCCGTCATCGGCAACGGCGACGTCACCACGCCCGCAGCCGCGCAACACATGTTCGCCGAGACGGGTTGCGCCGGCGTGAGCATCGGCCGCGGCGCGTTCTACGATCCGTGGATTTTTCGCCGCACCGAACATCTGCTCCGCACAGGCGAACTCTTGCCGGAGGCCACGTTTGCGGAGCGCATCCGGGTGTTGCGCCGGCATTTTGAGCGCTATGTGGAGTTCTACGGCGAAGACCACGGCTCGCGACTTTTCCGCAAAGTCGCGCCGTGGTATGCGAAGCGTTTCGGCCCGTCGAAGATGCTCAAGCAGCGCATCGTCTCGATCACCTCCCGCGCCGATTTCGAAGCGGCGCTGACCGAGTATATCGCCTGGCGCGCCCCGTTCTGCGATGAACACGGTGAGTCGTTGCCCAAGTATTCGCCCCCACCGATGGTCGCCACGTTTAGGCGCGTCCCGGCCGACCCCGCCGTGTTCGCCCGCGAGTCGATTCCCGTGCCAAAAGGGCCGGTGGACACGTGGTGAGCGCGCCTGCGCGAGGGTAACACCCGCCCACCCGCCAGCATTGCGCGCCACGCTGCGATCCCCACCCTTCTGCCATGCAATCGGCCTCGCACTTTTGGGAGCTTATCCTCGGGACGATCATTGCACTGTTGCCGCTAATCAACCCGCTCGCCTCCGCGCCGACTTTTCTCGCCATCACCGAGGGCGACTCGCGCGCACGCCGCATGCAACAGCTCCGCATGGCGTGCATCTACATGGTCGTGATCCTCGTGAGTTTCCTCGTGGGCGGCACCTTCATCATGGGATTTTTTGGCATCTCGATTCCGGGTCTCCGGATCGCCGGCGGCATGTTGGTCGCCGGCATCGGCTCGACGATGTTGGTGGCGGCGCCCAGCGAGGCTGTCGTGGACGACGCGGCGCAACACGCGGCGCGGGCGAAGCGCGATGTCTCATTTTCCCCGCTCGCGATGCCGATGCTCAGCGGGCCCGGCGCGATCGCCGTGACCATCGGCTTTACCTCCCTCGCGACCCAATGGCTCGACTACGTGGCGATCATCCTCGGCATCGTGACGGTCGCCATCATCACCTACGTCACGCTGCGGCTCTCGGAGCGCGTCGTCCACGTGATCGGCACCAACGGCATGAACGCCCTCTCAAAGGTCATGGGCTTTCTTATTCTCTGCATCGGCATCCAGTTCGTCGTGAACGGCGTGGTGGGCATCGCCACCGATCCCGCGCTCCTCAAGGGTATCCGCGATGCGGTGCAGGCCCATTGAGCCCGCACGCCGACGACCGGGCTCCACCCCGGCTCAATAGCGTTTTGACACGAACGCGCCCGTGCGGTCCTTGAAAAGAAGCTGACGGTTTTCCGCGTCGATCCCGATGAAGGAAATGCTCAACCCCTCTTCGACCAATTGGCCGACGCGGATGAGGCGGCCGTTGATGAAAGCCCGCGGCGGCACACCCTGATACACGCCGCTCACCTTGGCATCGGCCACAAACGAGCGGAAGGCCGGGCTCGCCTCGGCACTGGCTTGGATCTCAGTCGTGGCCGTGATGCCGGGGGCAACCGACATGGTGGTCGCAACTTTGCCCAGAGATGGCGCAGCGGGACCGCGCCCATCGAGCCCGCCCGCCGCCGGAGTCCGGATCGCGCTTGGGCCGGCGGGATCGTTGCCGTTGGCCATCGCGTCGATGCGGCTCTGCTCGCTGTTGCGCTTCCCGGCAATGGCGTTTTGAGCGTTGTCGATGAGCTTACCCGGCGCAGCCGCGAGCGCGTTCAGCGTCTCGGAAGGCGTCGGCCCCGGCGGCTTGGCTTTGGGTTTCGGCACTACCGTCGGCGGTGGCGGTGTGACTTCGGAGAAACGCTGATAGACAAAAAATGCGCCGCCCAGGCTCACCAGAATCAATGCGGCGATCCCGGCAAGGGGGACTAGTTTTTTCTTCTTCCTAAGCCGGGTCGGAGCTCCGATCGGCACACCCAATGGCAGCACGGTCTCATCTTCATCCACAGATGCTGGCGCCCGAATGCGAATGGGAATCGGCGGGCGGGTGCCCGCGCCCTGCGCGGGCGCGAGCACCGGAAACGGCGGCGGCGTTTTGGGCCGAGGGACCCCGGGCGGCCTCGATGGTTCGGGGGCGGGCGGTGGCGGCGCTCCGGCTCCGGCTGGTGGCGGTGGTGGGGGCAGATCATCCGCATTTTTCGGCTTAAACTTAAATTTCGGGCTCTCGCCCTCGGGGATCGGCGCCATCGCCGTTGCGTGCCCGACGGGATTGAAAGCCGGCGGCGGTGGCAACCCGACCGGAATCGGAGGAGGGGGAGGAGGTGGCGGTGGTAATGCCGAGTCTGCGGGCTCGGCGGATTGAACCGCCCGCGGCCTCAATTTGATAATCGGTTCCGCTCCGGTGGATTCGGGTAAAACAGGAAATGACGGTGGTGGCGGCGGAACGACCTCGGCCGCCGCCTGAGGCACGGGCGGAGCGCTGGGCGGCACGACGGCAGGCTCAGCGTTAAGGCGCGGCTTGAGCCGGAAGCGCGGAGCATCGGCGGCGACTGGCGCGGCCGCAAGCGGCGTTGGGGGCACCGGCGGTGGCACGGCTTCCCCGGGAGGCGTCGCGGGAGCAGCGGGCAGGCGCGGCTTCAACTTTAACGACGGTGGCTCCTCACTCATGGCCGTCACAAAAACAATTTCCCGCCCGCACGAAACCAAAAAGATTCCCTCGCGGTCGGAATTCCGAAGAACCAATCTCCCCAATAATCTCCGTTATGATCAAGAGCCTGCCCCTTTTACTCCTTTTCCTCTCCGGCCTCTCCCTGACGGCCGGTTGTTTTCATTTTGGCAAAAATGCCAAGCCCAAGGAGAATCCCGCCATCGCCGCCGAGCTGGAAGAGAGCTTCCGTCAACGCTGGATCGAGAAGCGCGCCATCGAGCTCGGCACCAAAGGCATGGCACCCGATCTGGCTCGCGCCCAAGCCATCGAGGAGTTCAAGACGAAGTATAACTTCCCGGCCCCGACGGCGCGGTAAGCCGGCGCATCGGAGTTTTGGAATAGTCGGCAGGAGGCCCACGCCCTTAACGCGCCGCAGCGGACACTAACCTTCAGCGCGTGACCGCTCCCGCCAACCCCAACGGAGCCACACGCGGCGTGCTCGCGGCCGCGCTCTGCTATCTCACGTGGGGCCTCGTGCCGCTCTACTGGCACCTGCTCACGGAGGTGAGCGCACTTGAACTAGTCGCCCACCGCCTAGTGTGGTCGCTGGTTTTCGTCACCCCTCTTTTGTGCTGGCTCGGCGGTTGGGCCGAAGCGCGGGCGGCGCTCGGCACGCGCCGCGGTTTCGCGGTGAATCTCCTCAGCAGCGCACTCCTCACCGGCAACTGGCTCGTTTATGTGTGGGGCGTGAATCACGGGCACGTGATCGAGTGCAGCCTAGGATACTTTCTCGTTCCGCTACTCAACGTCGCCCTCGGTCGTTGGGTGCTCCGCGAGCGGCTGCGCCCGATCCAGACCGTCGCCATCGGCTGCGCCGCGTTGGGTGTGGCGATCCAAGTCGTGCAGGTCGGCCGGCTGCCATGGATCGCGCTGACGCTCGCGGTGACGTTCGGCTTCTACGGCCTGCTGCGCAAACGCTCGGCGCTCGGCCCGCTCACCGGCCTTGCGGTGGAGACGGCGTTGCTCGCCCCGTTCGCCCTCGCGCTGCTGCTGTGGCGGCACCACACCGGCGAGGGGGCGCTCGGCCACGCGAGCTCCACGGTTCAAGTGCTCGTGCTTAGCACCGGCGTCGTCACGGCGATTCCGTTGTTACTCTTCGCCTATGGCGCCCGCCGCATCCGGCTCACGACGCTCGGCCTGCTCCAATATATCGCGCCTACCGTGCAGTTCACGCTCGGGGTCGCCGTGTTCCACGAGCCTTTCGCGCGCACGCGCGCCCTGCCCTTCGGCTTCATCTGGGCCGGCCTCGTGCTCTACACGGTGCACAACGTGTTCGCTCACCGTCGGAATTCACCCAACTGACTTAGAACTTATCCTCCAATAAATTTTTAACGATTTGCGCCATCCGAAAACAGATGATGGCCGCCGCGCAGCGGGTGAGTGCCGGGTGGTTTGCTGCCTTTTTCTCGTAGCGCACGAGGAGCTTTCGAAAGCGATTGAACCACGAGTG
>JACMRG010000324.1 GCA_014376585.1 Opitutaceae bacterium | reverse complement strand
GCGTTCGCGCAGCTCGCCGCTCAGGGCAACGTCGTCCCCGTTTACACGGATCTGATGGCCGACTTCGAGACGCCCGTCTCCGCCTACGCCAAATTGAAAGAGGCCGGCCCCTCCTATCTGCTGGAATCCATCGAGGGCGGCGAACGCCTTTCCCGCTACAGCTTCATCGGCTGCCCCCCACGCAAAGTCCTCGTCTGTGGACCCGCCACCACCGAGATCCGTGTGCCCGGTCAGCCTACGCAAACCGTCCCCACCCCGGCCGATCCGCTCACCCTCGTCGAGCGGGAGATGGGCGCCTACCGCCCGGTCACCCTCCCCGGCTTGCCCCGCTTCACCGGCGGCGCGGTCGGATTCATCGGCTATGAATACGTTACTCGCATCGAACCCACGGTGCCCGCCGCGGCGCTCGACGAGCTGAAGATGCCCCTGCTCTACTTCATGTTTTCGGATTCGCTGCTGATTTTTGATCGCGCAAAGCAGACGCTCCGCCTCTGCGTCAACGCTCACGTCAAGGGCGACCCCGCCGCCGCCTACGCCGCGGCCGTCGCCGAACTGAACGCCCTCTACAATTTGCTCCGTCAGCCTCGCGAGCTCGCACCGGCCCCACTCATCGAGCCGAGCAAGATCACCGTCCCGCCCGGCAATTTCACCCGGCCACAATTCGAGTCAGCCGTGGAAGCCGGCAAAGAGTTCATCCGTTCGGGCGACATCATCCAATTTGTCCCCTCGCAGCGTTTCACCCGTCCGTTTGCCGGCACCCCGCTCGATCTCTACCGGGCGCTGCGCACGGTTAATCCGTCGCCCTACATGTTTATCCTCGATACGGGTGACTTCGCCATCGTGGGCGCTTCGCCCGAAGTGCACGTTCGCCTGACCGACGGCCGTGTCGAGATCCGCCCCATCGCCGGCACGCGTAAACGTGGTGCCACCGCGGCCGACGACGCCGCCCTCGAAAAAGAACTCCTCGCCGACGAGAAGGAGCGCGCCGAACACCTTATGCTCGTTGACCTCGCGCGCAACGACATCGGTCGCGTTTGCCGCTACGGCTCGATCACCGTGCCCGAACTCATGGTCGTCGAGCGCTACTCGCACGTGATGCACATCGTTTCGCAGGTCGAAGGCACTATCGCCGACGACAAAAACGCCTACGATCTCCTGCGGGCGACCTTCCCCGCTGGCACCGTGAGCGGAGCCCCCAAGATCCGGGCGATGCAGATCATCGCCCGGAGCGAGCCTTCGCAGCGTGGTTTTTACGCCGGCGCCCTCGGCTACTTCGGCTACGACGGCAACCTCGACTCCTGCATCATGCTCCGCACCGCCCTGCTGAAAAACGGGCAGCTGCATATCCAGGCGGGCGCTGGCGTGGTCGCCGATTCGGTGCCGGCTTCCGAGTATCAGGAAACGATCAGCAAAGCGTCAGCCCTGCTTAAGGCGGCTGAAATTGCGTCAGGTTTTTAGCGCGCCCCCGGTTATGGTCGGCGGATTGATTTCCGATCGTAAGGTGGGCACGACCGTGACAGGTCGCTACGACTGACTGCGCCAAATTAGCCCGAAATTCGCCGGCAATGGCGCAACCCAACCGCGTCTTCACTCGTAGAGTGTAGTTGGAACGGATTCAGCTCAACGCAGGAACAAGTTAGCCCCCTAACGACTCTAATCTCAAAATTACCACTCTCATGCCCACCAAAGCCAAAATGCATCGTTCCTCGCTTACTGCCGACACGCTTCAGGCCGAGGTCCCCGTCGCCAACACCCTGATTGCGGTGATGGACGCGCCCCCATCTTTCCTCGAGAAATCTGAACCCACCGCCGAAGCGCCCATTCCGCACGGCGAGCGCAGCAACCTGCAACTGTATCTCCAAGAGATCGGTAAGACGCCCCTTTTAACCATCCAAGAGGAGATCACCCTCGCCCGTCGCATCCGCCGCGGAAACAAAGCCGCCCGAGATCACATGATCTCCGCCAATCTCCGCCTCGTGGTTAAGATTGCGATGGACTACAAGGATTTCGGTTTGCCCCTGCTCGACCTCATCAGCGAGGGCAACATCGGTCTGATCAAAGCGGTGGAGCGTTTTGACCCGCGCAAAGGCGGCAAGCTCTCCACCTACGCCGCTTGGTGGATCAAACAATCCATCAAGCGTGCACTCGCCAACCAGTCTAAGACGATCCGCCTCCCCGTCCATCTTGTGGACAAGATTTCCAAGATGCGGAAAATGGCGATGAAGCTCTCCGAGCAACTGGGCCGTGAACCTTCCGACGAAGAGTTGGCCATCGAGCTCCAAATTCCCACCTCCAAGGTGGCCCATCTCAAATCGGTCAGCGTGCGCCCCGCCTCCCTCGACGCCCCTATCGGCGAGAGCGGCGATTCCGGCACTTTCGGTGAGATCGTGGGCGATGATAACGCCGTGAGTCCCTACGAGGGCCTGCGTGACCGCAATCAAAACTCCGATCTCAACGACATGGTGAACTCGCTTGAAAAACGCGAAGCCGAGATCATCAAACTCCGCTTTGGCCTGGACGGTCGCGACGAACTTACGCTCGAAGAAGTCGGCAAACGCTTCAACGTCACCCGCGAACGCATTCGCCAGCTGGAATATCTCGCGCTTTCCAAGATGCGCCGCGCCATGACAAAGCACGAAGCCATCCGAACCACCGAGGAGATCGACGAAGATGAACGCAATCGCCAGCGCATGGATATCATCCGCGAATTCATCGAAAGCAAAGCTGTCAGCCGCGGTCTGAACTGAGCTTTGGGACACGGCACAACCGGGAAATCCATTTTGGCCATGCAAGGCCGGCGCACAGGCGCCGGCCTTTTTTTCGCCCAAATTTATCTACGCGAGATACCGTCGATTTTAACTGGAGCGCCCACCCGGCTCCGAGCCCAGCCCTCAATCCGAAGTTTTCGGCGCGTTCAACGGAATCGTCCCTTCACAAAAAAACCCGCCCGGTTTGCACCGGGCGGCTTGAAGTTTTCGCAACTAATGGACTTCGCGAAGGTAACTCGCGGGCGAGTTATTCCTTCTTGGAAGCCTCGTCGAGAATGTCGCCGAGGTTCATCATGTCGTTACCGGCATTCCGGTTGAGCGCCTCGTAGGTCGCCGTCTCAGCAGCCAATTCCTCGGCGCTGTAGTTGGCGGCCTTGATCGAGAGACCCAGACGACGCTCGTCGCGGTCGATCTTGACGACGCGGGCGCTGACCACTTGGCCGGGCTTCAGCACGTCTTTGATCTTCTCGATACGCTCCTCGCTAATCTGCGAGATGTGCACGAGCCCATCGATCCCGTCCTTAAGCTCCACGAAGGCGCCGAAGGAAGTGATCTTGGTGACGGTGCCCTGCACGACGTCGCCGATCTTGAAGAAGGAGTCGATGTCGGACCATGGATCGATGGCGAGCTGCTTCATGCCAAGGCTGATGCGCTGCTGCGTCGGATCGATATCCAGAACGATGGCGTCCACTTCGTCGCCCTTCTTGAGGACTTCGGAAGGATGGTTAACCTTCCGGGTCCAGCTCATGTCGGAGACGTGAACCATACCGTCGATACCTTCCTCGAGCTCGATGAACGCGCCGTAAGTGGTCATGTTGCGGACCTTGCCGCGAACGCGGGCGCCGATCGGGTAGTTGTGGCGAACCATATCCCACGGGTTCGGATCGAGCTGGCGGAGGCCGAGCGAGATCTTCTGGTCATCCTTCTGGATGCCGAGGACGACCGCGTCCAACTCCTGGCCGACTTTGAGTAGCTCGGAGGGCTTGGTGATACGCTTGGTCCAGGACATCTCGGTGATGTGCACGAGGCCTTCGACACCGGGCTCGATCTCGACGAACGCGCCGTAAGGCACGAGGTTGACGACCTTGCCGTGAACCTTGGAGCCGACCGGGAACTTGCGTTCGATCTCGTCCCATGGGTTCTTCGTGGTCTGCTTGAGACCGAGGGAAACGCGTTCTTTCTCGCGGTTCACTTCGATGATCATGACCTGGATCTCTTCGCCCTGCTTCACCATCTCGCTTGGGTGCGAAATGCGGCCCCAGCTCATGTCGGTGATGTGCAAGAGACCGTCCATGCCGTCGAGATCGATGAACGCACCGAAATCGGTGATGTTCTTGACGATGCCCTTGCGGACCTGACCGGGCTGAATGCTCTCAAGCAGATTGCGGCGCTTGGAAGCGCGCTGTTCTTCGATGAGCTCGCGACGCGACAGCACGACGTTCTGGCGGACAAGGTCGATCTTGAGGACCTTGAAATCGTAGGTCTGGCCGACGTATTGATCGAGGTTCTTGGGCGGCTGCACATCAATGTGCGAAGCCGGCATGAACGCATCGACGCCGATCGAGACGATGAGACCGCCTTTGACCTTGGCCTTCACGCGGCCAGCCGCGATGGAACCTTCGGGAAATTTGGTGAGGATGTTATCCCAGTTCTTCTTTTGCTCGGCCTTGTCGAAGGAGAGAACGGGATTGCCGTTCTTGTCCTCGAGCTTTTCGACGAGCACTTCGATCGTGGAACCGATCTGGAGTTCACCGATGTCGAGGAACTCGTTGGCCGGGATGAGGCCTTCGGATTTGCCGCCGATATCGACGACAACTTCATTTTGGCGGATCTCAGTGATCGTGCCGGGGATGATCGCGCCAATCTTCAACTTATCGAAGGAGGACTGCGCGAGCAGGTCATTCATTAACGAACTCATATGCGTGAAACCGACGAAAAGGCCGCCTGCTCCTAGCTTCCCCCTCCATCGGCGATGACTCCGCCGTGAAGCGGAGTCGTGGGTTGATGGTTAGACTAACACTGAGAGTTGGCGGGAGCATCGCGGCAACGCCAACTTGAAACGAACTTGGGCCGCGAACAGTCAGAGTCCCCAAAAAAACCTATCCGCGGCAAGTCCTAATTCAGTTCAGCTCACGCTGTAAAACCGCCACCGCCGCCAAGACGGGCCGTCTGTGCCCGCCGCGACAACACTCAAGGAGCCGGTTTAGCCGCGATCGTGGCCTCGCGGAGCGCTTGCTCCAGCTGCTCGTAGAACGAGTCGTAGAGGCCATGCACGCGCACGGTTTTACCTGTCGCCCCGGCTTTGAAGTCGCCTTCCAGCAGCTCGGTTAGTTTCACGTTGGCATGCGTCAGCGTCGCATCCGCGCCATGGACACGAATCTCTAGAATAAATTGCCGCCCGGCGCCGAACACCGCCGTGTCCCGGATACCGCTCCGCGCATTCACGATGCCCTGCGCCAGCGAAGTGCGGGTGAGCACAAAGTCCATGCGCTTAACCGCCTTTTGCGCGGCGAAGAACACAGTCTTTTGGTCCGCGGGGAAATCGCGCGTCTGCGGCGGAGTGTTGTCGAAACGTTCCGCCAAGCGTTCGGAGATCGATTCGCAGCCGGCCAGCGCCAGACCGAGCACGAGAGTCAAAAGGAGAGAGGCAAATTTCATTTGGGCTGCTGCTGGGAGATGCAATGGAGAGTGCCGAGACCCCAAACGAGTTCCAGACAATCGATGGGAATGATCTCGCGCCCCGGGAAGCACGCCGCGAGCACTTCGGCCGCCTCGGCATCGCGCTTGGGCTGGCGAAACGCGGGCATCAGCACGGCGCCATTGATCACCAGAAAATTGGCGTAGCTCGCCGGCAACTGCTGCCCGTCGCAGAAGCAGGGCTTTGGCATCGGCAGCGCCACCACATTGAATTTTTTTCCGGCCGGGGTGCGCAGCGCATGCAGGCGCTCGAAATTCTCCACGAGGATCGGATAATTTTTATCGCGTTTGTTATTCTCCAGCACGGTGACAATACCATCGGCCGAGAAAAAGCGCGTCATGTCGTCGATGTGCCCATCCGTGTCGTCACCGATGATGCCGTCGCCAAGCCACAGAATCGTTTTAACGCCCAGATAATCGCGCAGCGCTTGTTGGATTTCCGCCTTCGACATCGCGGGATTGCGATTCTTGTTCAGCAGACACGACTCGGTCGTGAGCAGCAGGCCGGCGCCGTTCACATCGAGTGAACCGCCCTCCATGATCATCTTTTTCTCAAAACGCCGCAGGCCGAGCACCGCCGCGATCTTTGGCGGGATGGTGTTGTCCAAGTCGTAAGGCGGGTATTTCCCGCCCCAGGCGTTGTGCTCCCAATCCGTGACGGCCACTTCCCCCGTCTTATCGTTCTTCACGAAAATCGGACCGTGGTCGCGGCACCACGCATCGTTGGTGGGGTGATCGTAGAGCCTGACCTTCGTGAGATCCGCGCCGGCTTTCTCAATCAGCGACCACGCGCGTTTGTGTAGCGCCCTAGCGGCATTGATGCGCACCTCTTCGAAGCGGCTCACCTTGGCCACGATCTCGGCGAACTTCGCCGGGATGGGACGAAAATATCCCGGCCATGTTTTCAGATTGTGCGGCCATGAAAACCACACGGCCTCCTGCGGCTCCCACTCCGCTGGCATTCTAAAACCCAGCGCGGCGGGCGTCTTTTTAGCGACGGCCATGGCTCAATCGCTAAAGCGCTTCGTGAGGTCGCCGTAGGCGTCGATGCGACGGTCGCGCAGGAACGGCCAGTGCGTCCGCGTGACGTCCACCTTGTCGAGTTCGATGGGGACAAGCATGACTTCTTCGCGATCGATGCTCGCCTTCGCAAGAATCTGCCCGCTCGTGCCGGCGACAAAACTCTGCCCCCAAAATTCAATACCCGGCCCGCCGATGGGCGTCTCTTTGCCGATGCGATTGATCGCCGCCACATAGCAACCGTTCGCCACCGCGTGACTCCGCTGGATCGTTTCCCAAGCGCCGTGCTGGTTGACGCCATACTCGTCCTTTTCTTGCGGGTGCCAGCCAATGGCCGTCGGGTAAAACAAGATTTCCGCGCCTTGCATCGCCGTCAGCCGCGCGCCCTCCGGATACCATTGATCCCAACAGATCAGCACGCCGATCTTGCCAAATTTTGTGTCCCACGCGCGGAAGCCAGTGTCCCCGGGAGTAAAGTAAAACTTCTCGTAGAAGAGCGGATCGTCCGGGATGTGCATCTTCCGGTAGATGCCGAGAAGGCTGCCATCTGCGTCGATAATGACCGCCGTATTGTGATAGAGACCGGACGCGCGCTTCTCGAACAGCGACGCGACCATCACGACCCCGTGTTTTTTCGCCAGCTTCTGAAACGCCTTGGTGCTCGGTCCGTTGATCGGTTCCGCGAGTTTGAAATTTTCGTGGTCCTCACTCTGGCAAAAATACTGCGAGCGAAACAGCTCCTGTGTGCAGATGATGTTCGCTCCCTGTTTCGCGGCGCGCTCGGCCAGCGCGAGGGTTTTCTTGAGGTTGGCGGCCGGATCGGCGGAGCAGGCGTGCTGCAAAAGGCCTAGGGTGATTTTGGACATGGCGCGTGGAGAAAATTCAAACGATACGGTGATTCGGTTCCGCGTGATCGCTACTCAGTAAACGACTTTATTGAGCGGATATTCGACGATGCCCTCGGCGCCGAGCGCCTTGAGCCGTGGGATGATTTCGCGCACGACGCTCTCGTCGATGATCGTCTCCAACGCGACCCATTCGGGGTTGCTCAGCGGCGAGATCGTGGGATTCCGCAGCGCCGGCACGGCTTTCACAATATCGTCGAGCGCTTTCTTGGGCGCGTTCAATTTAAGGCCGACTTTGCTCTCCGCTTCGAGCGCGCCACGCAGGAGCAGCGCGATCGTTTCGATTTTCTTCCGTTTCGCCGGATTCGCCCAACTCGCCTTGTTGGCGATGAACTTCGTGTTCGTTTCCAACAGCGTATCCACGATGCGGAGCTTGTTCGCGCGCAGCGAACTGCCGGTTTCGGTGATATCGACGATGGCATCGACGAGGTCAGGCACCTTTACCTCCGTTGCACCCCAGGAAAATTCGATCTCCGCCTTCACGCCCTTTGCCTCAAAAAAACGTTTCGTTGTGTTCAGCAGTTCGGTTGCCACGCGCTTGCCCGCGAGATCAGCGATGGTCTTCACCGACGAGGATTCTGGCACACACAGCACCCAGCGTGATTTCAGGACCGACGCGCGGCTGTAGATCAGGTCCATGACCTCGACGACATCGGAGCCGTTTTCCTGAATCCAATCGAAGCCTGTCAGCCCGCAATCAAAGAAGCCGTGTTCGACGTAACGGCTGACTTCCTGCGCCCGCACGAAGCGACCGTCCAACTCGGGATCGTCGATAGACGGTTTGTAGGAGCGTGAGCTCGTGGTGATCTTCCAACCTGCCTTGGCGAACAGGTTTTTGGTCGATTCTTCGAGACTGCCCTTTGGCAGACCCAGCATAAGGAGCGGATTGGCGGACACACTGCCAAGGGAGCCGCGGCCCCGCGGCCCTTCAAGCAAATTTCAGGTCAGCCACGGCTGCATTTCTCCCCGGTGCTTGGGTTGACATCAGGAACCGGCTAGCGTCATAAAACTTCCGCAGGTATGCTCACCACGCCGACACTCCGCGCCGCTCCGAAACCGCTCATCGTTATCGTCGAGGACGAGCCCGAGCTCTCGCAGCTCATTGCCACCCACCTTGAGCGAGCCGGCATGAACTCGCAGATCTGCAATCGCACCGAGCACGCCGCGAAATTTCTTAAGAAGAATTTTGCCAACCTCATGCTTCTCGACATCACCCTGCCCGATCAGTCCGGCTTCGCGTTTATGGAGCAGCTCAAGGCTTCCGGAGTGACGGTCCCCGTCATTTTTCTCACCGGCAACGATCAAGAGGCCAGCAAGCTCAAGGGCCTCGATATGGGCGGCGATGATTACATCACCAAGCCTTTCAGCTACGCCGAACTCGTCGCGCGCATCAACGCCGTGCTCCGCCGGGCCGAATCGAATTCCGACCAGAACCTCACGAAAAACGTGAAGGTCAGCGACGAGCCCTTCGATTTCTGTGGCGCGCACATCAGCCCTGCCCGCCTCGAAATCACGTTCCCGAAATCCAAAGCCACGCTGAAGCTTGGCCGCAAGGAACTCGGCATCCTCGCCTACCTCAACGCCCATCAGGGCGAGGTCATCACCCGCAAGGCGCTCATTCACTCGGTCTGGGGCATTCACGCCGATGTGCGCAGCCGCTCGCTCGACCAATACGTCGTAAAAGTCCGCGATCTCTTTAGCGACCATGACCTCGACCTGAAACATTTTCGCACTGTCCATGGGATCGGCTATATTTTCGACCCCAAGAGCGTTTCCAAGGAAGGCCACTGAGCCGTTCCTAAAAGCGGATCGGACTTCAGTGCGCCCTGCTGATCTCGCCAGCGTCCCCCGCTTGCCCCACCCGCGCTCAAAATAGCTCCGGTTGACCGTAGCGCTGCCGCGCCTCTGCCAACGCCGAGCGCATCTCAAGTTCCTCGAGCAACCGATAAATCTCTTCCGGCGCCGCCGTCGGCCTGCTCAACACCAGACTCGGCAGCGAAAGATTCAACGTCGTCAATTTTAGGTTCATCCGCAGCTTTCCCGTCTCCGCCGCCACCGCCGCGCGAAACCGCTCCGGCTGCAACTCCCCCGCGTGGGCGATCACGCCTTCGAGACTCCCCCATTCCGCCACCCACTTCGCCGCCGTCTTCGGCCCCACGCCGTTCACGCCCGGAATGTTGTCCGACGTGTCGCCCACGAGCGCGAGGTAGTCCGCGATCTGCGCCGGCGGCACGCCAAATTTCTCGCGCACCCCGGCCACATCGCGCACCTGCCAGCCCAGCTTCGGATTGGCCGTGGGCGGCGGGAGTAAAATCCTTATTCGCTCATCCACGATCTGAGCAAAATCTTTGTCCGAACTCACGATCAAGACCTCGTGCCCCGCCCGTGCGAGCGCCACCGCCTCGGCCGCCAGCAGATCGTCGCTCTCCACTCCGTCTTGCTCGATGCCCACGCAACCCATCGCCCGCGTGAGCGAGCGCACATAGGGCAACTGCTTCGCGAGCGCCTCCGGCATCGCTTCGCGTTGCGCCTTATACTCGGGATGCAGCGCCAGCCGGTCCTGCGCCCCGCCCAGATCGAAAAACACCAGCGTGCCCTCGGGTCGTTCCTGGTCCGCCAGTTTCCACAGCGATTTCACCCAACCGTGCAGCGCGTTCGTCGGAAATCCGTCCGCGCGCGTCAGCTCCGGGATCGCGAAAAAACACCGGTAAGCGAGATTGAAGCCGTCAACGAGGAGCCATTTAGCCATGCGTCGAGCAGAGCCACCGCCGCCGCCCGAGGCAAACCCGCGTTATTTTTTCTGCGGTGTCCACGCCGCGAGCTGACGCTCGGCCGGAGGGAAGTTGGGCGCTTTCCTCAAAATTTCTTTCACCAACAACAGCGCCTCCTCCTTCGCCCCGTCCGCGTAAAATTCCTGCGCGAGCGCCAACGCCGCCTGCGAGCGCCGCCCATCGCCGTCCAAATAGAGTTTCGCCGCGATCAGCATCGCGAGCCGTTCGCCCGCTCCTCGCTCGTAACGCATCTGGACCAACAACAGCTCCGCATCACGCGCCGCCAACCACGCCGGCGCCGGCTGCCGGTTTCGCAATTCACGCACCTGCTGCTGCGCCGCAGCCCAGTCCTTCGCCCGCATAGACTCGTCGAGCTGGGCAAAAAAAGGCTTCTGCCCCAATGTGGTCTCGGACGCTTTTACGGCCACATCATCCTTCACCATGGCCGCCCTGCGCGCGTTTTCCGTGAGCTCGGCCATCTGCGCTTGCGCCCATGGGTTGCCGGGATAGGGCCCCTCGCTCACTCTAAGCACGGCCAGCGCCGTCTCCGCGCGATCCCCCGCGCGCAGCATCGTCACGAGCGTGCGCAGCGTCGCCATCGTCATCGGACGATTTCTGAGCCCATCCACGAGCGCCGTCTGCGCCGCCGGCGTCGGCGCGAGCAATGCATCCGCCACCAGTTGCAACCAATCGCGCAGCGCCTGCTCCGCCGCGAGCTGACGCGGCGAGTTGCCCAGGGGATTGGTCAGTTGCGCCGGTTTTCCCGATACGTTCGCATCCACTGCCGGTATCTCCGCAAGCACCCGACCGGCCTCCCGCGCCGCCCCTTCCCCGAGGAGCGCTTGCACGCGCAGCAACTGCAGCCCGCGCGTCTCAAACCCCTGCTCCCGCGCCGCCGTCACCATCCGCGCCAGCATGGGGGAGGTCCCTTTGAAGGTGGCGAGTGGCTCCGCCAGCAGCCGCAGGTTTTCCAACCGTGCATCGAAACGTCGCAAATAGTCGGCGAGCGCCGCCTCCGCTTTCCCCATGCGACCCGCCAGCGCCAGTTGCACCACACGGTAAACATAGGGCGCCGCCACGCCCGGCGCGCGGGCCACGTGCTCGTCCAGCGCATTCTCCATCGCCTCATACCGTTTCGCTTCACGCTCGGCGCGCGCGAGCAGCCGCAGCACCTGATCGGTCTCCGCCGGCACCCTCGCCCGCCACGCATGCAATTCGCGCACCGCATCATCCGGACGGCCCAGTGCGAGCAACGCCAGCACGCGCAGCTCGGCCCTCGTCGACGCCGGCACGACGCCGATCGTTTCCTTCGCGGCCAACACGCGTTCAGCCTGCCCGCCGTCGATAAAATTCTGGAGCTGCTGCTGCGGCAACCAATGTTTCACCCGGGCCTCACGCGGGGCCTCGAGTTTCGGCAGATAGCGCGCGTAGACGGTGTCGATGAAGGCGTAGTCCTCCGCCTGCGCCGCCAGCTCCACCACCGCACCGAGATATTCCTGGCCCGGGAAATCTGCGGTCAGTCCTTCGCCCAATGTGCGCCGCGCAAGGGGACGCTGGTTGCTCGCGATATAAAACTGCGCCAAAATAAGGCGCGCCCGTAAATCACCCGGCTCGCGCGCCAGTCCCGACCGTAGCTTGAACAGCGCATCAGCCCAGTGTCCCGCCCGCATATCGGCGCGGCCTTCCGCGATCAGACTCTGCCCACGCAACGCCTGGAAGCGCCGCCAGCGAAACGGCAGCGCCACCGTATCCGCAAACGCGACACGGTTGTGGGGACTGCGATCCAGCCAGAACAACAGCGCCGTGGCCGCCGCCAGATAGCCCGCGAGCGCCAATCCGGCCAGCCACACCAACAGTCCGCGCACGCTGATCGCCAACCTGCTGTCGGGTTCGCCCACTACGCGGTCGTAAAAACCCAGGAGCCCGAGATACCAGCGCCCCCTGGTGACGCCGCCCGTGCCCCAGATGAACTTAAGGCGATGTTTCACCGTGTAGCTACACTACGAAGTCGGCAGCGTCGGCGCGTGGGAACGCGCCCCGGTGACCGCTTCGGCGATATTCTCCGCCTGCTTCTCGGGCACGATGCGGTCGTTGTTGAAGTGCATCGAAACCGTCTTCGAGACGCCGCGCTCTTCCATCGTCACGCCGTAGATCGCGCTCGATGCCGACACCGTGCGCTTGTTGTGCGTGATGATGATGAACTGCGACTCGCCCACGAATTTCTTCAACAGATCCGTGAAGCGCCCGATGTTCGACTCGTCGAGCGGCGCATCCAATTCGTCGAGCACGCAGAACGGCGAAGGTTTCACCATGTAGAGCGCAAACAACAGCGCCACGGCCGTCAGCGTTTTCTGTCCGCCGGAAAGTAGCGTGATGCTCTTCAGCTTCGTGCCCGGAGGCTGCGCCACGATCTCGATGCCGCTCTCCAACACGTCGTCGGTCGCGATCAATTCCAGCGCCGCGCGTCCGCCGCCAAACAGCGTGAGAAACGTGTATTCAAAGTTCTTTTTGACCTGCTCAAACGTGATCGCGAACTGCCGCTGCGAGGTCAGGTTGATCTCGTCGATTGCCTTGATCAGTTCCGCCTTCGCGTTCGTGAGATCGTCCGTCTGCGTGCGCAGGAAATCGTGGCGCTGCTTCAGCTCCGCGTATTCCTCGATGGCGACAAGATTGACCGCACCGAGACCGTTCAGGCGCGCGCGTAGCGCGTCGATGTCGACCTTGGTCTCTTCCCAATTCGTCGTCTCCAGCGCGGCGAGATCTTCGGGCGTGGGATCGGGCTTCGGACCTTTCGGCTTGCGCCTGCGCTTGGTCGCCTCGCTGGTCGCGTCGCCCTCGGGCTTCGGCACGCCGTCGTCCGTCTCGTCCTCTTCCTCGAGATCGAGCGGCTTCAAACCCTCGGGTTCGCCGTCGGCGTAATAGTAGAAGTGACGCCAGTCGAGCTGCGCGATATTGGCTTGGAATTCACGCGCCACTTCCTCGGCGATGAACTGGGCGCGCTGCCGGTCTCCCGCGAGCTTGATATCGTGCTTCGCGAGCGCCGATTGCGCGGACTCCGCATCACCGCGCAACGTGTGTTGCGCGGATTCGAGGCCGTTGATGTCGCGCTCCACATCGACGAGTTCGACGCGGATCTTTTCCACCTGTTCCTGGGCAACTACAAGCGTCTCCGCGAGCTGGACCGAACGCGAACGCTGCGTGTCGGATTCGGTGGCGAGCGCGCTCACCTGATCGGTCCACGTCTCGATCTCCTGCTGCCGCTGCACCAGCAACTCGCTGAGTTGCTGGCTGCGCCGCGCCATTTCCCCGAGGCCGCGGTCGAGGACTTCCACCTTCTGGCGGCGCTCCGCGAGTTCGAGCCGCGCCTGCGCCAGCGAATCGCGCTTCACGTCGCGATCCGTGCGAAGTTCGGTGATGCGCGTCTCCATTTGCGTGATTTTTTCGCGCTGCGCCACGCCGTCGCTTTCGGCCGTGGTCAGCCCCGTCTGCGCCTTTTCCCAACGGGCATGCGCCTCATTGCGTGCCTGTTCGAGACCGGTGATTTCATTCTCCATCCGACGCAGCTTGGAGGCGGCGTCCTCGGCGTTGCGCTGCGCATTGCGTTGCTCCGCCTGCACCGCCGCGACCGTCTGCGTGATCGCGAGAATATCCGCCCGGCGCTGCTCCAAGAGCTGCTCCGCCTCCGCGAGACGCGTGTTGAGTTCGTCGATGGCCAGCTTCTGGTCGTCGTGTAATTTTTGCTCTTCAACGAGCGCCTTGGCGGTTTCTCGCAGGTCGATTTCGCGCTGAACGATGCTGTTGGAAGATTTCTTCGAACCGTGAAATCCGCCGTAAACCAGCCCGCGCCGGTCCACGAGATCACCCTTGCGGGTGGCCACCGCGAGAAACGCGAAACCGGGGTTCGCCTGCCAGAATTCCAAAAATGCCGGGAGATCGTCCGCGATGTAGCAGCTGCCAAACAGCGCCAGCGCCGGATGCCCCTCGATGCTTGAACTCACCGCGACCGACGCCGGCTTAAGCCCGGCGGGCAGTTCGTAGGCTGCTTCCTGCCGCACCCCGCACTCGGTGATGCGCAGAATCGCGGAGCCGATCTGCTCGTGCTCCAACTGCGCCAAAATCCGTTGCGCCGTGGCCAGATCGCTCACGCTGATCGCCTCGGCCGCCGCGCCGAGGATCGCCTCCACCGCTTTGCCAAATTCCGGCTTTACCTCGAGACCGTGCGAGATCGGCGACACCTTCGCGCCGTTGAGCGCACCGTCGAGCCGGCCTTGCAACACCGCCTTGGCGCCTTCGCCGAAACCTTCCATGCGCTCCTGCAACTGCTGGAGCAACTTGAGCCGCGCCATGCGCTGCGCGAGCGCGCGGTCGATCTCGGAGAGCTTGCGCTGCGCCTCGCGGAATTCGCGCGTGAGATCCGTGATCGCCTGCTGCGCCGTCACCGACTCGCTGTGCGCGCGGGACTTTTCGCCGAGCGCTTCCTCGGTGCGCGCGTCGAGTTCGGCGACCTGTTGCGCCGCCGCCGAGTGCTGCTGGCGCATGCTTTCTATTTCCTGCGCGAGCGAGTCGTGCCGGTGCGCGCTGGTCTTCTGATCGACCTCGTAGCTCGAGCAATCCGTGCGCAGCCGCGCGACCGTGCTCTCAAATTGCAGCAACTGAAACTTCGCCTGCTGAAGATCCTGCTCCAGCTTCGTCAGCTCAGCCTCGACAATGCCCTGGTCGCGGTTGCGTTGTTGGAAAACCGAGTCGCTGCTGCCGAGCAGGCTGAGTTGCGTTTGCTTGTCCTGCGCCGCGCTGTCGCCTTGCGCCGTGACTTCGCGCAGCTGCATTTCCAGCTCGCCAAGATTGTCGCGCGAGGAGCCGAGCCGGTCTTCGATGCCCGCGCGCCGGATGTGCGCGAGATTGGCCGCATTTTCGGCCGCCTCTTTCTGCGAACGCACGTCATAGACGCCCTGCTGCGCATCCTGCACGCGCTGGTTCAACCGGGCGCGGAGCCCTTTCTTTTCTTCGAGCGCGATTTCCTGCCCCTCGCGACTGGCGCGACGCGTATCGGCCTCGGCGCGAAGCGTCGCGACGTCCGCCTCCAGCGCACCGAGCGTAGCCGTGAGTTGTGAATGGTGATAGCCGCTCCACGCGAGGCTCAGGTGCCGGAGTCGGTGATTGAGCCGCTTGTAACGCATCGCCTTCGCCGCCTGCCTTCGGAGCGTGCCGATCTGCCGGCCGACTTCGCCCACGACATCCGCGACGCGCGCCAGATTCTGATCGGTCAACGCCAGCTTGCTCATCGCCTCGCGCCGCTGGCTCTTGTATTTGGTGATACCCGCCGCCTCTTCGAACACCGCGCGGCGCTCCTCGGGCTTTGATGAAAGGATTTGGTCGATCTGACCCTGCGCCATGATCGAGTAACTCGTCCGGCCGATGCCGGTGTCCATGAAAAGCTTTTGGATGTCCTTCAACCGGCAGGCCTGCCCGTTGAACGCATATTCGCTCTGCCCGTCGCGATACACGCGGCGCGTGATCTCGATCTCGTGAAATTCACTGCCGAGCTGCTTCTCGCAGTCCGTCAGCAGCAGCGAAACCTCGCACAACTGCGCGGGCCTGCGCGTGTCCGCACCTTCGAAAATCACGTCCTGCATCTTACCGCCGCGCAGCGCCTTGGCGCTCTGCTCACCCAGCACCCAGCGGATCGCGTCCGCGATGTTGGACTTACCGCAGCCATTGGGTCCGACCACCGCGGTGACCCCCGGCTCAAACCGGAGCGTGGTGGGATCAGCGAAGGACTTGAAGCCGTGTAATTTTAGGGCCTTGAGATACATGAAAGGATCAGTGTGAGCGCCCGCCGCGAACGCGGGCAAACGGAAAAAAATCCCCGCTCCGTCTACGGTTTTCGCGCGCCCCGGACTACGTAATAGCGGTCGGTCCAGCTATTGTAGGTGTGCAGCGTGCAACCGGGCACGTCCGCGAAGGTGCTGGAATATTCGGCGATCGGCTCCACTTGCAGCCGCACCGGCAGCGCCGCCCCGTAACGCAGGCTCCACTCGTCGTGGTAATCGACTACCCGCAAAACGACCGGACCACCTCCACGATCAAAATGCGCCACCAACCGGTCAAGCGGTTCGGGGTTCAGAATCGCCTCGATCCACCACGCCTTCTCCGGGTGCGCCGCCCTGATTTCAGCCTCAAACGCATTGTGCCGCTCCGCGCCCCGCCCCGAAAATTCCGTGAACACCAACCGCCGGCTCAGCTCCGCCGGCCGGACCGCCGCCAGCGCGCCCAACAGCACCGTCACCACCGCCACTCGCCCGCCCCATCGCCCCGTGAGCCCCCGCGCCGTAACGACCACGCCCACTCCGGCCAGCACACAGAACAGCGGCGCTACATGGCTCAGGTTGCGCTCAAAAAAGACCGAGCGCGTGCAAAAATATCCCACAAACAACACCACCGGGCCAGTCAGCAACGCCACCTGCGCCCACTCCCGCCGCCTCAGCATCCACCCCGTGCCCACCACGCCCGCCAACAATGCCGGCGTCCCCAACGTGGACCAAAAATATCGCCCGAGCATATCCGCCACGGGCCCGCCTTCCACGTGACTGTGCGGCGGATGCAGTCCGGCATATTGCGCCGTCAGGTGCTGCACCCCGTTCCAAAACGCCTGCGGGTGCAGCACCGCGCCCGGCGCCCCCAAAACGAAGCCCACCGCGAGCCCCCCCAGCGTGAGCCCCGCCGCCCCCAGCCCACG
>JACMRG010000323.1 GCA_014376585.1 Opitutaceae bacterium | reverse complement strand
GGTCCCCCCCCCCGTCGCGCCGGGGTTCCCCGCCCCGGGGGGGGGGGGGGGGGGGGGGTGCTCGTCTTGTGGGTTGCGCTTCTTCCGCTGAAAGCCGCCGAGAGTCCGCGCACGACGGGCTCGCCGTTTCTGCACGCGTGGCGTTCGGAAGATTACGGCGCGTCGCCGGTCAACTGGCGTGTCGAGCAGCACCGGACGACCGGCTACATCTACGCGACCAACAATCTCGGCATGCTCGAATTCGACGGCACGGCGTGGCGGTTGATTCCGTTGCCGCACGGCGGCGCGGCGCGGGCCCTCGTGATCGATCCGGCGGGCACGATCTGGGTGGACGGAGTGGGCGAGGTCGCGACGCTCGTCCCGACTACGACCCTGGAGTTACAGGCGGTTGATCAGACCGCGCGCGTGCTCGCCGCACTCGGCAACAACCTCCGCACGGCTGGGCCCGCCGCCGATGGGGGCGATGACGGCACGGCGGACGCCACCAACGCCGCCAGCCGGCTCGGCAGTCTCAACCGCGCCGCCACCACGTCCGAGGGCGTCGTCCTCCGCGTGCCGGATGCCCTCGCGCAATTTTCTCTGACCGGCGAGCTGCGCATCATCCCCGCCAAACTCCGCGCCGGCCAACTCTGGTGGATGGACCGCGCATTGCACGTTGAGGAACTCACGCGCGGCCCCCGCCGCATCGACGAGGGGCGGCTGCTGCCGGCCGAGCCCGACGCGCGCATTAACGCCTTCGCCGCGCAGCCCGATCCGCACGGCGGCTGGCGGCTGTTCTCCACGCGCGGCCCGATCCGCTGGGCGGGGTCGGGCCATGCGCCCGTCGCGCTCGAGGAGGACGTCGAGAGCATGTTCCGCGATGAGCAGCCCACGTGCGCGGTGTTTCTCGCCGATGGACGCTCGGTTTATGGCACGACGCGCAGCGGGCTCGTCGTGTTTGACCGTGATGGCAAATTTGATCGCCGCGTTGATCGCCGCCAAGGCCTGCCGGGCAATCGCGTCAACGGCCTCTGCGTGGACCGCGAGGGTGGGGTGTGGCTCGCGACGCCCACGGGCGTCGTGCGCGTGCAACTTGACTCCCCCTTTGCCGCGCACGGCGAGGCGCGCCAGTTCGCGCGCGTCGGCGACCGCCTCTGTGTCACGCACGGCGAGGGCTTGCGTGGCGCGTGGATGCCGATGGACAATTTTTCGTTGTTAGCGGATTCCGCACCGGCAGCCACCACGTGATCCGCCAGGGCGACGGCGTGCTCGTCTCCGCGCTCGGTCTCCACGATGGGACTCGCGCGGGCGAAGATCGCGCGCTCGCCGGCCCCTACCTCTATGTTCTCGCCGAGCTGCGCCGCGCGCCGGGCCGGGTGCTTGCATCGTCCGCGCGCGCGCTGGGTTTTTTCAGCCGAGATGCGGGCGGGCGCTGGCAACCGGACGGTCAACTGGCCACGCTGCCTTCCGGGATGGATGACATCCTCGAGCCCGACGACGGGCTCGTGTGGGTGACCACGCGCACCGGGGAAATCTGGCGCATCGATTTTCGCCGCGGCGTCAGCGACACCGCGCCCGCCCGGCGTTACGGTCCCGATCACGGCGTGCCCACCGCGCTGCGTCGTGATAATTTGCGCGTCTTCACCCTCGGTTCCGACCTGCTCGCTGCGAGCGCACACGGGTTGCTCGTTGCGATCCCGCGGCGGACCGCTTTGTGCCGGAGACGCGGTTTCCGGCGCTGGACTTTACCGCCGACCGTGGGCCCGACATCATCGCGCCGGCGGCGGATGGCGGCGCGTGGTTCTACCGCCGTGAGCCTTCTCCGCAGTTTTCCCGCCTGCGGCGGGATGGCGGGGGCGGCTGGCGCGTCGAACGCATCGCGTCGGCGCCTTTGCGCGGGCCGAGCTGGAGCGATTGCGCCGCCTTGAGCTCGACGAAAAAATCGCCGCGCAGATCGCCGGGGAGAAAGCGCAGCTCGAGATGCTGCGCTACCAGCTCAACCCGCACTTTCTCTTCAACGCCCTCAATTCCATCTACGGCCTCGTCTATCCGCACTCGAAGCCCGCGGGTGAACTCGTCCGCCGCCTCTCCGAGTTTTGCCGCGGCACGCTCACGCGCACCCGACACCAGTGGCGCTCCCTCGCCGAGGAATGCGCGATGCTCCGCACCTACCTCGACATCGAGCAGGCCCGTTGCCGCGAGCGTCTTGTGATGAATTCGCCCTCGATCCCGCGGTCGGTGATCTGCGCCTACCGGCGTTTCTGCTTCTGCCGGTCGTGGACAACGCGATCAAACACGGCAGCGCCACCAGCCCCGATGTGCGTTCGTTCCGCCTTGCCACGCAACGCGCCGACGATGGCGCCGTCACCATCGAGGTCGCCAACCCGGGCACGTGGCTGGCGTCGTCCGATCCGCGCGCCACGGCCTCGACCGGCATCGGCATGGAAAATCTCCGCACGCGCTTGAACCGTGCGTTTGCCGATGCCCACGAACTGAATGTCGAAACGCCAGAGGGGTGGGTGATCGTGCGGTTGCGGCTCGGGTTGAAGAAAAACTAGATTAACCGTGACGCACCCCACGTTATCCATGTCTTCCGCACTCATCATCGACGACGAACCGCCCGCGTGTGATATCCTGCGCGCGCTCCTCGCGGAGCATCCCTCCGTCGCGATTGTCGGCGAGGTCGGCACGGTGGCCGAGGCCCGCGCGCGGCTTGCGCGCCACGACTACGATCTCGTCTTCCTTGATGTGCAGCTTCGCGGTGGCAGCGGCTTCGATCTCTTGCCCCACGTGCGGCCCGGATCGCGCATCATCTTTGTCTCGGCTTACGACGAGCACGCGTTGCGCGCCTTCGAGGTCAACGCCCTCGACGATCTCGTAAAGCCCGTCGCTCCCGTGCGCCTCGCCCATAAGCTCCCGCGACTCGGCTCCTCGGCGACCACCCCGCCGTTTCCATCCGGCCGTGCGCTGCTGATCGACGACCGCGTGCTCATCAAGCCCGGCGCCGGCAGCGAGCCCTTGGTGCGTCTCGCCGACATCCGATTCGTCGCCTCCAGTGAAAATTACAGCGAGATCGCCGTGGGCGACGCGGGCGAGCGCCTCTTGGTCCGCCGCACGATGGAGGCATGGGAAGATATTTTACCGCCCCGGCATTTTGTGCGCGTGCACCGCCAGATGATCGTCAACGCCACGCACGTCCGCCGGCTGGACCGCGCGAGTGAAGCGACTTCCTTACTTCATCTCGACGGGGTGACGGACCCCGCGCTCGCGAGCTATCGCTGCGTCGGCGCGTGGCGTGAGGCGCTTTCCGTCGCGGGTCGGTCGGTATGATTTCGCGGTGCGAAAGCGTCTCGACCGCGCGCTGGTCACAAAGTCCCGGGCGCTGGTCACAAGTGTTTTGAATTCTTCGGGCAGGTTGATTGCGGTGCGACGACGAGCGCGCGTTTTGCCTACCTCGCCACTCCTGCGCTCATGCTCCCCTTAGCTTTTCGGCCAAAAAAATCAATGCTTCGGCGCCACGTGATGGTGAGCGCATCCGCCTTGGGTTGCGCGCTGCGCAGGTCCGCGCAAACGGCGGTGTATTGGGTCGCGCCTCCGGGAAGCGGCAGTTGGTTTGACGGTGCGAACTGGTCTGCTCCCTCCGGGCCGACCGCGGCCGCTGCCGCCTCGGTTACGTTGGGGGACGGATCGACGGGAGGATCTCTGGTCGTGCAGGGCGGAAGTGGCTCCAGCGGCGGTCTCACGGTCAACCTCAACAGCCAGTTTTCGGTGCTGTGTATCGGATCCAGCTGGACGAGCAGCGGCAGCCTCGGGGTGCGGGGCGCGGGCAGCGCGATAACCGTCGGCGCGGGAGGTGGGTTGACGTCCGCGACCGCCAGCCAGGCCCAGTCCTATGTCGATTACGGCAGTTCCGTGGTCGTTATCGGTGCCGGCCCGACTTGGAACAATCCCGCCGGTCTTTCGATTTACACCGGCAGTCTGAGAGTGGACGACTCTGCGACGGCCACGACCGGCGGCACCGCGCTCGCCGCCTGTTTTAGCGACAATATTGCGAGCGCCACCGTGCAAAACGGGGGGCGCTGGGACACCGTCGGTCTCGCCGTCGGTGGCTCTGGCGCGGCCACGCTCACGATTAACTCCGGCGGTGCTGTCACCGCGACGGGCGACACATCGATTGGAGCAAATGGGACGGCGACGCTCGGCGGAGCAGGTTCGCAGTTGAACAGCAGGGGCGGCCTCACCCTGTCGGGCGGGGCTACTTTGACGGTCAGCAGCGGGGCTGTGCACGCCACTTCCACCGGCTTCAATCCCGCCAATTCCTATTACCCTGGTGTGATCATTGGCGTCGGCACGGTGACGCTGAAGGGAAGCGGCAGCACCTGGACGGATTCAGGCTACGTCGATGTGGGTTATTTGGGGGCGGGCACGCTCAATATCCAAAATGGGGCCACGGCCACATTCGTCAGCCTCACCTCCGGAATTCTATCCGGGGATCCCGGCACCGTGCTCGTCGCGGGGGCGGGCTCTCGGCTCACGACGACCGATGCCCATCGTGACTATCTCGGATTCTACGGCGGAAGCACGGTCACCGTCGGCATTGGAGGTCGTTACGACGCGGCCTCGATGACACCCGGTTACCAAAATCGCGGCCAGGGCACCACGCTAACGATCACGGGCAGCGGTTCGAAGCTCAATGTCACCGACCAACTCACCGTGGGTAATTTTGGCGACGGCACCTTTGTGGTCAGCGCGGGTGCCGTCGCCAACACCGGCACCGGAGCCATTGCTTTCGGCAGCCCCAACGGCGCCGGTGATATCGTCGGTCAGACGATGATTACGGGTGCCGGCTCGCATTGGAATATCACGGGCAGCTTCGGCATCAGCACTTACTACGACCCCACGGCCTACAATCTCGGCACCCTCACCATTGCGGAGGGCGGCAAGGTCACCGTATCGACGGGCGAAGTCACCGTTGCGCGCGGGGGCACGCTCAACATCGGCACCGGCGGCCTCGCCGGCACCCTGGTGGCCAAGGCCGTCGGCAACGCCGGCAAGATCATCTTCAACCACACCGACGACCTCACGTTCGCCGCGGCGATCAGCGACTATGCTTGGTCCGCGATTTCCGGCGCACTCACCAAGACGGGCGGTGGCACGCTCACGCTCACCGGAGCCAGCACCTACACGGGCATCACGACCCTATCCGGTGGCGCGGTGGCGGTTTCCAGTTTGGGCGACGGCGGTAATACCAGTAGTGTCGGTCAGTCTGACAACAGCGCGGGCAATCTGGTGCTCGACGGCGGCACGCCGAAATACACGGGCTCCGCCACCAGCTCCGACCGGCTGTTCACCGTCACCGGCAATGGCGGAACGATTGAAGCGTCGGCAACGTCCAATGCGCCCCTCGCTTTCACGAGCACCGGCGCCCTCGCCCTATCCGGTTCGGGCAACCGCACGCTGACCCTCACCGGCACGAGCATCGGTGCGAACATCCTGGCGGCGGTTGTCGGAGATCCCGCCTCCGGCAAAACCTCGGTCGTCAAGACGGGAGCGGGAAAATGGGCGCTCTCCGGCACCAACACGTTCACCGGTGGCGTGTCGGTCTCCGCCGGCACCCTCCGCGCGACCAAGGCGGGCGCGCTCGGCACCGGCGGCAGCGCTCTCACGGTCGGGGGCGGAACCGTGGAGTTGGCCAACAACACCGGGACTAATTTTGACCTTAACCCCACGCTGGCGGGCAGCGCCACGATCAGCCCGAGCCGCACCAGCAACGGCGCCGCGTTCACGCAGACGCTCGGCACCCTGTCCATCGGGGCACAGACGCTGACCGTCGCGCACGGCACCAACTTCAGCTCCAACAACACGCGTTCGCTCACCTTCGGCGCGACCACCTTTACCGGCGACGCGTTCTTCACGCTCAACACCACCAATGGCACCGCGGTCGGCGTGACCACCCTCGGTGCGCTCAATGACAGTGGCACGGCGCGCACGATCACGAAAAACGGTGCGGGCACGCTCACGCCCGCCACGGCCGCCACCAGCCTTGTCACGGGCACCACCATCACCCTCAACGCCGGCCGTCTCAAGTCCAACCAAACCACCGCGCTGGGTGTTCTCGCCACGGTGAATCTTTGCCCGGGGGTTACGCTCGGCGTCGGTGCGAGCCAGACTTTCGGGGCGCTCAACGGCACCGGTGGCACCGTCGCGCTGGGGGCGAACACCCTCACCGTGGGCCATGCCGCGAACAATCTGACCTCCTCGTATGCCGGTGCGATCACCGGCACCGGCGGGCTCATCAAGGCGGGCTCCGGCACCTTCACGCTCGCGGGCGCCCACACCTACTCGGGCGCCACCACGGTGACCGTCGGCAAACTTTTGGCGGACGGCGCGCTCGCCAGCTCCGCCGTCGCGGTCGCCAGCGGTGCGTCCTTCGGTGGCCGTGGGACGTTTGCCGGTCTCGCGACGTTTGCGAGCGGCGCCCATCTCTCGCCCGGCGACTCCGTGGGCACCCTCACGTTTAACGCGGGCCTCCCGCTGATGGGCGGTTCGATTTTTGATTTTCAGCTCGGAGTCACGAGGGACCAGATCGCGATTGCGGGTGGTAGGCTGACCGGCCCGGCGAGCGGGCTCGTTACGCTGAACTTCGCCAACTCGGGCGGCTTCACGGCGGCCACCTACTCGTTTACCAACTACACCTCGGCCGTGAACTCAACCAACTACAGCGCGACGAGCTTCACGCTGGGGTCCACGATTTCCGGCTACCCCTACAACCTCGCGCTCATCGGCAATAACCTCGAGCTCACCGCCAGCGCGATCCCCGAGCCGAGCACGTATGCGGCGCTCTCCGGCGTAGCCGCGCTCGGCCTCGCGGGGTGGCGCCGCCGGCGGGCGGTTCGCCCGTGGCCGAGGAGGTGACGCTGGGGGGGAGCAGCGCCGGAGTTTTTGGCTTCCGCGCGGGGCAACTTGTTGCAACCTGACCTGTCCGCTCTCCGCTATGCCCACGATCTCTCCGCCGCCCTCGATTTCTCCCTGGAAGCGGCTGCCGCTTTTTTGGCAGATCCAGTTGGCGGGCTGGATCGGTTTCGCGGTGCTGAGCATGCCGCTCAAGCAGGCCGTGTATGGTTCGCTGCACGCGGCGCTGTTGTTCACGGCCTACCAGCTCCCGCTCGCCATTTTACTCACGACGGGAATGCGCGGGTTCTATCTTTGGGCGCAGCCGGAGCGCCGGCCGTTTTCGATGGCGGTGCTGATGACGCTGGCGGCGGCGGCGTTGGCGAGCGCCCTCGATGCGTGCGTCTCACTTCCGCTCAACCGCATCCTGGATATTCGCCAGGAGTCGGAAGTGGCGGGGCTCGTGCTCTACGTTTTCCGCACGGCGCTCTACATTATCTGGAGTCTGGGCTACTTGCTCATCTGCGCGCTGCTGCGCTCGCGGGAGCAGGCTTTCGTGGCGGCCGTGGCGGACGAGCGGCACCGTTTCGAATTGCTGCGCTACCAGCTCAACCCGGCGTTTTTGGCGAAATCGCTCGCGACGATCAGCCGCGAGACGAACGGCAACGCCCGCGAGATGACGGAATTGCTGGCCGACTATTATCGGGCGACGCTCCGTCAGTCGGATGAGGGGCGGCCCACCTTGATCGGCGATGAGATTGCCCTGCTCAAAGCTTATCTCGGCATCGAAGGCTTCCGCCGGCCGGAAGCTCTGCGCGTGCGGTTCGATGTGGATGAGTCGCTGCTGAACGAGCCGTTGCCCCCCGTCCTGTTACTTCCACTGGCCGAACTCGTCCTCAAAGAAGGCGGGGGCACGCCGGCCCGGCCGCTGGAGATCGTCATCACGGTGCAACGCACGGATGACGGGCAGGTCCTGCTCGAGGTGGCTAATTCGGGCCGAGTCGGCCTCAACCGAGAGGCCCGACCATTTGCGATGCCCGGTGACGTGACGGATGTGCGGGCCGCGCTTGATCGGCATTACCCCGGGCGGCACCGCTTCTTGCTCACGGAGGACAGTTTCGCCGCGCGGGCGACGCTGCTGCTGCCGCTCGCGTCGGGCGCGGCCTGATTTTTCGGGGAGGCGGGCGGGTGGGGCCGGGCACTTGCGCCGGGAATAGTTTCACGCAACGTGGTTCTCACCCGCATGAAACTGTCGTCTGTGTTAATCGCACTGCTCTCCCTCGTCCTCACTCCCATGACCTACGCCGCCGCTGCTTCCAAAACTGAATCCATCGTGCTCGGCGGCGGCTGCTTCTGGTGCACCGATGCGACCTACAAACTGCTGCCCGGCGTGAAGGCCGTCACCTGCGGATACTCCGGAGGCAAGGAGCCGAATCCGACTTACGAGGACATCTGCAACCACACGACCGGGCATGCCGAGGTGGTGAAAATCGACTATGATCCCGCGGTGGTGAGCCTCACCGCCCTGGTCGATTATTTCTGGCAGGTGCACAATCCCTCGCAGGTGGGCGGGCAGGGCAACGACCACGGGCCGCAATACCGCTCGATCATCCTCTACGCGGATCTCGCGCAGAAAGTGGCGGCGCAAAATTCACTCCTGGAAGCGCAGAAGACGTTTCGTGACCCGATCACGACCGAGATCGTGCCGCTCGTAAAATTCTGGCCCGCGGAAAAATATCATCAGGACTATTTCGCGAAAAATCCCGGTGCTGGTTATTGCCAGTTCGTGATCGCGCCGAAGGTGCGGAAGTTGCAGGACCACGCCCCGGCGTTGCAGAAGAAATCGTGAGGGCGGGCGCGCAGGCTACGGGACGCGTGAGGTGGTCAGTTTTTGCCGGCCTTGATGTCTATGGAACGACTGTCGGGGCCGATTTTTATGGCGCGAAGGGTAGTTTCGATGCTCGCCGATTCTTCCATGTAGGGTCGGAGGCGCGCAGCGTCGGAAGTTAACTTGCCATCGTGGGCGGCGGCGTAGGCCAACGCGGCGAGTGCGGGCCGCAATTCTTGGGCAAATTTGTCTGGACCGAAGTGGTCGGGATAGGGGCTGAGTTCATAGAGATCGGCGGGCAGTCGGCCGGTGTGGGCCTGAGGGAAGAGATCCACGCCTCGATTCATCGTGCGCTTAAACGTCTCTTCGTCGCCGAAAGCGCGTTTCAAAATCGGGCCGATATTTAAGATTTTATCCGCTTCTTGCAGAGTGTCGCCCAATGCCTCGATGGGTTGCGGGAGTTCTGGCCGCGACGCGGCATCGATAGATGCAGACTCCAAGCTGGCGGACAGCAAGTGGTCGTGGGGTGGGCTCGTGGACGATTTTTACGCTACGGTCTTTTCATCGTCCGCCCCGGCTTTCCCGGTGCGCTTCATCTCGTATCGCGCGAGCATGGTCCGGCCGGAGGGAGGCTCGAGGAAGGGCGTGAGTTGCATGATGTCTGCGGGCAACTCGCCGTGGGCCGTCGCGAGAAAGCGACGGAGAGCGGCTTGCAGCGCGGGGGCGAATTTCTGTCGGGCTTTGACGCGCAGATCTGCAAGGGCGGCGTAGACCGGATTGTGAATGTCGTGGCCGGAGGCATAGGTGCGCATCAGCGCAAAAAGCGGGATCTTATCGATAGCGCCGTCGGGGCCCTGCAAAAGGGCGCGGGCGACTTCGATCCAGTCGCGGGGCGCTAGCAGGGCGAGTTCGGGAATTTTCTCGTCGGGGACTTCTTTCAACAATCTTTTCAGCTCTTGAATGCAGGCACCGAGCCGGGCCGCCGGGCTGGTCTCTGCAGCGGCTTGCCGGAGGCGCAGGACGGAAAGATTTTCCGTAACGGTAACTTCGCTTTGCTCGGCTTCGGCGAGGAGCGATCGAGCCTGACGTAGTCGTATTTACAGAGCGTCGGCGGCGCGGTGTTGGGTAGCCAAAGCGTTGCGCTGGGAGAGGAGGAGCGCGAGCGCACCGCCATTGGCCAGCACGCCAGCGACGAGGAGAGTGAGAGCGAAGATTTTCTAGCCGGCGTCATGGGGATGGAAGACGGTGCGCGTCAGCGCGGGGTTAGAAGTTCCTTAAATTCGGACGATGAAAGCCCGGCCGGATATTTTTTGAGAAAAGCGGCGGTCGCCAGCGGACTGAGGGCGTTTTGGAAATAGGGCAGGAGTTGTTCGGAGCTGGCCGGAGGTTGGTCGGAGTGGGCGGACATAAAAGTGCGGGGGGCTTTTTGCAGCTCGGGCTGGCTGACGTCGGTGAATTCTGACGTGCCCCGACTATTGATGGAGACGAAAACGCGGGTATCAAATTCCTCGTCCAAGGGTGCGCGTTCGGCGAGGAGCCAGTCGGCGAAAGGGACGGAGATCGGTCTGCCGTGACGCAACATTTCGTAGCGGGCCAGCATCGCTGGGGTGACCGATGATTCTATGAATGGCGCGAGGCTGGCCGAGTCTGCGGGCAGGGTGCCATGGTGGGCGTCCACCTACTGGACCAATGCCTTTTTCAACGGCTCGACGAGTTTGCTTTTCGCCCGGTCGCGTAATCCCGCGAGGCTTTTGCGGGTCGTCTCGTCGGTGGTGAAGTCGGCGTCGCGAGCCGCATCGAACCAGTCTTTTTCAATCGGCAAACTCATTTCCGGAGTGGCTGCCGTGGAATGTTGGGTGAAGAGATCTTTGAGTTTTTCCACGCGCGCCAACCACGCGGCGATCTCCGCTGCCATCGTGGGGTCGGCATCGGGCTTGGTCGGGCCGATTCGGGCTAGTTCCGATTGGAGCGTCAGCGCACGGCGACGGGCTGCTTCCGTCGTGCGTTGCAACTTGACGAGGTCCGCGGACGAGCGGCCGAAACGATCGTGTGCGGCTGAAAGCTCGGCGTGCTGCCGCCGCACGGTGAGCGTCTGATAAATGACGCCGCCCGCCAGCGTGGCCGCGAGGGCGACAGCGAGAATTTTTGCGTCTGGGTCAGGATCAAAGTGTGTGCAGCGCAAGCGACGGAAGAACCGAGCAGGGTGCCAGAGGCCACGGTTGCAGCGGAGATCGCCGCGCCGAGTGCGGAGGGAGTGGTTACGATGGCGTGGGCGGCGAGATCAGCGATCAGGCCGGCCGAGGTGAGGGTGACGCCGGCGCGGGCAAAACGGGTGCGGAGCCGCTCCAAGGCTCGGCTGATGCGTTTCTGAGCGGCGTCATCAGAGGTGCCGAAAGTTTCGCCGACCTCGCGCAGGCTTTTATTTTAAAAATAGCGCAGCAGCAGCGCACAACGTTCGGGTTCGTCGAGCGTCTGCAGCGCTTCGTCGAGCAACGGCTCGATACGCGACCAATCGGCGGAGGGAGGTTTCATGGCGGCTATTTCCGAGGCGGCCTGTTTGCGTGGGCGGCGGCGGGATTCCCGGCGAATCGCGTCGATGGCGGTGCGGCGGGTGACGAGGTGCAGCCATGCTACCAACGGGGTGCCCGGTTGGATGCGGGCGGCGTCTTGGGCCAAGTCCAAGAAAACCGACTGGGCGACCTCGTCGGGCGGGTTGGAGCGGGCTTACCTGCCGGCGGGCGGCGGAGTAAACGAGGTTGAGATGTCGAGTCACGAGCTCGGCGAAGGCGGCTTGCGACCCATCGCGGACGTAACGCTGGAGGAGGTCGTGGTCGCTCATGTTTTACCTGTCATCGCCGCGGTGCGGTAAATCCGACTGGGAAATTTTAAAGGAAATGCCCCCCCCGGAAATTTCCCCCGCCGTTCGTCGCAGACCCGTTGACAGAGCAAAAGTCGGTTTCACCGTCGATGTGTGTTCATTCAACGCGCGCGCTTGGCGGTCGGTCTCGTGGTCGTGGCGACGACTGCGGCCGGGCTATGGGCCAAAGGGCACGTTTCATCGCAGTTTGCGATGCCGCCGGCGTTGGTGACAGTGCAAACGATCAAGGCGGAGGAGCTGTTGCTCTCCGCGCAGAAGCTGTTGCCCGCGGGCGCGTTTCTCGGACCGCTCCTCGACGATCACTACGCGGTCATCAACTACGAATGGCTGGAGAAGAAATTCCTGCCTTCATATCGCGTGGCGGTCGGGACGGTGCAGGACGTGGCTTCGCGCGAGGCGGAGGGCTCCGATTGCGACAACTACGGAATGTTTCTGCGGCAGATGGTGGGGCTCGCGGGCATCGTGGGCCGGTCGGCGGAGCCGGCGGCGGCGCAGGTCGTGGTGTTTCAGGCGAAGGCGTTTTCCGGGGTGCCCATTACGCGCGAGCGGCACGCGGTGGGCCTGTTTCTGACCGACCGCGGCTGGATGGTGCTGGAGCCGCAGAACGCCGTGGAGCTCGTGCCTTTCGACCGCTATGCGAACCGGCGGAGCATCCAATACATCACGTTTCACTGAGCCGCGGGCGCCGCGCGAAATCCATTTCCCTATGAAAAACAAACTGATCGCACTCGTGGCGTTGATCGCCCTCCCCGCGGCCTGGGCCGCTGATGAACCCTCCAAGCTCGAAAAAATCATGGTCACGGGCTCGCTCGCCGAGCCGGCTGCCGCGCCGGCAAAGCTGGAAAAATTCATGGTGACGGGTTCCCTCGCGGAGCCGGCCGCCACACCGGCCAAGTTGGAGAAATTCATGGTCACGGGTTCGCTGGCGGAGCCGGCGGGTGCTCCGGCGAAGCTGGAGAAAATCATGGTGACCGGCTCGCTGGCACCGCGCGCGGCGCAGCCCAAGGCCGCGCAGAAGCACTGAGCGAATTATCCAACGTCATTTAATTTTTAGACTTTGGATGAAGTGAGGTAGAACCGCGACCTCCGGGCCCGGTCGCGGGGGAAAGCCGTCGGGCAAACCCGTCGGGCCCGAGATCCCGACGCTACCGGGAAAAATCTGGATTTGATTACCGGTTGGTATGAGACGGTTCTTCGGAGTGTGGGCGTCCTTGGGGGACGCCCTTCTTTTTTTGAAATGGCGGGAGAGGGTGCCCTGCGCCCGCGCGACCCATACTCGTGGCGCGGACACAAAAAAGCCCGATGGGAAACATCGGGCCGTAAGAGGCAAGTGAGCGGGCTTTAGCTCGCGGTGAAGCGGGAGGTGGCGCCAGCGGCGGTCTCGGCTTCGGCGGGCGTCACGGCCACGGGTTCGCCGGGCGTGCGGGAACGGGAGCGGCGTTTTTTCACGATGGCATTGGTCGTGGCGTCGCACCACCGGATGAAGGCGTAGGGGCGCGGGCTCTTAAACTCGGAAGGTTGCCACTCGGAACCGTGGGCGAAAAGCGTCTTGGGCAGAATGAAGGTGCCGAAGACCCAGTCGAAAACCGGAAGGGTGAAGAAGCCGGAGATGCCTTCGTTGCAATCGATCACGGCGTGATGGCGGAGGTGGAAGCTGTAAACCTTGCGCCAGAGCCAGCCGAACTGGCGGTTCTCAATGAGCGGGGACCAGCGTTCGAATGACCAGTGCTCGATGGCGTGGAAGATCTCGTAAAGGGCGAGGGCAAAGGCGATGGCGGAGAAGCCGCCGAAGAACCACGGCCAGGTGGGCACGAGCCATTGCAGGAGCGTGAAGAGGGGCGCGAGCGCGAGGGAGAACACGGCGAGCGTATACCACGGGAAGAAAGACGCCTCGCCCTGCTCGGGGGTGGTCACGGGATACACGTTCTCGATGAAAGGCACGACGCGGCCGGCCCCCGTGGTGCGTTTGCCGATGCGGGTGAGCGAGTGGTGGAGCGTGTGCTGTTTGTAGAAACGGCTGAGCATGGGGACGACCGGCTTGTGGAGGACGTAGCGGTGGAACCCGTATTCGAAGAAACACGTGACGAGATGCGTCGCGAGAAACACCGCGATGAAAGGGAGGACGGGCATCGCGATCTGCGCCCGCCAGACGGAGTCGGGGGCGAGGAGCCAGACCAGCCCGATCAGGCCGGCGAGGGAGGCGACGACGGTGAAGAGGAAGAGCGGCAGGGAAAATTTCTCTTCGACTGCGGCGGAGGAACTCGGGGAGTGGGCCATGGCAAAGGAGAGGTGTCCGGTGATTTAGCCGGGATGGCAACCGGAGAAGCGGGAATTTCTGGGCCGCCGGCGAGGGGGGATGTGGTCCTGCGGGATGGGCGCAGCGCGGGACCGTGCGCGGTTTCGCGCCATTACCGGCCGGGCAGACGGGCCTTAGGTCGGGTAAACGGAGTCGCGGGCTTGGAGCGGGGCGGATTTGAGGGCGGTGCGGACGAGCCGGCGCGCGGGTGCGGTAGATACGCAGAGCCGAAGCTGACGACGGAGGCGGTTCTGGTCGTCGGGATGGTAGCGTAGAACGTGATCCTGCAGGCGCGGGTGGGCGGGCTGAGAAAAGCGGGGGCCCGTCGAAGAGAGCCCGCAGACAAACGTCACTGCGATTCGCAATCAGGAAGAGGGGCCCCGCGCCCGCACCCGCCGCCGGCGCCACGCCGCGAAGCCGAGCGCGCTGACGCCGACCAGCACGGCGTAGGTCGAGGGCTCGGGGATGGCTGTAGCGGTTGCGGCCACCGAAAAAGTGCCGGGTAAACCGCTTTGCGACCAACTAACCGCCTGATCGATGGAGCCATAGCCGGTGTCCGCGATTGACCATCCGCTTTGGTTGGGACCGGCATAGTTCCAACTGAAGAGGCTGAAACCGGTGGAAACGCCGGTGACGAGGTGGTAGGTGGTATTCGGGGCGAGCGACAGTCCTGCTGACGTGTAGGCGAAGTAAGTCGCGCTCGGATTCGAATTCCCGCTCAGAGTCGCGAGCAACGAGCCTGGGCGCGATGCGTTGTCGGAGTAGATGGCAGCGAAGAAATTCCCGTTAGGCATGGGCGCGTTGGCGAACGACAAGGTAACGCCGCTCAAGGTCCAACCCGCTGCCGAATTGTCCGTAGTGAATCCGGTGGACCACAACCCGCCGCCGCCGACCAAAACAGCGCTGCCCGCCTCTTCGGGCAAGTTGGAGGATCTTACCAGTATCTGGGCGGACGCCGTCACCGAGCAGACCATCCCGAGCAACGGGATCAGACCCCGGTGGAGGATGCGCGAAGCGATTGAGCGGAGTCGGAAATTAGGGAGCTTCATGTCGTCGGGCTGTGGGTGCGGTTTCAAAGTTGAGCGCGGGGTCGACCGCTGGATTGATTGAATCGTCGGTGTAATTGAGGACTTGGTAGGACGAATTAAAGGTGATCAGCATCGCCGGCCGCACGATGGTCTGGGCGCGCGCGGGGAGCGTGAGGAGCGCGAGGCCGGCGGCGACGAGGAGCGGCAGGAGCGGGCGGGTGAGCGAAAAGCGGGTGGTCATGGGAGGAAGAGCGAGGCAGAGAGGGCGCGCGGTGCAGGCACGGTGACGGTGAACCGCGCGCCCGCCCGGTAAGCTGGACAAAAGCCCCGGGACTTTTGACCGCCCCCGCCGCATTTATCTAGCCTCGGTGCGGAAGCGCTGAATGCTGGCCGCGAAATCATGACGAGCTGGACGGCCGAAACTCCCGCACCCCATCAGTCTCGCATCGCCGTGGCGCTGGTGGACGACGATCCGCATTTTCAGCTGTTTCTGGAGTCGGTTTTTGGCGCGAGCGCGCGGCACCGCGTGGCGGCGACGGCCGGTTCGGCCGAGGAAGCGCTGCGGTGGAGCGGAGGCGTGGCGCCGCATGTGGTGCTGCTGGACATCGGACTGCCGGGGCGCGCGGGCTCGGCGTTGGTCGCGGAGCTGATCCAAAAATTTCCGGGGCTGCTGGTCATCATGCTGACGGCGCAGACGAACGAGGACGCGATCCTCGAATCGATTCGCGCGGGCGCGGTGGGCTACCTGCTGAAGGGCGTGGGCGAGGAAGAAATCATCGCGGCGATCGACGATGCGCTGGCGGGCGGAGCGCCGATGACGCCGGCAATCGCGCGGCGGGTGCTCACGCTGATGCGGCAGGCGCCGGTGGCGAAGAACGGGACAGCAGGAGCGAGTGCGGCGGAGCTGGCGATTTTGACGGAGCGGGAGCGCGAGGTGCTGGAGTTGGTCGCCGGCGGGGCGGCGAACAAGGAGGTGGCGCAGAAGCTCGGCATCGCGCTGTCGACGGCGAAGAACAGCCTGCTGTCGATCTACACGAAGTGGCGCGTGCGTTCGCGGACGGAGGCGGCGATGAAATTTCGCGGGGCGCAGTGAAGGGAAGGAACGTTGAGAGTTGAGGGCTGAGAGTTGAACGATCGGAAGCCGGCCCACGAAACACACGAATCACACGACAGACGGAGAGGCCCACGGAACACGCGGAATACACGGAAAAAGCGGATGAACCACAGAACCACAGAGACACGGAGACACAGAGGCACGGAGAGGCAGATTTTTTTAACCACGGATGAACACGGATAGACACGGATCAAATGGCGCGGCGGTGGCGGATGAGGCGATCGTGCGGCAGGAGCGGCGGCTGCGATTTGCAGATCCGGAGTGGGAGCTGCGGTTTAACCAGGAGCGGCAGGAGCAGGGGCTCAACCGCGCGCGGTGGCTGATGATTCTCGGGTTGCTGGTGGTGTGCGGCATTGGCGCGCAGGAGGCGGCGATGAATGCGCGGCGGTCGCCGGAGTATACCGGGCTCGCGCTGCAGCATCGGTTTTTCTACGTGGCGCCGTTGTGGCTCACGATGCTGTGGTCCACGTGGCGACCGGGCCATGTGCGACGGGCGGACTGGGTGTTTGCGGGTGGGACGACGCTGGTGTGTTGGGCGCTCGCGTTGAACAAGTGGCACTACGGATTTTATTATCCGGGAGATTCGATTTCGACGCATGTCATGATCGATGTTTTGGTGCCGTTGCTGGTGTCGAGTTTCGCGCTCCCGATGCGGTTTGGACCGCTGGCGGCCATGGCATTGGCGAGCACCGTGGGGCCCACGGTATTTTTTTATCTGACGGTCACGGGGAGGTTGCAGCGCGACGCGGCGTTCATCGCGTCGATGCTCCCGACGACGGGCGTGCTGGTGGGCGTGCTCGGTTGGTATCGCGAGGTGGGCGAGCGGCGGATGTTTGGGCAACGCGAGCAGGTGAAAGTATTGAATGCGGAGCTGGCGCGGCTGAACGCGGAGAAGAACGAGTTCATGGCGATCGCGGCGCACGACTTGCGGGCGCCGCTGGCGTCGGTGCGCGGGTTGTCGGCGCAGTTGCGTGCGGGGCGTATGGCGGAGGAGGAAAAGCGAGTGCGGGCGCACGAGGCGATTCACGACCTCAGCGGGCGAATGCTGGGTTTGGTGAACGCGTATCTCGGGGCGCACGCGGCGGAGAGCGGCGCGCTGGAGGTGAAGCGGGTGCGCGTGGACTTGGCGCTGGTGGCGGAGACGGCGCGGGAGCGACACGCGGCAGGGGCGGAGGCGAAGGGGCAGCGCGTGAGTGTGGTGCGCGAGCGGGGAGAGATTTTCGCCCAGGCGGATGAAGCGCTACTGTCGCAGGTGATGGATAATTTCGTGACGAACGCGCTCAAGTTTTCACCGCACGGCGCGGAAGTTAGCATCGCGGTGAGCGCGAGCCGCGCTGACGGGCGTCTGCGTCTGGCGGTAAAAGATGCGGGGCCGGGGATCGCGGCGGAGGAGCAGGCGGGGTTGTTCAAGAAATTTGGCCGGGCGAGCACGAAGCCGACGGGTGGCGAGGCGAGTCATGGGCTCGGGCTCGCCGTGGCGAAACGACTCGCGGAGGCGATGGGCGGTCGCGTGGGGTGCGAGTCGCGCACGGGTGAGGGCGCGACGTTCTGGGTGGAGTTGCCTAGTGAGGCGTAAGGCCGGCCGCGGTGGGAGGCAGGAGGATTTTCGGAGCGTGGGTGGGCGCGAGGGCGGGGAGGGCGAGTCGGAGACCGCGCCCTATTTTTTGCCGAGGCTACGGCGAGGTTCGGCGCTTGCGCATGATCGCGATGGCCAGCGTGAGGAAGCCGGCGAGGGCGGCGT
>JACMRG010000322.1 GCA_014376585.1 Opitutaceae bacterium | reverse complement strand
CTCGCGGGCGATTTGCCAAAGGCGAAGTTGCCCGCCGAGGTGGCGCGAGCGGGCCTGCGCCCGGCTCGTGAAGGCGGTCAAAACCAGCCGCTCGTGCAGGCACTGATCAAGGCGGCCGGACTGACGTTGTCCGACGCCCAGCTCACGCCGGCGGAAATGCAGACCCTGGCGCGGCAGGCGCTCGCGAGCGGCGACGCCGTGCGCGGCGAACGGATTTATCGGCGCACGGAATTGGCTTGCGCCGCATGTCACGCAATCGGCGGCGCGGGAGGGAAAGTCGGTCCTGATCTCACCAGCATCGGGGCGAGTTCGCCGACGGACTACCTCGTCGAGTCGCTGCTTTATCCCAGCGCGAAAATCAAGGAAGGCTACCATTCCGTGATCATCACGACGAAGGATCAGCAGGAATTGAGCGGCGTGATTACGAAGGAGACGGACACCGAACTCACGCTGCGCAACGCCGCGAATATTGAGGTGCCCGTCGCGGTGAAAAATATCGCGAAGCGCAGCAGCGCGGGCTCGCTGATGCCGGCGGGGCTGATCGACGGGTTGCTCCCGGATGAACGTTTCGATCTCGTGAAATTCCTCTCACAGCTCGGTCGGCCGGGCGACTTCGATGCGGCCAAGGGCGGCGTGGCGCGGGCGTGGAGGCTCTATATCGTCACCTCCAAAAATCAGGAGGTTCGCATGGAGCGAGTGGTGGGCGGCGATCCGACGCTCGATGACTGGGTGCCGGCGCTGACGCTGGTGAGCGGCTTGCTGGCGGGCGAAACAATCACGACGGCCTATCCCAATTTCCTGAACACGCGCGGGCTGTATGCCGCGACGCGCTTTGAGTCGGCGACCGGCGGCGTGATAAAGTTCACCCTGACGGGTGGCGTGAAAGACGCGTGGCTCAACGGGGTGCCGATCAGGCCCGGCACGGAGTTCACGGCCCTCGCCCGGGCAGGCGCCAACACGCTCGTGTTGCAGCTCAACGAGACCCGTGCCGCCGCCGGAATCAAACTGACAGCCGCCGACGTCAGCTTTCGCTCCAATTGAAATTTCCCCATGAAAACCCAAACCCCGATCCTCGCCCTCTTCGCTTTCGCCCTCGCCGCGCCTTTGTTCGCGGCGGAGGTGAACACGCTCACTCCTGCGGAGGAATCCGCCGGTTGGAAACTCCTGTTTGACGGCAAAACCCTCGACGGCTGGCGCGGTTATAAGACCGAGGCGATCAACGCGGGCTGGAAAGTGGAAAACGGTGCGCTGGTGATGACGGTGCCAAAGAGCGGCGATCTCGTGACGAAGGATGAGTTTGGCGATTTCGAATTCTCGTTCGATTGGAAGATCGTCGAGGCGGGCAACAGCGGCGTGATCTACCGTTCCGGCTTTGGTGATTCCGCTCCCTACCGCACGGGCCCGGAATATCAGGTGCTCGATAACGCGAAGGCATCGGACAACAAAAAGGCGAACCATCTCGCGGGCTCGCTCTACGATATCGGCAAAGCCCCGGCGAAGGACGTCACCAAACCGGTGGGCGAGTGGAATACCGGCAAGATTGTCGTGCGCGGCTGGCATGTTGAGCACTGGCTGAACGGCGAAAAATTGGTGGACCAAGATCTCGCCACGGAAAAGGGCAAGGCCGCGCTCGCCGAGAGCAAGTTCAACGGGAAGGGTTGGGAGAAGTTCGCCACGTTGTCGCGCGGACACATCGCGCTGCAAGAGCACGGGAATGCGGTCTATTTCCGCAGTCTGAAGATCCGCGAGCTGAAGTGAACGAACGGCGCGCGGCCGCACCGCGCTTCAGGCGGTCGGGAGCTCCACGATGAAGACGGAGCCCCGACCCGGGTTAGACTCGACCCGGATGGTGCCGCCGTGGAGACGCACGATCTCGTGGGCGATGGAAAGACCCAGGCCGTGGGACGTTTCGCGGCCGGTCGGTTGCGTTGAAAGCCGGTTAAAGGGTCGGAAGAGTTTCTCGATATCGGCCGGTGCAAGGCCCGGGCCCTCGTCCCGCACGCGCAGCACCAGCACCGCACCGTGAAGGTTGAGATCCACGGTGATGGCTTTGCCCGTGGGCGTAAACTTGATGGCGTTGCTGGCGAGATTGCTGACGACTTGGGAAAGGCGGTCGGAATCGCCGGAGAACTGCGCGAGACCGGGTGGGGGCTCATGGTAGGTGAGTTGCTGGCGCTTAAGCTCGGCCTGCCAGCGCTGGGTCGCGAGGGCGTTGCGCACCGTGTCGCTGAAATCGATCAATTTTCGGTTGAGATCCAGGCGACCGGTTTCAAGCGCGGCGGTGTCCAGGAGGTCCTGGACAAGGCTCAGGACCCGCTGGGCTTCGCTGATGACGGATTCGATGCGCGAATCAGGCGGGCCGGGTCGCTCCGATTGGATATCAGCCACGAGGTGGAGAATATTGGTGAGCGGGCCGCGGATATCGTGGGAGGCGATGCCGATGAAGCGGGTTTTGAGGGCGTCGGCCTGCTCCGCGAGTTCACGAGCAGCCTGGGTTTCGGTGCGCAGCCGGCGCTCGGTCGTCAGGCGTGAGCGGAGCAGGGCGATGATCGTGGCGAGGGCGGTCGCGGCGGCGAGGCCGCCAAACAGAAGGACGCGGCGCAGGGTGGAGGCGCGGGCGAGTTCGGCTTCCCTGGCCCTGAGCTCGGCGGTTTGCAGCGAGCGTTCCGCCGCGAGCTTGGCGATGGTCTCCTGCTGACGGATGAGGCCGTAATGCACCTCCAACTCGGTGGCGTGAATGCGGGCGCGTTCGCCATTCAGGGATTCGCGCTCACGAGTGGCCAGCCGCTGGAAGGAGAGCGCGGGCTCGAACTCG
>JACMRG010000321.1 GCA_014376585.1 Opitutaceae bacterium | reverse complement strand
GCCAAAGCGGACTTCCTTGCCCTCCATGTTGCCGTCGGCGGTGGCCACGCCGAGTTTTTGGTGGAGGGGATTACCGCTGGCTTCGGCCCGCCAGCAGACGAGGGTGCCGGCGGCGAAGAGGGCGAACATGGCGCTCCAGACGGCCCAGCCGTGGCGCTGGTTTTTCAACGTGCGGCCGAGCCAGTAGGTGAGCGCGCTCGGGATCGCGAAGATCGAGAGCATCTGGAGAAAGTTGGAGAGAGGCGTGGGATTTTCGAAGGGATGCGCGGCGTTGGCGTTGACGAAACCGCCGCCGTTCGTGCCAAGCATTTTGATCGCGACCTGCGAGGCCATCGGGCCCTGGGCGATGGTTTGGGTGTCGACGGATTGATCGACGAGGACGGGAGTCTGGTCGTCGGCGGCGAGGACGGGCTGGCCGGCGGCGTCGAGCTTGGGGACCTGGATGGTGTAGGGCTCGTAGGTCTTGGCGGCAGTGTAGGGCCGAAAGTTTTGAATCATGCCCTGGGACACGAGGACGAGCGCGAAAACGAGGCAGAGGGGCGCGAGCAGGTAGTAGGTGACGCGGACGAGGTCGGCCCAGAAGTTGCCAATGGTCTGGGCGCTCTGGCGGGCGATGCCGCGGACGAGGGCAGCGGCGATGGCGATGCCGGCGGCGGCCGAAGTGAAATTGTGAATCGTAAGACCGACCATTTGGGAGAAATAGGACAGGGTCGATTCGCCGGCATAGCTCTGCCAGTTGGTGTTGGTGGCGAAGCTGGCGGCGGTGTTGAAGGCGAGTGCGGGCGAGAGGCCGGGGAAGCCCTGCGGATTGATCGGTAGGAGTTCTTGGAAACGGAGGATGACGTAGGTGAAGACGAGGCCGACAGCGCTGAACACGAGGAGCGCGAGGGTGTAGCCGAGCCAGGTTTGTTCGCGGGTCGGGTCGATGCCGCAGACGCGATAGGTGAGGCGCTCGACGGGACCGACGATGCGATCGAGTGATGTCTTGCCGCGGGGGTCGAGCACGCGGACGAGGTAGAGGCCCAACGGCTTCGTGAGCAGGAGAAGGGCGCCGACAAAGAGGGCGAATTGGAACCAGGCGTTGGGCGAGTTCATGGGCGAGGCGGGAGGCGAAGGTGGCGGAGGGCGGCGGGATGGAACGGCGCGGGTTAGAATTTCTCGGGGCGGAGGACGGCGACGAGGAGGTAGATGAGAAGAGCGAGAGCGGTGAGGCCGATGAGGATATTTTCCATGGGAGGAGGCGGTGAAGGAGACGGGGTGCCAGTAAGCCGGACCGAGAGAGGGCGCCCGGGTTCGGTTCAGCGGAGCTTTTCGCAGACGGAGGCGTAGAGGGCGCTGAGGGCGAAGAAGGCGAGCGTGGCGCCGAAGAAGAGCAGGTCTTGCGTGGTCATGGGGGGACTATGCCACCGGTTGGGCGGCGCGGGTAGTTAAGCGCGGGCCGCGGAGCGTTAAGAAAATATCAAGACGCCTTCGCGGGCGCGCCGCCGCGGGTGACGCGGCGGCGCGAGTTTTCGGAGGACACGGGGGAGACGACGAACGTGAGCGGCGCGTTGGGGATAACGCGCCCTACCTTCAGGCGGCTTTGTCGTGGGTTTTTTCGCGGACGAGCAAGCCGAGCATGGAGTCGAGGAGGCCGTTGCTGCCGGCCTGGCCGGTGACGGAGACGTCGGGGACGATGCGGACGCCGCGTTCGCCGACGGTCTGCATGAGCTGCATCACGGTGTAACTCCGTGCGCCGAGAGCTTCGACGCCGGCGCGGTAGGCTTCGGCTTTGGCGTTACCCGTGGCGCGGATGGCGTCGGCGTCGCCGAGGGCGCGGAGCTTGGTGGACTCGGCTTCACCGTTGGCGGAGCGGATCGCGGACTGGGCGCGGAGTTCGGCGATGCGCACGCCTTGGTCGGCGTCGACCATCTGCTGCTGGATGTTGGCGAGCGCCGTGGCCTTCACGAGTTCCTGGCGCTGGCGTTGGGCGGCTTCCTGCGTTTCGTAGGTTTTCTTTTCCTCCTCGGCGATTTTGCGGTCGGTCTGGGTCTTCATGAGCTCGGCGGGCGGGGTGATGTCGCCGATGAGCGTGTCGATGGCCTGCACATCGTAGGCGGCGAGGGCGACGCGGATGTGCGCGGCGGCCTCGACCTGGCGGTCGCTGCGGGCGTTGAGGAAATCGAGGACCGTGTGGTGCTGCGCGGAGTTACGGAAATAATTTCCGACAATCGGCTGCAGCGCGTGGTCCACGAGGTTCTGCATCGAGCCCAGGCGCGAGATGACCTTGGGGGCGTCGAGGGCGCCGACGTGGATGATCTGGGAAACGTCGAGGTTGAAGGCGAAGCCGTCGCGCGAGCGCACGGTGATCGAGCTGAGCTTGTCGTCGAAGTGGTGCGCCTCGGTGCGGTTGGCCCAGTTGAGAACGATGTTGGTGGTGGGCACGAGCTCGACGCGCATGACGCGGGTGTTGACGGGGTGTTTGCCGGGGAAGAGCGGCGAAACCCAAACGCCTTTGTGGCCGACGTTGACGAGGTCGCCGTGTTTGAAGGCGGCGCCGCTGACGTCCTCGTGGGCGAGACCGACGAAGGAGATGACGACGCCGACGGAGCCGATGGGGATGTTGAGCATCGGAACCTGTTCGACCTGCGCGAACCACGGGTTGAGATTCCACGAGCCGCTGAGGAGCACCTGCTCCTGGAGACCGCGACGACCGCCGTCGGTGACGAACGACTGGGCGTTTTGGAAGTTGTCGTGATCGTGGATCAACATGCCCGCGATCTCGCCGGCCTCGATGGGGCGACCGTCGAGCGTGGTGACGATGCCGACCATGTCGGACTTGATCTGCGTAATGGTGAGGTGTGCGGGCGCCATGCCGTGGTCAGCGGCATTTTCGGCGGTGATGATCTGGAAGAGCGCGGGATTGACGCGATACGTGCCGGCGGTGAGGAGGCCGAGCTGGCGGCCCTTTTCGCCGCCGCCCAGGAGGAATTTGCGCGCGTCCTGAAAACTGTCGCAGTCGATAACCTTGCCGAGAATGCGTTGGGCGGGAATGGGCGTGCCGGCGGCAGCCACGACGAGACCGATCTCACCGGGCGCGATGACGACGACGTGGGATTTCGCGATGCCGTATTGCCAGGACCATTTCCCGAAATGCAGGCCGGGCGGGAGCGTGTCGGCTTGGTAACCGGCCTCGCCGTGGAGCGCGATGAACCGGCCGGCGAGCAGACTGCGGCTGGAGAACTTTTTAATCACCACGCCCACCTGATCCTCGCGGATGATGACAAGGCCGAGGAGCAGCGGCGCGAAGATCGCGGCAGCGCCGAGCAGCGCGGCGCGCTCGGTCCAGCCATCGGCGAGAAAGACGGCGGTGAGCGCCAAGCCCGCGGCGAGGAGGCCGAGGGTGAGGCGTTGACGCAGGGAGCGATTTTGCAACGCGAGGCCCTTGAGGACGAGGGCGGCGACGATGAGCAGCAGATGTGCGAGCACGCCTGCGATACCTGACACTGAGAGGACCGTTGAGGTCATGTTGGTGGACTCCGAAAGCCCCGTCGTCCCCAGAGTGTTCCCCTGTGGACATGACGGTGCGGTTGTAGTGGAGCGACCGTGGAGACACCGCGTGAGCGGGCCCTAGTGGATCACCCTTCCCATGGCCGACGAGGTTAGCTGACGGGCTTGGTGCTAGGAAGTCACCTTGGGCGCAGTTACCTGCGTCCGTTCGCCCCGTCCGCCGCGAGAGAGCGCAGCGGATATTTGGGTCCCCCGTGAAAACGCCGAGGAAGCGGCGTCGTCTTAGGCGTATAATCCAAAGAACGGGGCGGAGCGTGCAGGTGGGGACGCGGCGTGCAAGGTTCTCTGATACGTAGCGGGTGTAAGCGGCTCGGACGAGAGGGGTTGGTGTGAAAAATCACGGAGAGAATCGCGGGATTTCGTGTGCGGCGTTGACGGCGACGGAACGGGCCGCGCAGTGTCGAGGCACCCCGCTCGCGCATGTTACCCATCGTGCAAATTTCGTTGGACCTCACCGATCTGAATGAGGCGCTGGCTACGGCGACGCTGGCGCGAAGGGCGGGCGTGGATTGGCTGGAGGCGGGGACGCCGTTTATCCTGGCCGAGGGCGCGCACGGGGTCCGGGCGCTGCGGGAGCGGTTTCCAGGCGTGCCGATCGTGGCGGATTTAAAGATCATGGACGGCGGCTATCTGGAGGCCGAGATGATGGCGAAGGCGGGGGCAACGCATGTGGTAGTGATGGGGCGCGCGCATGAAGAGACGTTGAAGTGCGTCGTGAAAGCCGGGCGCGACCTCGGCGTGAAGATCATGGGAGATAACCTGGGTTTTCCCGACATGGTGGCGGGGGCGAAAATCATCGAGGACCTCGGCTGCGATTTTGTGATTCACCATATCGGCTATGATGAACGGCGGGGGATCGCGGCGGCGGGGCGGCGGATGCCGAGTCCGCTGGACGATCTGCGCGCGATCGTGGCGGCGGTGAACGTGCCGGTGCAGGCGGTGGGCGGACTCACGCTTGAGCAGGCGGTGCGCACGCCGGAGTATGGGGCACCGCTGGTCGTGATCGGCGCGCCGCTGGCGGTGGATGCGGATGCGTTTCGCACGGCGGACGGCGATCTCGAAGGCACGCTCCGGATCATTTGCGAGCGCGTGCATGGTTACGGTGACGTGCGCGTAAGAAAAATTTCCCCATGAAAAGCCCCGCTGTCGTTAACTACTCCTCCGAAACTCACAGCGTCGAGCTGCGCGAAATCCCGCGTCCGGTCGCCGGGCCGGACGATATCGTGCTGGCCGTCGAGGCGGTCGGCGTATGCGGCAGCGATCTCCACCAGTGGACGGCGTCGCACAGTTGGAAGGTGAACTATCCGGTGGTGCTCGGGCATGAGTTCGGCGGGCGCATCGCGGAAATCGGCAGCGCGGTGCGCGGCTGGAAAGAAGGCGACCGCGTGGTGAGCGAGACGGCGGCGGTGATCGATCCGGACAGCCCGCTCACGCGCGAGGGGCTCTATAATTTGGAGCCGACGCGAAAGGGTTTTGGATATGGCGTCGACGGGGCGATGACGCGGTTCGTGCGGGTGCCGGCGCGGTGTCTGCACCGCGTGCCCGATGGGCTGGCGATGGAACAGGCGGCGCTCACGGAGCCGTGCTGCGTGGCGTTCAACGCGGTGATCAACAACGCGCGGGTGCGGCCGGGTGATCGCGTCGTGGTGCTCGGGCCGGGCCCGATTGGGATTCTATGCGCGGCGATGGCGCGGCTGGCGGGCGCGCAGGTCGCGCTGGTGGGGTTGGAGCGGGATCGCGCGCGGTTGGAGGTGGCGAAGGTCTATGGTTGCGAGGTGATCGTGGGCGATGCCTCGGCGTGGGCGAAGTCGCGGGATGGACTTGGCGTGGACGGGGTCATCGATGCCGCGGGGGCATCGGCGGCGTTGAAAGTCGCGATGGAAATCGTGCGGCCGAACGGGTGGATCAGCAAAGTGGGTTGGGGCCCGCAGCCGCTGGGCTTCTCGCTCGATCCGCTCGTGCAGAAGAACATCACGTTGCAGGGAAGTTTTTCACACAACTGGCCGGTGTGGGAGCGCGTGCTGGCATTGTTGGCGTCGGGGCAGCTCGACGTGCGGCCGATCATGGGCGGGGTGTGGGGGCTCGAATCGTGGCACGAGGCCTTTGAGAAAATGCATTCGGGCGTGATTGTGAAGGCGGTGTTGAAGCCGGTGTGAACGGGGGGAGGAAATGATTTTTTAACCACGGATGAACACGGATAGACACGGATGGACGGCTCTCGGAAAGGAAGGCGCGGAGATTTTTATCCGTGTCCATCCGTGTTCATCCGTGGTTAAGATTTTCCGCTTATGAGACTGAACGGGAAAGTTATCATCGTGACCGGCGGGACGTCGGGGATTGGGCGGGCGATCTCGGAGCGTTGCGTGGCCGAGGGTGCGCGGGTGCTCGTGCAGGGGATCGAGCGCGCCGATGGGGAAGCGGTGGTGAAGAAGTTGGGTGCCGCGGCGGCGCTGCATTTGGACGATTTGGCGGACACGGCGAGCGCGGGGCGGACCGTGGCGGCGGCGATGGCGGCGTTTGGGCGGATCGACGCGGTGGTGAACAACGCGGCGGTGGTGGCGCGGAGCAATCTCGCTTCGACGACGGCGGATTTTTTTGACCGGATGATGGCGGTCAACGTGCGGGCGCCACTGCTGCTGATTCAGGCGGCGTTCGCGCAGTTGAAGGCCAATGAAGGCTGCGTGCTGAACGTCGGTTCGATCAACGCCCATAGCGGGCAGGCCAATTTGCTGGATTACAGCATGTCGAAAGGCGCGTTGCAGACACTGTCGCGCAATTTGGCAAACGCGCATGGCACGGATCGCGTGAGGGTGAATCATCTCAACGTGGGCTGGGTCCTCACGGCGCGTGAATACGCGCATCAGATCGAGCACGGGATGGCGGCGGATTGGCCGCAGACGGTGCCGCCGCAGTTTGCCCCGTCGGGGCGGTTGATCATGCCGGAGGAAATCGCGGCGGCGGCGGTCTACTGGCTCGGCGACGAGTCGCGGCCGGTGAGCGGTGCGGTGGTGGAGCTGGAGCAGTTTTCGGTGATCGGGCGCAATCCCTGCAAGAACAGCGCGAAGTGACGGGGCGTTTTTGAAACATGCCGAAACTCGCTGCATTTCCGAAGGCGTTTATGCGGCCGCTGTGCAAGGACGGCACGATGACGTTGCGCGAGTGGGTGGATCTCGCGGCGCCGCTCGGGCTCGACGGACTCGAATACTACAGCGGCTTCCTTGAACTCGCCGATCCGGCGCGTTGGACCGAGGCGCGGCGGACGGTCGAGACCAGCGGGTTGGTGATTCCGATGCTGTGCTGCTCGCCGGATTTTTCGCATCCGGACGCGGGGTTTCGGCAGAGCGAAATCGAGAAGGAGAAGAACTGGATCCGCATGGCGGCGGCGCTGGGGGCGGGGTATTGCCGCGTGTTGTCGGGGCAACGTCGGCCGGAATTGACGCGGGAGCTCGGCGTCGAGCTGGTCGCGCAAAGCATCGAGGCGTGCCTGCCCGAGGCGGAGCGGTGCGGGGTCACGCTGATCATCGAGAATCACTACAAGGATGATTTTTGGAGCTACCCGGAGTTTGCGCAGAAGATGGATGTTTTTTGCGAACTGGTGGAGCGGGTGAGGCATCCGCGTTTCGGGGTGAACTACGACCCCAGCAACGCGTTCCTCGCGGGGGATGAGCCGTTGGAGTTGTTGGAGCGGGTGAAACACCGCGTTGTGACGATGCACGCGAGCGACCGTTATCTGGCGGAGGGGACGCTGGAAGATCTGCGGCGGGATGAAACCGGCGCGGAGGGTTACGCGAAGCGGCTGCGGCACGGCACGATTGGGAAGGGGTTGAACGACTACGACGCGATTTTCGGGACGCTGAAGGCGGTTGGTTTCGACGGTTGGGTGAGCATCGAGGACGGGGTCGATGGGATGGAGCAGCTCGCGGAGAGTGTGCGGTTCGTGCGGGCCAAGCTGCGACAGCACTGGCCGAGGGTTTAGATTTAGCTCTCATTTTGTGCGGGGCGTGGTCAACTTGCCGGATGGAAAAACGTCTCTTTACTGAATTGGGCCTGTCGCCCGAGGTCCTCAAGGCCGTGGAAAAAATGGGTTTCGAGGAGGCTTCGCCGATTCAGACCGCGGTGATTCCGACGATTCTTTTGGGGCGCGACGTGGTCGGGCAGTCCTCCACCGGCTCCGGCAAGACGGCGGCGTTCGCCATTCCGGCCATCGACAAGGTCGACGTGCAGAGCCGGGCCGTGCAGGTGCTGATCTTGCTACCGACGCGTGAACTCGCGGTGCAGGTCGCCGAAGAGGTGGCGAAGTTGGCCTACTTCAAGCGCGGACTCCGCGAGTTGCCGGTTTACGGCGGCCAGAGTTATGAGCGGCAGTTCCGCGGGCTCGACGCGGGCGCGCAGGTCGTGATCGGCACGCCGGGTCGCCTGATGGACCATATGGAGCGCGGGTCGTTGAAGCTCGATAAGCTGAAGTTGGTGATTCTGGACGAGGCGGACCGCATGCTCGACATGGGATTTCGTGAGGACATCGAGAAAATCCTCTCCTCGGTGCCCGAGCAGCGTCAGTTGCTCTTCTTTTCCGCGACGATGCCGAAGGCGATCCAAGACCTGATCAAGCGCTACTCGCGCGATCCGGCTTGGATCAAGATCGAGTCCTCGGCGCAGAACGCGCCCCAAGTGGACCAGGTGTATTTCGAGGTGGACCGTCGTTCAAAGATCGAAGCGCTCACGCGGCTGATCGACGTGCATGACTTCCGCTACGGCATCATTTTTTGCAGCACTAAGATCATGTGCGACGAACTCGCCGAGATCCTCAGTGCGCGCGGCTATGCGGTGGACCGCCTGCACGGCGACATCACCCAGATGCAGCGCAACCGCGTCATGGACAAATTCCGCAAGCGGGGCTTCGAGTTCCTCGTCGCGACCGACGTCGCGGCGCGCGGGCTGGACGTCGATGACCTCGAGGTCGTGTTCAACTACGACCTGCCGAACGACGCCGAGGATTACACGCACCGCATCGGCCGCACGGGCCGCGCGGGCAAGTCGGGCCGGGCGTTTACCTTTGTCTGCGGGCGCGAACTCTGGGTGCTCCAGAATTTTATCCGCTACGCGAAGCTCAAGATCCGCCGCGAAAACATTCCGTCGCTCGATCAAGTGGAAGAAGCGCGGGAGAACGTGTTTTTCGAAAAGCTGCGGGACACTTTGAACGCGGCGAAATTCCGCAAGCAGGAGCGCATGATCGACCGTCTGCTGGAGCAGGGTTACCCAAGCACGGACATCTGTTCGGCGCTGATCCACCTGCTGCAAGGCGGCGGCGGTGGTTCCGACAAGCCCGAGGGCAAGCCGGCGGCAAAAGCTCCCACGAGCGCGGCGCCGAGCTGGGCTACGAAGAAAGCCGTGCCAGCGGCGGAGGCGTCCGCTCCGGCGGCATCCGCACCCGCGCGTGCCTGGGCCCCGGCCTCAGCGCTCCCCGCGCGGCCCAAGGTCGCGGCGCCCGTGGACAAGCCACGTCCGCCGGGCGAGACCGTGCGCGTGCCGATTGATGGCGAGCGCGAGGTGGTGCGCTCCGAGGGCGATTTCCCGCCGTCGGCTCGCACGGGTAGGGAAAAAGGTTTTACGACCATCTTCCTCAACGTCGGTCGCAAGCATCTCGTCACGCCGGCTGACATCGTCGGCAAGGTGGCGGGCGTGACGCGGTTGCCGGGCAACGTGGTCGGCGCGATCGACATTCATCAACGGCACACGCTGGTGGACGTCGCGCAGGATCAGGCGCTGTTCGTGATCGAGAAGCTCACGGGGATTCGCGTGAAGGGTGAATCGCTGGTGCCTTCGGTCGCCACCGGCAAAGAGAAGGAATAACCCGCGAGAGCGCGCGATCCCTCGCGCGGCCGGATTGAAAAGCCCGACGTCATGTCGGGCTTTTTTTTGGTGCGACGGTAAAGCGGGTTCGGCGCCGTCTTGAGCGACGTAGCGACGAGGGGTGATTACTTCGCGGCGGTGGTGCCTTTGAGCGACTCAAGGTGGCGGGCGAGGCGATGTTGCGCGACGAGCCGGACACTCTGCGCGGGATGACTGACAGCGGCGACGAATTCGGCGTCACCCTGTGCGTGACGCGCGTCCAACAGCCGTTGCCATCGGCGGTGTTGTGGTAAGTCAACAACTCGTCCTCGGAGTTGATGGTGGCGCGGGAGGGGCGGACGGTGGGAACTGCGGCAGGATGCCGCAGCCACTTTTCGGAGCGGGCAGGATGCCGGCGCTACTTGACGAGATAGGAATCGAGCGGGGCGCCGGGGAGGGATTTTAGGGCGGCGACGACGGAGGCGGCGTTGAGTTCGGCGCCGTCGATGCTCGTGTGGGTGTTGGCGTCAGCAAAGAGTTTTTCGACGCCTTCGGCGCCAAGGGCTTCGTAGCGGATGGCGACGATTTCGTTGAGGGGGATGAAGGCGGTCTTGGTGGTGTGCGCGACCCCGGCGGACCACGCGGCGTAGGGGGCGCGGTTGATGTGGCCGCCGGTCCAGGATTTGCGCGGCACGAGGGAGGCGACGATGGGGGTGACACCGCGATCGCGGGCGTCGGCGATGAAGCGGCGCAGATACCAGCCGTAGGTATGCACGACCTCGTGTTTCTTGGTCATGACGTTGTCGATCTCGACGGCCTCGTCGCCGGTGCCGCGGATCGTGCCGCGGGCGCGGAGGGGCGGCGGAGGCTCGTCGTTGAGGGCGCCGTTGTCGTTGTGGCCAAACTGCATCACGACGAAGTCGCCGGGCTTCGTGAGCGCCAGGGTCTTTTCCCAATGGCCGAGCGTGAGGAACGTGCGGCTGCTGAGGCCGCCGACGGCGCGGTTGACGACGTTGATTTTCTTGGGGTCGAAGAGGGTGACGAGGGGTTCGCCCCAGCCCCATTGACCGTTGTTGCCGTCGCCCTGGCCGTTGCGGACGGTGGAGTCGCCGATGAGAAAGAGCGTGGGCAATTTCGGATCGGCGGGGACGGGTTGGGCACGGGACGCGCGGGTGGCGTTGACGACGGCGGCGAGGGGCGCGGCGGCGACGGCTTGGCCCTTGGCGGAGAGCACGCGGGCGAAGGGCGCGCCGTTGAGATTTTTGAGCGCAGCGACGACAAGGGAGGCACTGAGGTCGGCGCCGGCGGGATCGGTGTGGGTGTGATCCTTGAGGAAAAAAGGTTTCACGGCTTCGGCACCGCGGCGCTCGTAGTCGTCGGCGATGAGCGAGGTGAGGTCGATGAAGGCGACGTTCTCGGTTTTGCCGAGTTCGGCGGTGAAGACGGACCAGGGGCCGTTGGCGCGCTCGACTTTGCCGTCCTTCCACTCGTTGCGGATGGTGATCGAGAGCAGGACGGGCGTGGCTTTCTTCGCGCGGACATCGGCGATCATTTTGCGGAGATACCAGCCGTAGGTGTGGACGAGCTCCGGCTGCTTGGTGAGGAGGTTGTCGATCTGCTCGGTCTCCTCGCCGACGGAGCGGATCGAGCCGCGGGCGCGGGAGGCGTCGTTGATGGCGCCAGCGTCGTTGTGGCCGAACTGGATGAGGACGGTGTCGCCGGCTTTGACCTTGGCGAGGAGCTGGTCCCAAAGGCCCTCGCGGATGAAGGTGCGGCTGCTGCGGCCACCGCGGGCGGCGTTGACGAGGTTGATTTTGGTGGCGTCGAAGTAGTCGGCGAAAGGGACGCCCCAGCCGGTGGCGGTGGGCGGGCCTTTGGCGGCGGTGGAATCGCCGGCGATAAAGAGCGTGGGCAGCGCGGGGTTGAGCGGGGTCGCGGCGACGGCCTCGGGTGCGGCGAGGGGCGGGGGGAGCGTGGTGTCGGACGGCGATACGGCGGGTGCGGCGAGGGCGGCGAGAGTCAGGAAGGCGGTGAGGGAGAGCATGGGGCGGAAGGGAAGCGGCAACGTGGACGGGCTCAGGAGCGAGGCCAAGCATCCGTGTTGGCCGGCGGCTTCGGACCGTCCGACAAACCAGTGCGCGGCGCCCGCAACGAAACACCTTCATCCCCGTCATGTAGATTACGGCTTGCCCCGCTCTCCTGCGGCCGGAGTCGAACCCCATCACCCTTTATGCGCTTCACCCCAATCTTTGCGTGCATTTTCGTCAGTCTCGCGTCCATCGCGATCCGGGCCGCCGAGCCGCCGACCGAGTGGATCGATCCCGATACCGGGCACCGCGTGGTGCGCCTCTCGCGGGAGCCGGGCACGGCGAGCCTCTATTTTCACCAGAACTCGTATTCGCCAGACGGCAAGAAACTGATCGTCACCACGACAAACGGCATCGCGACCATCGACCTCGCGACGCGCGCCATCGAACCCGTGGTGAGCGAGCGCGTGAGCCTGATCGTGGCGGGGCGGAAGAGCGGGCTCGTTTATTACGCGAAGCGCGTGGCCCGCGAGACCACCAAGGCCGACGGCACGAAGGAGATGGTGACGGACAACGTGATTTTCGCCCCGCATCACGACACCAAGGTCACGCGCGAGATCGCCAAGCTCCCGCGCGGCGGCATCGCGTCGATCAACGCCGACGAGACCCTGATGCTTGGTTCCTATGTGGACGGGGATGCGGGAATCTTTGCACGCGATGGCGGCAACGGCCGGCAAGGTCAAGGCGGCCGTCATCCCCATCATCGAATATCCCGGGGG
>JACMRG010000320.1 GCA_014376585.1 Opitutaceae bacterium | reverse complement strand
GGGGGGACTTGTTTGAAAATCCATTCCCCGCCGGGTGTCGTGATCCGGGGCGGGGCAACCCAGACCGTCGCCGCCGAAGGCGGGGGCGGAAGCTGAGAGCTGAGAGTCGAGACCTGGGAGTCGGAAGCAGACACGGAGACGGATTCGGCCTGCCAGGTGCGGAACTTTTGGACGGCGTCGCGGTAGTGCTTTGGGTTTTCGAACTCGCAGTAGACGGTCGCGATGCCGGGGCAGGTGAGGGCGGCGTCGAGTTGTTCGAGGCTGCGGACGACGATGATGAGTTCCGGCGTCGATGGCGCCGCGGACGGCGGAGTTGGAGGTTGAAGGTTGAAAGTTGAGAGAACGGAGGTGCCGGAACTGAGCTGCCAGCGCGGGGGTTGGGTGGCGAGTTGCTCGAGTGAGGCGGCGAGTTCGCGGCGGAGGCGGTTGAGTTCGCTGACGGGCAAAATGACGTCGCCTTCGAGGCGGTTGTGGAGTTCGCCGAGGGAAAAGGGCGTGCCGCCGAGGCGACCGAGTTGATCGCGGAGGCGCTCGGTGGTGAGCGGTTGTTTGTCGGCGGGTGCGAGCAGGATGGTCGAAGTATTTTGGGCGACGTGGCCGTGGGCGTCGCGGGCGATGAGCGTGAGGGGAGTGCCGGCGTGGCCGTGGACTTCGAGGGTGATGGGGCGTTGAAAACGAATTTTTTCGCCTTCGAACGTGGCGCGGAGATCCCGGTCGAGCGCGGGGTCGTTGGTTTTCCAGACGCGCTGGCCGGCGCGGACGCGGGACCAGTTGATGTCGCCGTGGCCGAAGCGCAACATGGTATCGCCCGAAGCATCACGGGCGGGCTCGACCTGATAGATGCGGCCGCCTTCCTCGCGCTCGGCGGGATTGCCGGCGTCGAAGACAATGCCATCGCCGGGTTTTACGGGCGCGGCGGGACGGAACGTGATGGATTCGCCGGAGACGCGGGTGATCGCACCAAGAAAGACGCCGCGCTTGGTGCCGAAGCGACCGTGGGCGAGCTCCTGATTGTTGATGCCGCGGAACCAGCCGGTGTATTGGCCGCGGGAGAACGCCATCTGGAGTTCGTAATGGGCGGAGCTGTCGGCGGAGGGGCTGAGAGCGGAGAGCTGAGAGTCCAGAGTCGGAGGAGAGGGAGCGGCGAAAGATTTGTTCTTGGCGCTTAGCTCGGGGCTCTGCCCTCCGCAGATCTTATCGAGGGCCTGGCGGTAAACGCGGGTGATGCTCGCGACGTATTCGGCAGATTTGAGGCGGCCTTCGATTTTAAGGGAGGCGACGCCGGCGCGGACGAGATCGGGGAGGACGTCGAGGCCGGCGAGATCTTGTGGGCTGAGGAGGTAGCGGCGGTCGCCGAGGTCCACTTTCTGGCCGTCGGAGATGAGGTCGTAGGGGAGACGGCAGGCTTGGGCGCATTCGCCGCGGTTGGCGGAGCGGCCACCGAGGGATTCGCTCGTGAGGCATTGACCGGAGTAGGCGACGCAGAGGGCGCCGTGGACGAAAACTTCGAGCGGGAGCGGGGAGGAGGAGGCGGGGTACGGCGACCCCGCCCCAAAGGGGGAGGTTTCGGATTGGGCGAGCTGGATTTTTTCGATTTCGGCGATGGAGTTTTCGCGGGCGAGGACCACGAGTTGGGCACCGAGGTCGCGAGCGAAATCGACCCCGGCGGCGCTCGTGACGGTGAGTTGCGTGGAGGTGTGAATCGGGAAATTGGGCGAGAGTGCGCGGATGAGGCGGCAGATGCCGACATCCTGCACGATGGCGGCATCCACGCCGGCGGCGATGATGGCGCGGAGGTAGTCTTCGGCATCGGCGAGCTCGGAGGTGAAGACGAGGGTGTTGAAGGTGACGTAGCCACGCACGCCGCGTCGGTGGAGAAACTCCATTAACGCGGGCAGATCGGCCTGCGTGAAGTTTTTCGCACGCATGCGGGCGTTGAAACGCTCGAGGCCGAAGTAGATGGCGTCGGCGCCGTTTTCCACGGCGGCGCGGGCGCATTCCCAATCGCCGGCGGGTGCGAGCAGCTCGGGGCGCGCGGGCAGGCGCGGCGGGCCGAGGGCCGGGGCGGGCGCGGAGATGGGGTCGATGGGCGAAACGGCAGGCATGGGTGAAGGGGTAGGCACGGGAAGCGGACTCGCAACCGGATTCACGGCGGGAGCAGGTGCGGTTTGGTGGGAACCTTTCGGGATCTGGGCGTCTATGGAAGCAACGATACCACAACCCATGATCACTATGAAATCCATGAATCGATTCTTTTTGGCGGCTACACTTTTTGGCGCACCGGGGTTGTTTGCCGCGGGCGGTGGCCAAGCCACTGCGTATGAGCAGGCGGTGGCTTCTTACATCGACGGGGCGACGGAGCAGATGCGTGCGATTCGCGCGGAAGTGGATGTCGCGACGGCGAAGGCGGGTGACGCGGGCAAGCGGGCGTATGCCGAGGTCTATCGCGGGCTGGATCAGTGTGACGCGATGGTGGCGCAACTGCGGGTCTCCGGCCCGAAAGATTTCGACCTGATTAAAGCGCGCTTTGAAACGACGCGGACACGAATGGTAGCGGCCCTCGGAAATGTGCGGAAATCGCCGCCGCCCGACCAACCAAGCGCGACGGATTAAGCGCTCGCCCCGACGGCGGGTGCGGGCGTCGCCATCGTCGCGCGGGCGACGTGAGGTGCGGCGGCGCGCAGGCGGGCGGCGAAAAAAACGGTGAGCCCGAAGAAACCGACCGACACCCAACCCAAGGTAGAATATCCGATGAGGTGGCCGTCCGCACGGACAGTGATGAAGACGCCGGCGAGCAGGGTGGCGATGCCGCTGGCCGCCTGTTGCAGGGCGGAGTTGACGCTCATGAAACCGCCGCGGTAGCGGGCTTGGACGGCGTTGGTCACCATGGCCATCGCCGGGGCGTAGCGGCCTGACATCGTGACCATGAACGACGCCATGATCGCACACGCGACCGCCAGGGAGGCGGTTTGAAGATGGGTGAGTGTGAGCACGACGGCGACGGCGAGCAGGGAGATGCCGGCCAGCAGGTGCAGGCGGTCGATGCGGTCGCTGAGCCGGCCGATGAGGGGGGTGCTGATGACGGTGGCGAGGCCGCCGATCATGTAAGCCTTGGGGAGATCGGACTCGGCGAGGCCGAAGTTGGCGACGAAGGACGGAGCGAGAAATGGAATGATGCAGCCGCCCGCCATCACGAGCACGCCGCTGAGGGCGAAGGCGCGGAGATGGAGGGCGTGGGTGACGATCTCGCGCATCTGGCGGACGGGGTTGTGGCCGACGACGGCGGTGCGCAGGTGAGGCAGGACGAAGGACGCCATCACGAGATTCAGCAGGGCGCAGGCGGCGAGCATGAAGAACGGGGCGTGCCAGCCGAATTTGCCGGCCAGGATGAGGCCGCACGGCACGCCGAGAACCGAGGCCAACGGAAAAGAGCCCATCACGATGCTCATGGCCTGCCCGCGGCGGGCGGGTGGAATGATGTCGCCGACCATGGCGCTCACCATCGAGCCGGAGAGACCCCCGAACGCGCCGGCGGCGATACGGGCGGCGATGAGCCAGTGATGGGTGGGCGCGAGGCCGCAGGCCAGCGTGGCGATGCCGAAGCCGGCATAGAGCACGAGGAGGGCGCGCTTGCGGTCGAAACGGTCGAGCACGAAGCCGCCGGCGAGACCGCTGAGGGCGGCGGCGCAGCCGTAGGAGGCGACGAGCACGGTGAACTGCGCGGGGGAAAGGTTGAACACGCGCATGAGCTGCGCGCCCAGCGGCATCATGATCATGAAGTCGAGGACATGCGTGAACTGCACGCCCGCCAATGCCAGGAGCGTGATGAGCTCGCGGCCCTTGGTAAGCTCGTGGTGTTCGACGGGTGCGGACATGAAGTGGGGACGGTTGACGGTTTACCTGAAAGAGCAACCGCGAGGGAGACGGCGGAAGCACACCGCTTTGGTTTTATGAGGCGGCCAGCTCGGCGGCGCGTTCGCGGAGGATGGCGAGAAATTGTTCGGCGCCGCGGCTTTGGTAGCGCTGCTGGTGGCGGATGACGGCGAGCTCGCGCGTGGGCGAGCCGCCGGAGAGTTTGATGTAGACCAAGCTGTTGGCATCCTCCGGATCACGGGCGACCTGGGGCAGAATCGAGATGCCGACGCCGAGACCGACCAGCGCCTTGACCGTGGCGACCTGGGCACAGCGGAAGCCGACGCGCGGTTCAAAATGGTGGTCGCCGCAGAAGCGTTGGATCGAGCTGGCGAGTGAACTGGAGGGGCCGAGGATGACGAAATTTTCCTCGGCGAGATCGGGGGCCTCGACCCTCTGCTTCAGGGCGAGCGGGTGTTGCTTGCCGACCACCAGGAGCAGCGGCTCGGTGAGAAGCGGTTCAATGGAGAGACGGATGTCTTTGATCGGCAGGGCGACAATGGCCAAGTCAACTTCACCTTCGACGGCGGCGCGGGTGAGGTGAATACGAAAATCCTCGCGGACATCGATTTGTAGATTGGGGTGCCGCTCGCGGCAGCGGGTGATGAGGGTCGGGAGGAGATAGGGTGCCACTGTGGGAATGGCGCCGACCGTGATCCGGCGCTCCAAAGTGGGGTGATCGCCGAGTTCCTTGGCGGCGTTTTCGATTTCGAAGAGTATGCGTCGGGCGCGCTCGAGGAAGACCTCGCCCGCTTCGGTGAGCACGGCTTTGCGACCAAGACGGTGGAAAAGTTTACGACCGACCTCGCTTTCCAGATTTATTATCTGCTGACTTAGAGAAGGTTGACTTACGTTAACGCGTTCGGATGCACGGGTGAAGTTACCCGTCTCGGCGACGGCGACGACGTAGCGCAGTTGGTGGATTTCCATAGTTTATGACTATGGATAGGATAGTTAAATGCGATTTCAACTATTGAGAGATATACCGTATTGTAGCGCATCGACCTTTTGTGGGTCGGATCAAAACCAAAAGAACACCTACCATGAAAACCAACATCAATGCTTCTACGGTCATCCCTGGCGTCATCGCCGCGGCCGCGCTGCTGCTTTCTTTCGGTTCCCTGAACAAGGCTGATATCGTTATCGGGTTTGGCGCAGTGCTCGCACTGCTTGCCATCGCGACGCTCGAATATCGCCTCAACTGGAAACGTTTGCTGGGCCTCTAATCGAGGTTACGCAAAACCCCTCCCTGCAACGGGGCCGGAATTATTCCGGCCCCGTTTTTTTTGGCCCGGTGGTCCGAAGCTTTGGACAGAGGCAATGCGCGGAGCGAGCGGAGCAGGTGGGATCGAGGCGGGGGATCGGGGTGGAGATTTTCTTTGCGATTGAGTCGCCTGCGGGGTGGGGCGTCACTTCTGGCCAACCCCATCGCATATGAAATTATCACGGATTATTGTCGGCATTGCCGTCCAGTTTTCAGCGGCAGTTGCCGCAAGCTCTGGGGCCGACCTCTTGGGGGCGAAACCCGAGCCCGGCGCGATTCGCGGGGAAGTCATCATCAACCGGATGGCGGCGGCTTGGGAATCTCAGCAAGTGCAGGAACCGTGTATCATCGAAAACCCGAAGGACCCGACGAGGCTCGTGATGTTTTACTCGGGCGTGCCGGCGTCAAACCGGCGGCTGTGCTATCTCGGGAAGGCGTGGGCGCTGAAGTCCGACCCATTTACGTGGCATCAGGACGAGGCGAATCCGGTGTTCGCGCCCAGCAAGGACGGTTGGGACTCGGGCAGCCTCCGACTCGACGCGGTGCTCTACATCAAAGAGGAGGACGCGTATTACATTTATTATTCGGCGACGACGGCCTCGATTCAGGACCGGATCGGGTTGGCGATCTGTCCGGCGGGCGCGGACGGTTATTCGGCGATCACGCCCGCGAATATCCGGCGGGTGGGCGCGGAGCCGGTGTTGGCGCCGGAGCCGGCGGCGCCGTTTTTCGAAAAGATGTCGTCGCAGGCGGCGGTGTTGCGGGAGTGGGATGCGAAGACGGAGAAGTGGAACTGGTTCATGTATTACTCGTATCGCGGGAAAGACGGCACGTTGCCCGGGCTGCGCCTGGCGACGTCGGGCGATGGCAAAACATGGACACGGCATTTTAACGAAAAGGACCCGCGCGGTATGGGGCAGATTTTTGAGTCCACGCCCGGTGCCTATTACGAATGGCACCAGATTTCAAAAATAAACGGCACCTACGTGCTCGCGATCGAGGTGGGCGTGGAAAAAGGCAAACGTTGGCGGGCCGGGCTCGCCGTGAGCCAGCATCCGGACCGGGGTTGGCAGCAGCTCGACGTGGACACGGTGTTGCAGACGAAGTGGGAGGGGCTCTATCGCGACGACACGATGTTTCACGTGGCGACGCCGGCGTTCTATCAGTTCGAAGGGAAATGGTATCTTTACGTGCAGGCGTGTCCGCTCCCGGGGAATGGCAACTACATCGACGGGCATTGGGATATGTGGGCGGTGGCGTGTGATCTGAAGATTTCGACGCTGCCGGGACACGCGGACATTTATATTCCGGGCAAGCGGACTCTGCCCGGGGTTGAACAGCGTCGATGATTTGGCGAGTCCCGGAGGGTGGTTCAGGGATGCGTCGGGGTGGGCGCAGCTCGGGCAGATGGTGCATCGGGCCATGAAAAATGCGGAGCCGGGAAGGCGCCGCATTTGATGGGTGCGAAAAATTGAATTGGGCAGCGATCAGGCGGCGACGACCTCGTCGGCCGCGGTCCGCTTCAGGAAGGCGGCGGTGACGAGCGAGATGAGGGTGCCGAAAAACATGCCGGCGATGAAACCGAAGGCGGACTGAATGGCGGGCTTCATTATGCCCCGCATCATGCCGACGGCGCGCTCGATCTGCTCGCCGCTCAGGCCCTTGGCTTCAAATTTTGCGGTCTGCGCCTGCACCATTACTTCAATTAAATTGGGGTTGATGAAAGCGGCGTAAACATAGTTGAAAACGGTGCCAAAAAGGGCGGCGAAGAGCGTGATCATGACGCCGGCGCCGAGGGCGCGGCCGTAGCCGAAGTCTTCGGTGGGCGGAAGCTCGGCGCGGCGGGCTTTTACGCCGAGCACGGTGCAGGTGACGCCGATGGCGAGACCGCACACGCTCTGGATGACCTGAGCCGTGCCGAGCTTAGAGGGCTCGGAATGGTAGCCGAGGAAATAGAGCGCGAAGACGACGAGCGCACTTCCGAGCGCCATGTAAAAGCCGTAGGTGAGGTAGGTTTTCATTGCGAAGGGGACGCTGTTTAAACGGCGGGAGCGGGCAACGCCGGTATGACCGGCGGGCGGCGAACGGGATGAATGGAGCGCCGAATCGCTGGAGGAGCGATGCAGGCCGGGTCGGCTCAGGATTTCTTGGCGTGATCGCGGGCGTAGTGCTCGGCGAGAACGTCGTGGCCGAAATCGCCGGAGAAATTGCGCCACACCGAGTGGATGTGGTTGGCGCTGTTCTGGGTGTTGTCGAATTCGACGACGAAGGTTTCGCCCTGAATGCGATAGTAGTGGCCCGCGCTGCGATCGAGCGCGCCCACCCAGGCGAAGTGCAGGCTGTCGAGATTCGCCACGGTCGCGGCGGCGAGCGCGGGGTCGGCGATCTCGGCTTGGTACCGCGTGAAGTAGAGCTGGAGGAGCGCGCGGAGTTGCGCGCGTTGCGGGGCGGTGAGGGTCGAGGCGGCGAGGCCGGCGGGAGCGAGCGGATCGACGCGAGCCTTGTTGCTCGTGAGAATTTCGTTGGGTGCTTTTCCGGGCAGGACGGCGACGGCGCGTTGCGCGGCGTCGAGTGAGTTTACGAAGGCGAGGCCGAGATCTTCTTCTTCGGCGAGGACGCGCGTGCCTTTGCGCGGGCCGTCGCGCACCTCGGCTGGATTGGTGCCGAAGAAGGAGGGCGTGACCGAGACGTGTTCGGCGTCGAAAATCGTGAAGTTGAGTGAGAGGTGGTGACCCTCGAAACGCCAACCCCAGGGGGCCTTCGCCGGGTCGCCGAAAAGCGTAACGTAGTAGAGCGCGGGATCGCGCTTCACGGGATCTTTCTCGATTTCGCGGAGGACGTTTTCGAGCGTCATGATCGTCTCGGCGCGGGCGGCACCGCGCTGGCTGAGGCCGGAGCGGAGGAGAGCGAGGGCGAGTTCCCGCTGGACGGCGGACATTTCCTTCAGCGGCAGGCCGTCGCGCTTGATGGGAACGAAGAACCATTTCTCGCGCTCCGGCGCGGTGAGGCTGAGGACGGCTTGGGTGCGTTGCGCGGGTTCGAGGGCTTTGAGAAAACGCGTCGCCGCGGTGGTCATCTCGGCGGTGGAGGCGAAGGAGGAAAACGGCGCAGCGGCGATGAGGATGGCAGCGGCGGCAAACAAGCGACGTGGGGTGAGGCGCATGTAAGCGACGGTTTGCTAAAGCGCCGTAGGCAGCAAGGCGCGAAAAAGGAGACGCCGGTCTCGCTTGACGGAAATGGATAGGACAAATCTATGCCCAATGCCGACGGTTCTCCCGCGAGTCGCAAAGCCAACGCTTCGGAAAATCCGCGCGGTGGCCAAGCGCACGACTCCAAGTAAAAAGAGCCCGTCGTTGGGCCAGTGGGCGCTTCGCGTAGCGGGTATCGTGCGTTTGAGTAAGGGCGACCTTTCGACGCGTGAAGGTTTCGGCAATTAATTATCCAGAGAACTAATTTTTGTTTTTAGGATGAGTTACGGCGCTTCCCGGAAACCCCGGAGTTAACCAGTGTTGTCTTGGTGCCAGCGCGTAAAAATTGTGGCTCCCAATCTCAAGAACACTGCGCACGGATGAGCCTTTGTTGAGATACACGATAAAGATCTGATGCGCCGCAGGGTGATTTCGCCGGCAGGCAAGTTCCCGCTCGGAAATCATCACGGGGTCACCGGGAACGCCAACCCGAGTCTTTACCTCGACGATAAGCACAGTTTTGTTTTTACGCATCACAGCGATGTCGTGATCGGCTCCCGGAGCAGATTTGGAAACATGCACTACCGTGAAGCCGTCCGCGCGAGAATAACGTTTCGCGAGCAGTTGGATGACATGCGACTCCCCGAGAATACCGCGCTCACGATTTGCGCCAGAATCGAAGTTTGGGGCCAACGCGCGAGGAATTCCCTTGGCCTTGACCACAGGGACGCCATCGAAAACTTCGCCTCTTCCAAGTCGTAGCAGCCATTTCTTTTGTTTAGCCGGTAGGAGACTCTGCATACCGTGTCCATGAGACCGGGCGAAAAACTTTCTCATCTCTTCTTTGAGGATTGGTCTGCTAAGTATAGCGGCCGATCTTATTTCATCGGCTTCCCAGACGAAAGTTCGCCCGCCAACATCAACCCGAGTCACTCGCCCGACGACATAAACACCGTCAGGATTAGCGCCGATGTTCTTCATATAGACACAAATCATATCACGGGGTTTGATCTGGTTGAACATCTGCTTGGCGCCCCACTCCTTGTCATTTTTCAGGAGTAGAGTTTTTGGGTTATCAACATCCCAGCTGTAGCCATATCCCTGCGGACTGTTTGGGTTAATGTGATATAACCATATGGTTTTTGTGCTCATTGGTTAAAATGCGGACTGGGTTTTATTCTTAGTCGGGTGGGTCAGGGAGATATGTCCCTTGGCTTTCGCCTCAACTTTCCCAATCGACTAATTTGATTCCCGGAATGCGGCTGAATTCTCGGGTGTTGTGCGTCACCAAGGTCAGGCCGTGGTGGAGGGCGATGGCGGCGATTTGGAGATCGTGAGGGCCGATCACGGAGCCGGTGCGTTCCAGTTCACGGCGGATCTCGGCGCACCGGCGGGCGCAGACATCGTCGAAGTGCAGCGATGTAAAGGGCGCGAGAAATAGATCCAGCTTTGCATGTTCGCGCACGGGATCAAAACTCCGTTCCGCGCCGTGTCGCAGCTCATAAACAATCACCGAACACAGCACCATCTCCCTCACCTTGGTCGCGTGCCACTTCGCTGTCAGCTCCGGGCTGCGTTGACGCAGCAGGGTGATGCAGGCGTTGGTGTCCGGCAGGAAGCTCATCCGAGCGACAGGCGTTCCTCAAAGTTGCCCTGAGGCGGGCGGCTTAGATCGGGCATAGAGCCGGCGATACTTTGGAAAAACCCTTTGGGCCAGCCGTTCGCATCCGCTTCGCCAGATGCGGCCAGTGGTGTCACGCGAACGACTACGGACACTTCGGCATTCGAAACGCCGACATTCAGGCTCAGGTTGAGCACGCCATCCGGGGTGGTGCGCCCGCAGGTCTCGATGGTTTCGGTCAACATGCGCGCAAGGTAGGTGGGGCGCGGTTTTATCGCCAGCTTGGAATTGGTATGAACGTCGGCTGCGGAAATTTGCGGGGACGGAATATGAAAAGGGCGGGTCGTGACAGGCCCGCTTGGAGAACAGAAACGTGAGGCGGGAGCTCAACTCAGCGTCACGCTTTTGGCTTTGGCGGCGCGGAGAAGGGCGTCGGCCATGTCGGAAGGCGTGGCGGCGACTTCGATGCCGCACTCTTTGAAGACGGCGATCTTGGCGGCGGCGGTGTCTTCCGCGCCACCGACGATGGCGCCGGCGTGGCCCATCCGGCGACCGGCGGGCGCAGTCGCGCCGGCAATGAAACCAGCGACGGGTTTCTTGCAGTTGGCCTTGATCCAGCGGGCGGCCTCGACCTCGGCGTTGCCGCCGATTTCGCCGATCAAGATGATGGCGTGGGTGTCGGGGTCGTCGTTGAAGAGTTTGATCACATCGAGGTGGGACGTGCCGTTGACCGGATCGCCACCGATGCCGACCGCGGTCGATTGGCCGATGCCCTTCGAGGTGAGTTGGAAAACCGCCTCGTAGGTGAGGGTGCCGGAGCGCGAGACGACGCCGACGTGGCCCTTCTTGTGAATGTAGCCGGGGGCGATGCCGATGCGGCAGCCGCCGAAGGAATCCTTGCCCGTGCCGGGCGTGACGACGCCGGGGCAGTTGGGGCCGATGAGGCGGGTCTTCTTGCCGGCGATGGCGCGTTTCACGCGGATCATGTCCTTGATCGGAATGCCCTCGGTGATGGCGACGGCGAGATCGAGGCCGGCTTCGACCGACTCAAGGATGGCGTCGGCCGCGAATGGCGGCGGGACGTAGATCACGGAGACGGTGCCGCCGGTGGCCGCGGCCGCCTCGGCGACGGAGTTGAAAATCGGAACCTTGTGCGTGCCGTGCTCGAAGAAGAGGCCGCCCTTGCCGGGGGTGACGCCGGCGACGATCTGCGTGCCGTAATCGAGGGAGAGCTTGGCGTGGCGGCCACCGAAGTCGCCGGTGATGCCTTGGACGATGATCTTCGTGGTGGGAGTGATGAGAATGGACATTGTTTTGAAAGTAGTGGGCAGCGAGTAGCGGGTAGTGAGCAGGCCGGAGGCGGATCGCAGATTAGGCGGTGGCCTTGAGTTGGTGGAGGCCGATTTGGTTACCGTCGGCGTCCTTGATGCCGACGATGCGGCAGGGGGCGAATTCCATAGGCTCGAAGGCGATCACGACGCCGGCGGCGCGCACGGCGGTGACCGCGGCGTCGAGGTCGGCGACTTCGAGGGTGAGGCTGGTGCTGGGCGTGCCGGGCATCGCGTTGGAAATCGCGAGGGCCTGGCCGGCGATGTCGTATTCGATCCACCACTGGCCCGGCGTGAACTCGATCTGCTTGCCGATCTTCAGGCCGAGCAGGCCCTCGTAGAAACCACGGGCGCGCGCGATGTCCGTGACCGGATGGAAGACGAAGGCGAATTCTTTAACTTGGATGCTCATGGGTGAGGAAATTGAGAGTTGAGAGCTGAGAGATCGGAACGAGGGGCAGTGATTTTAAGCTCGGGACTCTTGGCTCTTCGCGCTCGGCTCAGGCGGCGACGAGCTTGACGATTTTCTGCGCGGCGTC
>JACMRG010000319.1 GCA_014376585.1 Opitutaceae bacterium | reverse complement strand
GCGGCAGACGAGGCTGAGCAGCGCGGGCTCGACCTCGGCTTGGGCGAGATCGGCGCGACCGGCGACGAACGCGACGATGGCGCGCGCGACTTCCTCGGTGACGAGGCCGGGCGCGGGTTTCACGACGGCCTCGAGCGCCTGCGCGCCGTAGAGGCGCGTGAGGCGGAGGCGGTTCTGCATGAGCGCGGGCATCGTGGCCTTGAGGCTTTCGAGATGCGGCAGGTAGTCCTCGCGCAGGGAAATGAGCACACGGTAATCGCTGCGGGCGAAATCGAATTTCTCCGCGTCGAGTGTGCCGGCATCGAGTCGTGCCTCGAAGCTCGCGGGCGGACGGTTCTCCACGAGATCGGCAAGCTGGGTGAGAAATTCCTGCGCGCGGGCGCGGGTCGAGTCGGCGGCGGCGCCGAGGGTGAAGAGTTCTTCGAACTGATCGAAGACGAGCAGGGGCGTGAGGAGTTGGCCGGAGCCGCTGCGGAGCACGTCGTCGCGGTGGTGAAAGAATTCCCAAAGCGTTTCGCCCGCGACGGCCGAGCCCGTCTGCGACCAAGCGCCCATGAGGGAGGTCCCGGCGAAGACCGAAGGCTTGATCTGTTCGGCGAGCGAGGGCGCGTCGGGGGCGTGATCAAGGCGGACGTAGATCGGACAAAAACCGGCGGCACGGAGGCGGGGAAACACGCCGGCCTGGAGGAGCGAGGATTTGCCGAGACCGGATTGGCCGAAGAGGACGGTGAGGGTTTTGCGCTCGAGGCGGCGCGTGAGCTCGCGGGCCTCTTCGTCGCGGCCGTGGAAGAAGGCGCGTTGTTCTTCGGTGAACGTGCCGAGGCCGGGCCAGGGGTTGGCCGCATCGACGGCGGCGGAGGAGGGATTGCCGACGGGCGATTGGCGATTGCCGATTGGGGATGAATTATGGGGATTCACGTTAACGAAGGACTTTGGACTGAATTTATTCGGCAATTGGCAATCGGCAGTCGGCAATCAGTTCCAGTTCGGCGGTTGCGGCCCGCGGAGATTCGCGACGCAGCCATGGTCGCAGTGAGTTCGCTCGCTTCTTGAAGGAACGCGGAAACTTTGGGAGCCGGGCGGAGACCGCCCTCCGCGATCAGCTCCAGCCAGAAACCGCATTCGTCAGCCGCTTCTTCGACCACGCCTATTTTCGCAATGAACTCGGCCTTGGAGCGGGCACGGCAACTCGCGCGGTGGTTGGCGCCTACAGAGGCGCCGCCGTGCACGATTTGCGCGCCGATGGCGTGACCGCTTTTCGTTTTGGGCAATGCGTCCGCCAATTTCATGATCCGCAGAGTAAACGTCTCGGTCCGCTGCTTGAGTTCGGTGTCGGTCATAGCGGGTTTTTATTCGGCAATCGCCAATCGGCAGTCGGCAATTAGCCGCTCAGCCCAGCCCGAGCAGCTCGCGCAGGCGACCGACGAGTTCGGGCGAAGGTTCGCCGGCGGGGAGGCGCGACCAGTGGTTTTTCAAAAATTTCTCGGGCACGAGCGCGCCGTTTTCAGGCGTGTCGTCGATGCACACGGGCAGGATAAACGCGGCGCCCTCGGCCATGCCGCGCGTGCGGTCCACGGCCCATGACCATTCGCGACGGAAGTAGCCTTCGACGCGGCGTTGCGTGCCCGCGGAAATGACCGGAAGGAAGAACGAGCAGCGGGCGATATTGCGCTGGATCTTGCGCTCGAAGTCGTCGCCGCTTTCGAGGCGGTCCATGTCGAACCACGTGATGATGCCGGCGGCGTCGAAGGCGGTTTTGAGGCGCTGGACGGCGGCGAGATCTTCGCGCGCGTAGCTGATGAAGACGGCGCGGTCGGGCATTTCACGCTCGGGCGGGAGAAAGCGGCGGGGATCGGCGGACTGGGCGGAAGCAGAGCCGGACGGGGCGACAGTGGGCCCGCCCCGGCGCTCCCGCCAGCGGCGGTGCAGCTCGGAGACGAAGGCTTCGGCACCGCCGGAGAAGACTTGGGTGCGGCTGCTCACCTGTTGGAGGAAATAGACAAGGGTCGCGTCACCCGAGACACGGCGGTCGGCGAGGACTTCGCCGACTTCGCGCGGATCGGAGAGGCGGCGGCGTTTGGCGAGGCGGAGGAAGAGGCGCATCAGCCAGTCGGGGAAACCGCCGCCGAGCACCAGCAGGTGGCTTTCCTCGAGGGCGGCGAAGAGTTTCTCAGGGCAGTAGGCGTCGGTCTGGAGCGCGCACATGAACTCCAGCGTGTCCTCGTCGGATAGGACGTAGGTGGGCGACGCGGAGAGGCGGCCGAGGAGGTGATAGACGAGCGGGCGCGTGAGGAGGGCGCGCTCGGTGGGGAGATCGGCAACTTTGTTGGGGGCGTAGGCGACGACCTCGGTGCTGCGCAGGGCGCCAAAGCGCACGGTGTTGAGCGCGTCTTCCAAAAGGCTGTCGAAGGTGGTGGTGACGTAGAGATCGAAATCGGCGATCTCGGCGAGCTGGAGCAGCGCGGCGGGCGGAGTGAAGGTGGTCTCGCGCAGAATGGTGCGGAGGCGCGTGTAGGCGTCTTCGCGACGGCCGCGGCGGGCGAGGAAGCGCACGACGACATCGTTGAGCGAGGGCGCGGACGGAAGATCGGCGGCGGGGATGCCGAGGCGGGCGGCGAGGCGCGGGGCGAGCCACGCGTAGAGATTCTGCGGGCCGGTATCGGTGGCGACGGTGAGGAGTTCCGGGCCGATGATGGGGATGACGCGCCTCTCCTCGATGTGGTTGAGGAGATCGTCCCACGCATCGGCTTCGAAGGGGACGGCGGTCGAGACGGCGAGCGCGGGCGGCGCGTCGAGGGAGGTGAGCATCGGTGAGGACGGAGGAACGTTTGGGGAGGAACGTTTAACTTTTAACGTTTAACGCGGAATGCTTAAGTTCGGAGGGGCGGAACGGGATTTCTCGGCGTGGGGACTTGATCGTGGACCTCGAAACACGGGCGAGACGCCCGTGCCACTCCGCGACATCGGCCCGCAAGCAGGCTCCTATGAAAGGGGACGAAGTCATCACTTGAGCGTTAAAAGTTAAGCGTTGCGCGTTAAGCGTTTTCCCGAGCGTGCAGGGACAGTGCCAAGCGCGGGGCTGCGGGCCAGCAAAATGGCGCGATGGGGTTTTTCCGGCGGCTTCGCCGTTGACGCAATTCGACGGCCCGGGTGCGATGCGCGTCCATAGCATGAGCGCGTCCAATCCACTGCCGCTGTTCCACGTCGTCGGGTTTACCGGGCACCGGCAGCTCGCCCAGCCCGGCCTGATCACGGGCGTGGTGCGCGATGCGCTGGTGGCGCTGCGGAGCGAGGGGCCGGGGGAATGGATCGCGCTGTCGTCGGTCGCGGTGGGGAGCGACCTGCTTTTCACGAAACAGGCGCTCGGGCTGGGGCTCGCGTGGCACTGCGTGCTACCGTTGCCGGCGGCGGAGTTTAAGAAGGATTTTTCGGAGGCGGAGTGGAAGCAGGTCGAGACGTTGCTGCCCGAGGCCGAGCAGGTGCGGGTGATCGCGGAAAACGGCGAGCGCGAGGACGCCTATCTCGACGCCGGCATGGAGACGGTGCACGCCTGCGACGTGCTCCTCGCGGTGTGGGACGGTGAGGCGGCGCGGGGCAAGGGCGGCACGGCCGACGTGATCGCCTACGCGCGCGAGCTGGACAAGCCGCTCGTGATCATCGACGCCGCCACGGGCGCGGTGCGGCGGGAGCGATTTGAAAAGTTCGAGCGCACGGACCACGAGCTGGAATTTCTCAACGCGCTCAAGCCCTCGCCCGAGCCGGGCGATCCGTCGGCAAACGTGTTTGGCGCGCCCGAGGTGGTATTTCAATTTCAGCAAAACGCGGACTACGCGGCGACGCACAGCGCGCCGCATTTTCGGCGGCTGATCGGTTCGACCGTGTTGCTGCATGTGGTGGCGACGCTGGTGGCGGCGGCGGCGCTGGCGTTTGAGCTGCATCTGGTGTTCCTGCCGTGGCTGAAACTTTTCTGCGTGGTGGGCGCGCTGCTCGTGGCGATCGCGTTGCGTCACTACCGTGCGCAGCACAACTGGGTGCGCTGCCGGCTCGCGGCCGAGTTGGGGCGCTCCTCGCTCGCGACGTGGGGGCTGCCGCGCGCGGCGGCGCTGTTTGAGGATTTGGAGCTGCCCGAGATTCGCCAGCTCGCGCGCTCGCTCCAGACGCTGCACCGGCGCGCGGTCGCGGCGAAACCGGTGCCGATGGCGGAATTCAAAACGCTCTACCTCGCGCGGCGGCTCGACGACCAACTCGGCTACTATCGGAAGCGGCTCGCGCAGGCGCTCCCGCAACTCGCGCGGCTACGGCTCGGGTTCAGCGTGACGACGGTGTTGGCGATCATCTGCACGGCGGCCTACGCGGTGGACCACACGTGGCGCCTGGAGTGGTTTCCGGCGCGCGGCGAGCAATGGTTTTATTATTTTCTGCCCATTTCCCTGCCGGTGATCGCGGCGGCGTTTATGTCGCTTATCTCGATCAACGACCTGCACCGGCGCGTCGCGCGTTATCGCGAAATGCAGCACGTGCTCGAGGGCGCGCGGAAGCAAATCGCGTTCAGTCAGACGTGGAACAGTCTCGAGCGCATCGTGCGCCGGACGGAGCACGCGCTGCTGCAAGAAGTGCTCGAGTGGCACACGCTGACGAGCCACCTGGAGTCGCACTGAGGGTGACAGAACCCGCGCCCCAGAGGGCGTCGGAAAAGCCCTGTTGGAGGCGGGGGCGGATTTTTGGGCCCCCCCCCGGGTTGGGTGGGGAAAGCTCCCGGGCCCCGGGGCCGGCGGGAACGCCG
>JACMRG010000318.1 GCA_014376585.1 Opitutaceae bacterium | reverse complement strand
CGGGGCGGGGCGGTGGCGGGGGCGGGCCACGTTCTTACGAACGCGGCTATGGGAAGGCCCGGCCGCCGTGCTGATGGCGGGCGCGGCGGCGGTGCGTTCGAAGTTCGGGCCGGTGACGTCGGCGGCGGTCCAGCCGCGGTTGCGGTCGGCGCCGGTGATCCACCAGCGGTGGGCGTTGATGCGCAGGGGGGCGCGCACGCGTTCGTTGAGTTCGGCGGGAACGAGGATCGGGCCGACCGAGCGGTAGGCGAGGAAGGTGGTGTCCACGTGCGCGCCTTGGGTGGTCTCGAAGCCGTTGAGGGTGAGGTGCGCGCGGAAGAGGCGGTGGGTGGTCGGGTCGATCCACACGACGACGTCGTCGGCGGGTGAGAAACCGAAGCCGGGTCGCAGGGTGGTGTGGAGGCGGTGGTAGGCGACGCCGCGCTCGGTGCGGTCGGCGAGGCGGGTGAAGGTCGCGCCGCGCGCCTGCAGGAAAGACGGGCCGAGGTGGAAGAGCTGAAACGCGTCGGCCGTCATGGCGGCGGCGCGGCGGCGGGTGTCGTCGGAGTCGCGCACGCCATTGTAGAAAATCTCGATGGTGTCCGGCGTGCGCACGACGAGTTTGGTGCCGGCAGGGCCTTGCCAGCGCACGGCGTGGAGGCGAGCGGCGGGCAGGTAACGTTCCTCGGCGCGGATGCGGTAGGCGCTGTCTGTCACCACGGGTTGGATACGTTGGATCAGGCGGTCCCACTGGCCGTCGAAGGCGAGGTTGAGGTCGCCACCGGCCGCGTGAAGGTCGCCCCCGTGGGCGGCGAGGGTGCGGGCAAAGAGCGTGGGGGCGTCGAGCCCGTCGGCAAAGGGCGCGGTGGGCGCATCGGTTGCGCGGGGAAACGGGCTGGCGCAGCCGGCGAGAAAAAGGACGGCGGCGGCGATGAAGATTCCGGGCGAGAGAGAGGGGCGGGAACGGCGAAGGGTTGAAATGAAAGAGCGGTCCATCACCCAGCGTGCGCGGACCGGGCGAAACCGCAATGGCCCGCCCGGTCGGCGGCGGCAGCGCCACCGGTAAGCGACGCGCCCCACTCCAATAGATTCTACCCCCGTAGGGTCGGTGTCGCATCTTGGATCATGAATCCAGCCACCCAAGTCGCGCCCTCCGTCATCTCCCTGGTCCCTGGCTATCTGCCAGGATTCCTTGAGCGCCACATGCGCGCTTACGCTCAACGTCATCTGTGGCCAGAGGAGATCGATAGGGATGAAGCGTGTTTCGGTTACGGTGGCGCCGAGCTTGAAGTCACCAGCGTCGCCCCCACGAAGTAATGATCCGTCCAAACGCGCTTGTTCGCATCGTTGGGCCTTGGTCCGTAGGGCGGGCGAAGAACCTCGATTCCTGTCCATTTCCCGGCCCCAGCGACGACGAGGCGGTCCGAAGCACTTGTTGGTGAGATGCGTGGCGGCGAAGGCGTTTAGCTCACCGGCCTCGCGCCCGACGCCGTATAGTGACCGCCGGTCGGTGTTGTTGGTGTCGCCGACGACGACAACAGTCACGCCGGGTTCACGAGCAATCTGCTGATTTATCCATTCGCCTAGCTCCTCAACGGTGCAGCATGTTAACGTTTGAGAGAATTATTCTGCCGGGCTCGATCGCTTCCTGTTCGGTGACCGCCCATCGGTGACGTTCGTTCTCGTCGAAAATTTTACGGTCCGCTTCGCAGTAGATGCCGATTTTCTCGGGAAGCTTCGCTTGGAGCTCGAATCGACCATCGGCATCCGTTAGTGCTGCTGCGATTGGGTTTCCGAGACTTGCCCACGACAAATCAACGCGATCTCTTATTTTAATCCTAGCACGCATCATCGTGCTTGGCCGGCCCGGGTAGGTCTGGCTGATTGCGTCAAACTGTTCTCGCTCGTACCGAAGGATAGTATCTCTTGCGGAGGCTAGGCGAGCGGCGTCGTAGACCAAGATTTGGGCGCCCGAGAGTCTAATCGTTTCTCTACCCTGAGTCGTCCAGAATACCTGCCCCGCAATCTTTCGTTCAACGAGATTTACCGCTCTTTGAGGGAGGATTTCCGGCGGCAACGGTACATCTACCTCTGCCTGAGTGGTGCACCCACCTACGAACAAAATGGCCAGGAAGGTTGCGCCAAAAACCGTACTTCGAGCAAGCCTTGCATATTCCGAATGCACCCTGGGGCGAAGGTTGGTCTTGTGCATTTCCGGCTTAGTCACGCTCCGCCGAGGTTCAACTATGCGGCCGCCGGTGAAAGGAGGGCGCGAACCACGCAATGAGTCGCGTTCAATTATCGTTTGTCGGTGTAGATAATCGCAGTTCCGGTAATTCTAGAATAGCTACCCTCGTTTCGATCCTTCCCAGCCCATTCCTCGGAGCGATTATAGACCCCTCCGATGCCGGCGATGATTATCGCATCGGCACCAATCTTAGCGGCTTTTTTCCGAAGGGACTCTGGGGTGTCACCACGCGATTGGAAATCCGCGATAACTTCAAACGGACGAGATGGGTTCGCGGATAGAATCTGAACCCGTTCGGGCTCTTTCTCGGGATACTGTTTCGACGAGTAATACCGATTCGCGACGTCAGACGCACAGGCCCCAAGCAAGAGGCCAAGTACCGCGACTGAAGCCGGCCACCAAAGCTTTGTCGTTTTCACAGGAAGCGAATCGCTACGCCGGTTGCCCAACGCTTGTAGCTACCAAATCCGGCGGGAGTCATGCCCTCTTCGGTTAAGATGACTGCGTTGGCACCAAGGGGTGCGGCCTTTGCGCGGATCGCGTTATGCATCTTGGCCGTCTCGCTTGATTCAAAACCCGTGACGGTTAGTGTGCCGAGTTCTATGAATTTCCGGTCAGGTTTTGTCTTCAGAATCTCTACCTTGTTCGGGTCGGTCGGTTCGTAGAAACCAGAAGCGGTTTTCGTTACGTCTACGGCTGCGCAACCGGCAAACGCCACAATCAAAAGGAGTAAAGGAAGAATAAGCAGTTTTTTCATTACTACAGCGGATATAAGGCGAAGAGGTCATTTGCAACTATAACTACCACGCGGGGGTCTACCTGCGGATTTTTTATCATGCTTGTCGATTACTACGCAGCCGAACCTGAGTAGAATAAGTAGGATGCTAATGAAGGCGCACTACCGTGAGCTGGTGACAAATTAGCTGCGTAGGCTCCTTCCACGGCTTTGTGCTAGCACCGAATCTCCCCTCTCGCCTTCGACTGCCTCCAACTCATCGGACGCCTCTTTGAGCAGGCCGAGCTCTATGAAGCCGGCGGCGTATTCGATTCGGCGGGCCGTGGTCATGATTTGACCTCCTGGAGCCCTTGCCCGCTCCGTTTTGTCGTTTCGCGAAGGTAGCCGTCCATGTTGCTGGTCATCTCCGCGTCCTCCTTGGCGATGATGCGCCGCATCTCGGCAATTGCGGCAGGCGGATGCTTATCCGTTTCCCTAGCGACGGTCTTGTTGATGTTAAGGTTCTCCGTGCGCTGCACGGGCAGGCCCACCGTGTTGTGCAGGTAGAGTTCGACCGCGACCATGCGCGTCTTGTGATCGGGCTGTTCGATAAAGCTCTCGGTCTCCTTTTGCCAGACCGGGCGCGTGGCGTCCATGGCTTCTTCAATCGCCCGCTTTGCCTTCCGAGCCATCACGGGATCCGAACGCAATTGCTGAACGACGGACTGCGACTCCGTCGCATTCGCTTCGACTTGGGCCTCTACCGGGGGACGTAGGGGGAGGGGTCGCGCGCGCGTAGCCGACTCGTTCTTGTCGCTCACGGCGATGATTTCGTGGTTTTGGATGTTCATATGGAAGTTTCCTCGCAGTGGTTCATGGTGTCGGCAGCACCGCCATCAGGACCCCAGCTGTGCGCACCCAGAGGCCAGCCGGATCGGCGATGTAGAGGTCTAGCCTGGTAAGGGCGTCTGTTGCGCCGGCCATGCGGTAGCGACGGCCTTCGACGAAGGGGGAGTCCAGCGGCACCAAGGTCGGGAAGTCGCAGGCTGTAGGGGACTCAGGTGGGAAGCCGACTGGAACTTCGGGTGCATGCGAACTCTTTATCCATACCGGAGCGGGAGTCGGTGGAACCCTTGGCGGGATCTTCGCTCTCCACGGATCTGGTTGAAGGCCAGTATTCCCGCCAACCCCGCTAACGCCTACAACTCTCTGAAAAACACCGGTAATTTCTACGGGGTTGTAGGTGATGTCGGGGTTGGCGGGTTGGCGGGAATTGGTCTTCACTGGAGCTATTTAGGCGAACGTGTAGTGCGGGATCTCTTTTCCGGCGGTGCTGTTGTAGCGGCGGGTTCGCCCAATCTTGTAGCCGTCAATTTCCACTTCGTCGCCGTCTCCGAACACTGCGGCCATTACGATCCCGATTCGCCGGGCGGCGGTCGCTTCGTCAGGATTTGGCCCCGAGTTGGGTGGCGGGATTTCATTTTCAATTGCGAACTCGGCAAGCTGGCTCGCGATCAATTCGCCGGCCGGTTTGGCGTCGCGGAGGGCAATGCACATAGCGCGCAACCAGATCCGACGAGAATCGCTGACGCGCTCGCGGGCGGCCTCGTGACCATCGAGCAGTGGACCGGCGTTGAAGATATTCTGGCTAATCCAGTCGAGAGTTTGCGCCCACTCGCGGAAGTCGTGGCGCGACTCGGTAGTGCGCGGCTGCCCCTTGGAAACCCATTCGGCGACAATGGAAAAGACGCACCCGAGATAATAACTCTGATTCGCGACCACATGCGTGTGCAGGTCCCCTTCAGGATATGCGTGGAAAACGAAACCGGCCGCTTGTTTTCGGATTCGGATCAAGCTGGATCGGTTTGCGAGGTCGCGGGTCGTTTCGACGCCGTTGCTCGTCATTTGAAAAACAAAGCTGCGGGGATCGACTTGGACTTCGCCGCGGTGAGGGACGCGCGCTGGCATTGTTGCCGGTGCGGTCAAGAGGCTTTCGAGAAACGGCGTGTCCAGCTTACCGCGCAAATTGTCGAACAAGATGAAGGGGCGCCCGTCGATGAGCTTTTGGGAAATAGACTCGTCGAGCCCACCCACGCCACCGGTTCGTTGCACAACGACGTTGCACGTCTCCCGATATATCGCGGCGGCGACTTTTTGTCGGTAGGTTTTCCCGCTCTGCGATTTGTCGGCCTCGCCGATATCAATCGGAAGCGGGGATTTCAGCCAGCAACCGAAGCGCAACGCGGGTGCGACGAGTGACGCCAACGCGCGGGATCGATCCCCTGGTGACGGAAAGTCGAAATCGCGGAGCAGTCCGGAAAGGGCTTGAATGGCTTCGGACAGTGGAACGCGTGGCGGTGTGTCGCCTCCTGTGACAAACAACCCTCCTTCGAGCGCGTGCCAACCGGGGCCGAGGACTTGCATTTCGTCCCCGACTTTCGCGAGAACGGGACACGCTGAAAGTTGAGCGACGTTGGGCAGGAGTTCGCTCGCAGGGCGACTAACCAGCAGGGCTTTCGAGGTTTCCTCAGGGCAGAGGGCAGGCTTTAGCACCTTTTCGCCGTCGTTCCCAATGCGCCATACGAAAACTTGGCCGAAGGTTTCGACGATGCTGCGGAATTGTGTCGGCGTGACAGGATCAAGTCGCTGGGATTTGTCCGCGTTTGTCGCGATCTCGTGGACGCGCCCACCGCGGAAAAACAACGTTCTCTCCTTTGCGATCAGCCCAAAGATTTGCTCGGCGGCGGCGGTGATTGAAATGTCACCGCCAGGAAGTATGATGAATGGCCGGCTGGACTTGGTTCGAGTTGCAGGAGCCTCGGATTGGGCTTCGCGGATCTTGGCCACGGCAGCGCGAAAACTTGCCTTGGGTAGACGCGCATGTTCGATAGCGACTTCTTCGATTTTCGCGAGCGCCAGCGGCTCCGTGCTGAAAACTTCGGCGAGTGTCACGAGTCGTTCGTGCGCCCTGTCGAGTGCGTCGGGTTTAAGTTTTGCGAAGCCTCCGGCCTCGCGGCGAAGAAGGCGCACCGCGAGCGCGGGCCGTTTCGTCTCTGCGTTGACGGGTTCGGCGGCGTCGAGAAGACTTTGCCACTTCGCTGGGAACTCTTCGCCCCACAACTCGCGAAGGTCGTCTGGACCCTTGCCCGGCGCGTCGAGTGGTATCCGTGGCAAGATAACAGGCACGCCGGCCAACTTGGCGATTTTGACGGCCTTCCGTGAAAAGTCAGGAATGAGCGCGGTGTCTGAGTCGCCGATGAAAGCGAGCTGTGACGGACGCACTTCGTCAATTAGAGCAGCTAGAGCCGGTAGGAGCTCGGGCTCATCCGAGCCATTTCGGGGACACCCGGCCGTGATACCGCCAATGGCTACGCAAGGGAATCCTGCCTCGACGAGTGCTATCGCCTTAAATTCCCCTTCGACAACGCCAAGGATGCAACCAGGCGCAAGCAGTGGGCGAAGCCTGGGTGGTATGTAGAGCTGGCAACCAGACCTGGCCGGCGAAAGGTATTTCGCGCTGCGGGTCGGTTTCAATAGTCGCAGCCGGAAAAACGGTCTACCGCCGACAACCAAAGGCTCGCCCGAGATCGTCCGATACGGAATCGCCAAGCCGGGCGACTCGAATCCGATGAGGGCGAGGGCATCGCGGGCATAAACGTCGCGCACACCGGCCTCGGCGAGCATGGCCGGCGAGATACCTGGTCGAATTAGAAGCGATGCAGCGTCATTCATCGCGGGAAGGGGCCACGCCGCGCTCAAGAATGAGGTGGGCCTGGAGCCGGTTTAAGGTTTTGCGTCGGGACGCGATGGCACCCTCGATGCCGGCGCGCTTTCGCTCGGCCGCTGCGACTTCAGCGCGAAGAGCGGCGATCCTGTGCTCAAGGCGGGCGAGGGGGGTGGACCCGAGCGAGCGAAGGTTCGAGCGACCCGAATGTGGAGCCTCGCGTTGGCTGGATTCGGGGTGCAGTGCCCGCGGCAGGGGAGAGTTCATCTGAGTTATCTCCCCAAAACATTCCGCGTGTTGGAGCGGCGGTTTACCCAGTCGAGAACGGCCTGTTCCGGGAATTGGATTTTCCGTTTCCCGGTCCTGACGAGGGGGACGTTGTTCGCAGAAACCCACTGCCAGAAGGCCGAGTGCCGCGACTTGTCGTAACCGAACAAGGTCATCGCCCACGAGCTTGGGCGGAGGACGAGTTGCGGTGATTGCGGCGGCTGCATGCCACCGAAACAGGACACCGCTTTCCTCTCCGCAATTCGTTTAGCTCCCCCGCGCTATCATCCGCTAGCGGAACGATAATTTTTGTTCCAAACGTCGCCAATTCCCGGCGAAAGTCTGGTAAGTTCCTGGGCTTTTCAATGCTGCGCCAATGCGCCCACCGGTCTTAGTGCCGCTCTCAACGACCGCGCAGACATGATTGTAAATGTCTTTCACGGACGGACGCTGGCGATTGGCCTGTTTTTCACCTGCGACGAAATCGCGCGCGATTACCATGAGAGAATCCCAATTAGAGTTCCTGTTTTTATGTGCGACCTCTCGGCCTTTTGCGCGTTCTTTTGCCTCGATTTCGCCCAACTGTAAGCGCGCCTCGTTGACCGTCATCACGATCATCTGTGCGGCCGCAAAACTATACTCCCCTTTGATCCAGAGGCGTTTTCCTTCTATCGCCGCAGCGAGGGATTCGAGAGCAAGTTCGATGAATTTCTTTTCCCTCTTTTCAGCACTACCGAGTTTTCGTCCGATGAATCTCATCCACCATGCATCACCCGGAGCGGCGCGCTCCATTGTCACGCGTCCCTCGTATTCCGCTGCGCTCTCGTGGATTCGCCTCCCAACGATTACGACAAGCGGGCTCTTTTTCCTGTCGCCCAGCACCCCATTCGCAATTTGAGAATTAGAGAGTCCGAGGAATTTGAGGTATCGAACGCGACGATCCCGAATAAGATCAAACTGTCTGGGAACGGGCTGTGAAGGAACGGGCTGAAAAGCTATTCTCCGAACGTCGATGATTTTTCCGTTCAACTTGAACTTTTTCTTCATGAGTTTTCGGGGCACCGTTTACGCTCCATTCCCAACAGGGATGAGGAACCACGCCTTACCGTCCTCTTCACTGACAAGTTCCCGATAATGCCTGTTGACCTCTTTTGGACTGTTGCCGGCGTCGAGAGAGACGCGGGCGATATCACCCGTGCCCGCGACCCTGTGGCTGATGTAGCTATGTCGGAAGCAATTTTCAGGTAGTGCAGGGAATCGAGGTTGGCCTTGGATTTTTCCGGCGGGTTGCTCAACCGGGATCGTCGATTCCTTGGCGATCCGCCTTATGCCATCAACCGCGAGTGATGGTTTAATCTGACCCTTGTAGGAAACGGTCGGACAGACGAACCCCTTTCTTTTTTTGCAGAGCCGGAACCACGCTATTGCAGCGTCGCAAATCGGGACCATGCGTCGTGCTGGAGTGCCCCGTTTGCCCGACGTTACACGAAGATTTTTTCGATCTAGACTTATGTCTTCCCACGTTTGGGCGTGAACCTCCGACCGGCGCAGCCCGCAGAAGCCAGCGAGGACGAGAGCTGCCAACAGCTGAGGGTGTTCCTTGGAGAAATAACTTAGAAGAGCGGTCCAAGTCTGGACGCTTATTATACCGATGATTGGCGGCGGTTCATGCGCGGTGTCGGTCATCTCGGCTTCTGTCCGAGCGTCACGAGGCAGATAGCCTTTGCGCTGCGACCAGCGCCATACGCTAACGATGCGTTTCCGGTTGGTATTGCGGGTGACGGGGTGGTCCCACTGCGATAGCCAAGTGTCGAGCTGGCGCGATGAGACTGAGTCGATGAACAGATCCCCAAGGTCTGCATTCATGCGCTTGAAAGAGTCAGCGTGATCAATCGCAACGTTCTTACCCGCGGCTGTTTTGGCTTTGAGAAAATCTGTCACCGCGTTTTTGACCGTAACGCGCTTATGGGCGGTGCCCGTGCGGGCGGCCCAAGCCTCGCATGCCGCAATCACATTTCCCGCAGTGAGCTGCTTAGCCTTGGCCCATTCCGCAAGGACTGAGAGAAGTGGCGTTCCCTGTGTTAGGGTGCGTGCAGCTTGGAGTTCGTCGCGATCGCCCCGCGTCATTTCTGCGCCCTCAATGCGACCTGCGTGAATCTGGGCGCACTTAACGCGCGCTTCAGCCAGCGCGTCGGCTTCAGAGGAGAATTTTTGCCGCTGCCTTCCTTCTGTTCCTTTCCACGCCAAAATGTAGGCTACTCCCTTAGCGTTTGTCGGCTCGGCATTGCGGTAGATCTTCACCTTGGCATTGCCCACGCTGATAACCCGCGGCCACCTCACGGCGGACATTTTTTTGGCATCCACGCACGGGACAATACGGGATAGACATGCCTGGACAAGGCTAAACGAGCCTCAACTTGCGCTGCTATGAGCGCTCTGTTGATGAAACCCACCTTGGGCACCATTTCTGGCAGAGGACGAATCGGTAACTGCGACGCCACCCGCGACTTTTACTGGCCGCGCTAAACGACGAGATCGCCCTCTGCTCCGGCTCACGTTTTTTTCCGTCTGACGGCGATCAGGTATCCCACGAAAAGCGTCCAGGTGGGGAACAGATCAAGGCCAGGAATGAGTTCAGGGATCACCGCGACGGCGATCTCCCAGCGCCAGCCCCAGATCAGCAGCAAGGCCACCGCCATGGTGCCGTCGTAAAGGACCCACAGAGGCGGAAACAGCCATTGCAGCCCGTCGGCAGCCAGAGCGCAGGCGAGGGACAGCGCGCAACGCAGGGTGCTGATTTGCGGCGGCGTCGGCGCCACGGCGGCTGCGTCTTTGATGATGATCGTCCGTTTCACGAGCGTTCGTTGAAGCCGGGAATAACGAAATCGGTGTCGACCGTGGTCTCGCCGGGGAAAACCACTTGGATGGCGTTCATTTTCTGTCCACCCCAAGACCCCGAGGTCAGGAGCCAGTTTTTGACGAACGCCGCGATGGTCTTGCGCGCAGCGTGGCGCACGTTGGCGGCTTGATCCATCGCCTCCCGATTAAGCCGCGGAGTGATGTCGGCGTAGGCGGCGTCGGTCATTTCTTGGCCGTTGGAGCGAAGCGCGCCGGTGCTGGTTTTGATTTCGATGGCGCGCGTGTCGATGTTGATGGGCGTCAACACCCGCAGAGCGGGGGCGCGAACGATGCATACACGGACGCCGTCCCGCTCCATCGCGTCGATTTTCCAGTCTGCTCCGGGTCCGAGCAAGGGGACATAATAGTAGGCTTTTGCGGTGGCTTTCACCTCGGCGCTGCTCGTGCCGAAAATCCGTTCGTCCACGTTGGTGAACTTCAGCACGATGTCCTGTTTGGCCACGATCAGGGGGCCCGTTTTGTCGGCCGAGGTGATACGGCCGATTTCAACTTCAGTGCGGGTGCTGGAGTTGGCGGTCGTGAGAAAATTGCCGGCGTATTGGAGGAATCGGCCGGTGAGCGTCACGCTCTTTTCGAGGGAGGCGGCGACGGCACCGCCCACTTCGCGCGGCGTAAATTGCGACAGGACTTTATAAATGCCGATGACGACGGCGAGACCGACCACGGCGAACGCCAGATATTTTACCCAACTGGTTCGAGGCCGACGCCGGTCGATGACCTCCGTGATAGATTCCGATTCATGGGGCGTCATGGGGATAAGCGGCCGCAAAAACCGCGCGCTGCGAGGGCTACGCGAAGATCGGAGCTGACATTGAAGCGAATCAGAGGGCTCACCGTTGGCTCAAGGACACATGCGCGCCCGCGGAGTTCAAGGTCGTCGTGCGTGAACGCTTAAAACGGGCTGATTGTTCTTGAGGGTTCCTCTTGCGAGAAAGCGTCGGGTGCCGCACAGAAAAAGATGCCTTGGAGTCGCCCTAATTTAATCCCCCGTTGGCGTGGCCGCGTGTTGCCGATCTGGGCGGTTTTTGGGTTGGCGGACTGGGGAAGGGCCGCTGCCGTGCCGGTTGAGACGATCGACTACAATCGCGATATCCGACGGGTGCTTTCGGAGAACTGCATCCGTTGTCACGGGCCCGATGAGAAGGACCGCAAGGGCGGCGAAAAAGAAAAGGGCGGGCTGCGGCTCGACACGCGCGCGGGTGCGATCGCGTTGCTCGACGACCATGCAGCCATCGTCCCGGGCTCGGCGGAAAAAAGTGAACTCTACCTGCGCATCGCGACGGATGATGAGAACGACATCATGCCGCCGCTCGACACGGGCAAGAAGCTCACGGCGCACGAGAAGGACCTCATTAAAAAATGGATCGGGCAAGGTGCGCCCTACGCCGAGCACTGGTCCTATGTGCCGCCCGTGCGGCCGGCGCTGCCGCCGGTGAGCAACCCGAAGTGGCCGGCCAATCCCATCGACGCGTTCATCCTCGCCCGGCTCGACCGCGAAAAACTTTCGCCCGCGCCCGCGGCGGATCGCGCCACGCTCGCGCGTCGCGTGGCGCTCGATCCCACGGGGTTGCCGCCGACGCCGGCGGACGTGAAACAATTTGAAGCTGACCCTGCGCCCGGCGCCTACGAGCGGATGGTGGACCGGCTGCTCGCGCAGGGCTCGTTTGGTGAGCACTGGGCGCGGCTCTGGCTCGACCAGGCGCGCTATGCGGATTCAGCGGGCTACGCCGATGATCCGGCGCGCACGATCTGGGCGTATCGTGATTATCTGATACGCTCGTTCAACGCGAACAAGCCGTTCGACCGGTTCACGACGGAGCAACTGGCCGGTGATCTGTTGCCGCACCCGACGGAGGAGCAGTTGATCGCGACGGCGTTTCACCGCAACACGCCCACCAACAGCGAGGGCGGCACCATCGACGAGGAGTTTCGCAACATGGCGGTGGTGGACCGCGTGAACACCACGATGACCGTCTGGATGGGTTCGACGATGGCGTGCGCCCAGTGCCACACGCACAAATACGATCCGTTTACGCAGAAAGATTACTTCCGCCTCTTTGCCATCCTGAACAATACGGCGGACGAAGACCGGAAGGACGAGGCGCCGGTGCTGCCGCTCTTCACGCCGGAGCGCGAAAAAGCGCGCGAGCCATTCGAAGCCGAGATCGCCGCGCTGGAAAAAAACCTGCGGGCGCGCACGCCGGCGCTACTGGCCGCGCAGCCGGCGTGGGAGGCGCGTTTCGCCACGGCGGTTGCGTGGCAGCCGTTGAAACCTTCCGAGCTGAGTTCGGAGTCAGGGGCGGTCATGACGGCGGCGGACGACGGTGTGATCCGCGTGGGGCAGAGGGGCGAGACCGACGTGTATCGTTTTGCCGCCACGGCCGCTGCGCCGCAGACGTTGACCGCGTTGAGCCTTGAGACGTTTCCCGGAGATACGCCGCCGCCCGCGGGCGCGGTTTCGAATGCGGGAGAATTTGTCGTCACGCGGGTGCTGGCGTCGATCACGCCGGCAGGCGCACGCGAGGTGACGGGGCGCTACCTGCGGGTCGAATTGCCCGGCAAGGACAAGGCGCTGTCACTCGCGGAGGTGCAGGTTTTTGGAAACGGGGACAACGTGGCGCCCGGAGGCGATGCGACGCAGAGCAGCACGATGGGCGAGGGCGTCGCGAAGCTCGCCATCGATGGCAAGACGAACGGCAACGCCGAGAAGGCCAACCCGCCGGCGCTGACGGAGATGTCCGAAAATCCCTGGTGGGAACTCGATCTGAAGAGCGCCCAGGCCGTGGAGCGCGTGGTCATCTGGAACCGCACCGATGGCAAGTTGGGCGAGCGCCTCGCCGGTGCCCGCGTCACGTTGTTGGACGAGCAACGCACGGAGGTGTGGACAAGGACGTTGGAGCAGGCGCCCGCGGTGAGCGCGGAGTTGACGGTGAGCGAAGTGAAACCAATCCGGTGGGCCTCGGCGCACGCGGATGTGACCGAAGACGGGTTTGTGGCGGAGTCGGTTTTGAACGCGCGGGCCGGGCGCGAACGCGGCTGGGCCGTGGGCGCCCAGAGCGGGAAACCGCACACGCTCGTGCTGCTCCCGGAAGCCCCCGTGGTGGTGCCGGCGGGGGCCCGGCTGACGATCGCTATTGAGCAACTCTCGAAGAAGAAAAACCACACGCTCCCCAAACTCCGTCTCGCGACGACCGGGGACGAGCGGGCGGTCGAAATCACGCGCGCGCCCGCGCCGGTGTGGGCGGCGCTCAAGGTGGCGGCGCCGGAGCGCTCCGCCGCCGAAGGTGAAACGGTGACGGCGCAATATATGACGGCGGCACCGGCGTTGGAGCAGGAACGCCAGCGACTCGCGGCCGTGACCAAACGGCGTGGCGCGATTCAGCCTTACACCACCGTGCCGGTGATGAGCGAAGTGGTCGGGGCCAAGGCGCGCAAGACGCACGTCCAGCGTCGGGGCAACTACCTCGATCTCGGCGACGAAGTAACGCCGGGGGTTCCCGGAGCGCTCCATGCGTTGCCCGCTGAAGCGCCGGCGGATCGACTGGGGCTGGCGGGATGGATCGTGGACGCGAAGAATCCGCTGACCTCGCGCGTGATCGCGAATCTGTTTTGGGAATCCGTGTTCGGGATGGGTCTTGTGCGCACGACCGAGGATTTCGGCAGCCAGGGCGATCTGCCGTCCCATCCGGAGTTGCTCGACTGGCTGGCGGTGGAATTCCGCGAGAGCGGTTGGGATGTGAAGCACCTGCTCCGGCTGATGGTCACCTCTGCCACCTACCGGCAGTCCTCGCGCATCTCGCCGGAGGCGCTCGCCCGCGATTCCGACAACCGCCTGCTCGCCCGCGGTCCGCGCTTCCGGCTCTCCGCCGAGATGATCCGCGACCAGACGCTCGCGGTGAGCGGCCTGCTTAGCGCGAAAATGTTTGGCCAGCCGGTGAATCCGCCGCAGCCGAAAATGGGCGTGAGCGCGGCTTTTGGTGCGACGATCGATTGGGAAAACAGCGTGGGCGAGGACCGCTATCGTCGCGGGCTTTACACGACGTGGCGCCGCTCGAATCCCTATCCGTCGATGACGACCTTTGACGCACCGAGCCGTGAGGTCTGCACCGTGCGGCGCGAGCGCTCCAACACGCCGCTGCAAGCGCTCGTGACGCTCAACGATCCGGTTTACATCGAGGCTGCGCAAAGTCTCGCACGGCGGATCACGGCGGCGAGCGGCACGGCGGCGGAGAAACTTAATTACGGTTTCGAGCTCGCGTTGCTACGTGGGCCGAAAGCGGAGGAGCTGAAGCCGCTGCTCGCGCTTTTTGCGAAGTCGCGCGAGCGCTTTACCCGCGATACCGCGCAGGCGGTGGCGGTCGCCACGAATCCGTTGGGCGCGTTGCCATCGGGTGCGGACGTGGCCGACGTCGCAGCGTGGACCGTGGTGGGTAACGTCCTGCTTAACCTCGACGAATTTCTCATGAAGCCATAACCGGCGCCGCACCATGAATCCCTATCTCGACTCTCTCGCCCACACCACCCGCCGCCACTTCCTCAAGGAGTCCGCCGCCGGCCTCGGGGCCATCGCGCTCGGCTCACTCTTGGGCCGCAACGCCATGGCGGCTCCGGGCGCACTGGAGGCGACGAATCCGCTCGCGGCGCGGCTCCCGCATTTTGCCCCGAAGGCGAAGCGCGTCATCTATCTTCATCTCACGGGCTCGCCGCCCAATCTGGATCTCTTCGATTACAAACCGGAGCTGGTGAAGCGTGACGGGCAGGATTGCCCGGACGATTTTATCAAGGGCAAGAAATTCGCCTTCACCGCCGGCAAGCCGAAGCTCATGGGCAGCCCGCGCACGTGGGGCCAATACGGCAAGAGCGGCCATTGGATGTCCGACGCGATCCCGCACCTCCACACCGTGGCGGACGATCTGTGCATCATCCACTCGATGAACACGGACCAGTTCAACCACGCGCCCGCGGAGTTGTTGCTGTTTACCGGTTCACCGCGGCCCGGTCGTGCCTCGATGGGCTCGTGGGTGACGTATGGGCTCGGGACGGAAAATCAGAATCTACCCGGTTTCGTGGTGCTCATATCGAGCGGCGTGCAGCCCAATGGTGGGAAAAATTCCTACGGCAGCGGTTTCCTGCCGTCGGTGTTTCAAGGCGTGCAGTGTCGCTCGAAGGGCGATCCCGTGCTTTACGCGTCGGACCCGGCGGGCTTCACGCGCGATCTGCGCCGCGACAGTCTCGATGCGTTGCAAGCACTCAACGAAATGCAGGCGAGCGAACTCGGCCACCCCGAGACGCGCACGCGCATCGCGCAATATGAACTCGCCTACCGCATGCAGATGTCAGTGCCCGAGGTAATGGATATTTCCCGCGAATCATCCGCGACGATCGCGGCGTATGGCGCGCAGCCGGGCGATTCGAGTTTCGCGAACAACTGTCTGCTCGCGCGTCGGTTGGTGGAGCAGGGCGTGCGGTTTGTGCAGCTCTTTGACTGGGGCTGGGATTTTCACGGGACGAGCGAGAAGGAGGATATCCGCGGCGGGCTGACGAAGAAGTGCGACACGATGGACCGGCCGGTAGCGGCGCTCATCAACGATCTGCGCGAGCGCGGGCTCTTGGATGACACGCTGATCGTGCTCGGCGGTGAGTTTGGCCGCACGCCGTTTCGCGAGGGCCGCACCGCGACCGGGGAAATTCTCGGGCGCGACCATTATCCGGATTGCTACACGATGATCCTCGCCGGCGGTGGCATCAAAGGCGGGCTATCCTATGGCGAGACGGACGAACTCGGTTTTAACATCACGAAGGACAAGGTCCACGTGCACGACCTGCAGGCGACGCTGCTCAATCAACTCGGTTTTAACCACGAGCGGCTCACGTTCAAATTCGAAGGGCGCAACTACCGCCTCACGGATGTGCACGGGACCGTGGTCTCGGGGATTTTGAGCTGAGGGGCGCGAGGGAGGCGAAAGGCAGGCAGTCGGGAGTTGAGAGACCGAGCTCCGGAGTTCGGAACGAGAGTTTGGGTGCGTGGTGTGTTTATGGGCGCGTCTAAAAAGGCAGGGACGGCTCTATGCAGCCATCCGTTTGGAGGAATACGCCAGAGGGAAGGCCGGCGGATGCGTCGGACGATAAGGCTAGGCTTTTATACGGTGCGCAGCGAGGCGGTGCGCTCTTCGTAGTCGCAGACGTTGGGGCCGGCGCGGGGTTCATCGAGGGCGGCGAGCCACCAGCGCGCGTGGGCTTCGCTGGTAAAACGGCGGACCAGTTCATCGCCATTGAGGATCAACTTCGCGCGCCAATAGGGCGCGCCGCCATCGGCCGGGATCACTTTAAAGAGGCGGGCTCCTTTCGTTTTGAGCGGAAACTCTCGGCAATCGTCCGGGTTGAAGAATGAATTTAAAGAGGAAGAAATCATGGGAGAGTTGAGATATTTCGGAGGCGAGAACGCGGGCTTGGTAAGGTTGTAGCACGATGGTGGTGGGCTGGGGATGGGGTGAGCACCTGCTTCGGGAAATGGGGCGATTTGGGCCGGCGCGGGGCCAATCCGGGGCGGTCGGAAATTTTGCCACAAAGAGCGGAAAAAATGCCGCTGGCTACGGTGGCATCGCGTGCGCGCCTATGGGCGCGACCGAGGGGGGACGGTGGCTCGTTCCGACTGAGAAGGAGTCGGAAAAGGTGTTTTTCCCGTAGCGGAAGCCGCGCGGCTTTCGTGGCTGAGGAGTTCGGCTGCGGACAAAACGCTCACGCGTTCCGCCGCATGAAACCCGGAGCTCGCGGCCTGCGGGCGAGCGGCAGACTTCCGGTGCGGTGGTGCGATCGCGGCTGGAGGGGTCGGGGGAGGCGAGAGAGGCGATGTTGGCGACGCGCGCGATCGTGGTCGTGGCTGAGCGGCGAAGGACGAATGGTGTGGGTTGAGCCGGGCGCAGAGGGCGTCTATGGCACAACCATTGCTTTTGTTGTGTAATGGAGACGCGGGAAAATGGCCTTCGTCAGGGAGGCAAATTAAAGATCGGCCCGGTGATCCGCGAGTTTTCCTCCAGCGATGATGGGGTGGCGCTGACGGAGCTCTTGCACCGCGCGTATGCGGTGCGGGCGGCGGCGGGGTTGAAATTCACGGCCACGTATCAGGCGCCGGAGCATACCTTGCGGCGGATTAGCAAGGGGCGGTGTTTTGTGGTGGAGGACGACGGAAAAATTGTCGGCACATTGTGTTTATTTTTCCCGGAGTCTGATTCGCCCGTGGAGTTCTATCGTGATCCGTCGACCTGCCATTTTGGGCGATACGGCGTGGAGCCGGCGTGCAAAGGGAGGGGCATCGGGCGGGCGCTACACGACCATATTGTAAACCACGCGGCGGCGCTGGGCGGGACGCGGATGGCGCTCGATACGGCGGCGCCGGCGGCGGACCTCGTGGCGATGTATGGGCGCTGGGGCTATGCGGAAGCGGGCCGGTTTCAGCGGGGCCAAGTGAACGACGAGAGCGTGATCATGGCGCGGGGGATCGGGGCGAGAGTAGGCTGAGAGCCCAGCGGCCGAGTCGTGTGCCCGGTAGGTGGGAAGAGAGATGAATTCGGCGCTACGGTTTTTGTATCGCGCCAAGCGCGGGAAATTTTCCGTAGGGAGTTCTTTCAGTAATCGAGTCCAGTTTGGGGTGACTGGCACGAGTGACGCCAATCCGGGCTTCGGTGGTTTTTGCTTCGTCGATACGATTTAGCTTTCGGAGGCAGTCCGCGTATTCGGTCAGGATTTCGATGTAGTCGGCGGAGACATGGGTCTCGGCTTGTCTGGCTTCCAGGGCGACCACGGCTTCCGCGAAATAAATGCGCGCGGCGGAAAATTTGCCCTGATCATAGTTGAGTCTGGCGAGCTCGTTGAGATCCATGACGAAGGGACGGCCGCTACCAGTGCGTTCGATCGCCAGAGCCTTTTCAAGGTAGGCTTGGGCTTCGTCAAAGGCACCCAGAACTCCGAGCGTCCTTCCATACTCATAATAAAGTGGAGCAATCGCTTCTGATGGGGCCGCCGAACTCTCGGCGTTTTTGACGGCAGCGAGCCATATCTTACGTGCAACGGACCAGTCGCCTCGCTTTTGCGCAGCTTGACCCGCGGTAAAGTAGCGGTTGATGAATTGCGTAGGTTGTTGGCGGATGATCTCCGCACGAATGGCTACGGTAGCGGCTTCGTCGGAGTGGCCGCTTTGCTCCAGAGAGATGATGTAGTCATCAAGCAGCGCGACGTATTCGAAGGGGTATTTCTCGGCGGTCGAAAGGCTGTCCTGTGCGGTTAGGGATTTGGCGAAGAGCGGGAGGGATTGGGCGTAAAGACCCTTGTCGAGGACAAGCCGGGCGTGCTCGGTGAAGGTCGGGGCGCGCAAGGCTCGCGTGTCTCCGGTGGATTTGTCGAGGAGCGCAATCACTTCGGTGAAACCTTTGTCCGCTGCATCGAATCGACCGAGGCGTCCGCTGAGACGGGAAAACTCGTAGAGGGCGTAGGCGGTGTCTTTGGAGGGAGCGTGACCGAGCAAGGCATTGCCGTAGGCTCGCGAATAAAACATGGCCGAGCGTTCGAGATCGCCACTTTGCTCCGCCGCCCGGGCGAGCGTGTAGTATTTTTCCGCAGTGTATAAATTGACGGGATTGTTGATGCATCCGGTAAGGCAGAAAAGCAGGGCGAGGCCGAGGACGTGGGTGGCGAGTTTCATGAAGCGGTTGAAGCTGATCATGTAGAATTCAGCAGCACAGTGAAGTGCGTCGAAATCGGTCGGCGACGCTGGATGTTTACGGATTTTCAGGTGACGCGCGTTCCGCGAGCGGCAACAGTTCCACGAGGGCGAGGGCGCAGAGAACGATGATCGTGACCGTCAGGCCGAGGGCGGCGACGACGGGGATGTGGCTCAATGCGAGCACGCCGAATGAGGCGGCGGTGCAGAGGGCGGAGAGGCGGATCGAGGGTGGCGGCTCTTCGCCTTGTGCGGCGTTTTCGGCGGAGAAGATCGCGTAGTTGTGGCTGAGGCACACGCCGAGGAAGGCCCCGAGGAGGTGGAAGAGGTTGAGCGTGGCGCCGGCGAAGCCGAGCAATCCGAAGGCAAGCAGGCACGAGCCGGCGGGCACGGCGAAGATGCGGAGGCCGCGACGCAGGCCGTAGATGAAAAACACGCTCAGCCCGACGAGGCTGAGGCCGATGGCGCTGAGATGGAGGGCGGACGTGCGGTAGCGGGTGAAGAGGCCGTTGAGCGATTCGAGCTGGCTGGAGCTGACCGTGGAAAATTCGGCGGGCGGCTCGGCGCCGGGGGCGTGCTCCGCGAGAGTGGCGAACCAACTGGAATCGGGCGATTCGCTGGCGAGCAGGGCGAGCGGTCCATGGAGATTGCGCAGCAGGCCGCCGGTGACGGCGTCGTAGGCCGGAAACGCGGGGCGTGCGCGCCATTGATTCCAGGTGGCGAAAAAGGGGGCGAAGCTATCGGCATCGAAGCCCTCCCGGGTGAGTGCAGCGCGCAGGGCGGGCTCGAAGCCGGCGAGTTGCGGGACTTCTGCGGGGAGCGTGGCCCACGCGGCGGGCGAGGGCGTGGCGAGGCCGAGGGTGGCGAGGGCGGTGCCCGGGAATTTCTCCGCGTGCCAGGTGATGAATCGCTCGAGCGAGGTGCGGGCCTCGGCGAGGGTTTTGCCGCGGGTGAGGTAAACGGTGCGCTCGGTTTCGTCGCCGAAGAGGGTGCGGACGGCGAGGTCGTTGGCGCGGAGTTCGACGGCGGGAACGTCGAGTTGGCGTATGTCGTCGTGCCAGCGCAGGCGCCACGGTCCGATGCACGCGATGGCAACACACATGAGTAAAAGGGCGCGCGCCCCGGTGCGCAGGCGCGGACCTGGAGACGTGACGCGCGCGCGGATGAAGGCGCGGGTGGCGAGGGTGGGCTCTTCGATTTGGGCGAACCACAGGAGCGCGGCGGCGAGGGCGCTGAGGAGGCCGGCGCTGACGAAGACGCCGAGTTGGCGGATGAGCGGGAGTTCGGAAAACAGCAGCAGGGAAAAACCAAGAATGGTGGTGAGGGCGCTCGCGAGGAGTGGACGGAGCAGGCGGCCGACGCGGGCGCGGTAAGGCTCGCCGGGATAACGCGGGGGTTGAAGATAAAGATAAAATCCGTAGTCGATGGCGACGCCGCCGAGGAGGGAGCCGACGACAAAAACGAGCACGTGCACGCGGTCGAAAACGGCGGTGGTCACGACCCAGGCACCGAGCATCGCGCCGAAAATCACGGGGGCGAGGTGCAGGGCTTTCAACAGGTGGCGCACGCAGAGGGCGGCGACACCGAGGACGGCGACGAGAGAAAGGATGTTGAGCCCGGACATCTCAGCTTCGATGCGGCGACGGCTCTCGGCGGCGAGGCGGCTGACGGCGGTCCATTGAAGGTTGGCTTCGGGCGCGATTTTTTGGGCGGCGGCGGTGGCGGTGGCGACGGCCGCGAAAACGGGAGTCTGGCCTTCCTCGCGCAAGGGCGAGGCAGCGGTGCGCGTCCAGATGAGCGTGACATCTTTGGAGCCGCCGCCGGCAAGACCGGTGCTGGCGAAGCCGCTCACGCGTTCGGTGAGAGCGGGGACGAGAAGGAGCGGATCGGACGGGAGAAGTTCCTGGAAGGCGAGGGCCTCGGGCTTGGCGAGGAAGGCGTGGAGTTCGGCGGCGGTGCGGTCGGCGAGCCATTCGGGCCATGGTGTCGAGGGAGCGGTGCGAATGTAGTCGGCGCGGCGGGCAGCGAGCCAGCCGGGGAAAAGGAGATCGAGGCGGCGCTCGAAGACCTCGCGGCCGAGGGTGTCGCGCGAGCGGGTGTCGTCGAGGCGGGTGACTTCCGCAAAGGCGGGCGACGTGGAGAGGGCGGCGACAAACGCAGCACTGGCGGCGTCGCGGGTGGGAGTGGGCGTGGCGGCGGGGAATTTTAGCGCGAAGAGGGCGACGCGGGCTTGTTGCTCGCCGGCGAGCGAGCGGACCATGGCGATCTCGGGCGAGCGTTCGTCGCGGGGGAGGAGATCGAGGACATCGGTCGAAATTTTATTCGGCCGGTCGAGCAGGGCGATCCACGCGAGACCGACGAGCGCGCCGGCGGCGAGGAGGAGGCGGGCCCAGCGTTTCTGGTGAGGGGGCTGCATGGCTTAGCGATGGTGGCCGTGGTTTTGGGAGGGGAAGAAAAGATCGTGGAGAAATGGCCTCACGCCAAGGGCGTGGAGGGCGCAGTGGAGATTTTTCACCACCAAGACACAGGGGCACAGCGAAGAATTTGTTTTTTGGGGGGAGTGCGCTCCGATCGCTGTGCCTCTGTGTCTCCGTGGTGAAACCGGTTTGGGATTTTTCGCGAGGTGTGGCGGCGAGTCGGCGGGCGACGGCCCGGGACAGGGATTTAACGGAAGAATTTTTTCACGTCGGCCTCGGTGAAGGACGCGCCGGGGGTCGCGGCGCCGACGAAGATCTCGATGCGTTGTTTGGCGTCGCGGCGGAATTCGAGGCGGCGGACCGCGTGAGCTTCGCCCTGGACGGTGATGCGACCGAACGTTTTTGCGAGTTCGGCATCACGCGGGGTGAAGTCGAGGCGCCAGACATCGCCGGTGCGCGCGCCGGCGATGGTGAATTTCTCGTTGAGCGCGGGGAGGTCGAAACGGAGGACGGGAAGGAGGGCGGCGGTGAGGCCGGTGTAGCGGGGGTTGTCGGGGGCGGCGCGGGTGCGGCCGCTGGCGAAGCGCTGGAGGAGGCCCTGCTCGTCGATGATCATGGTGGTGTCATCGGGCGCGGCGTAGTGGAGGCTGAGTCCGAGCGAAGGGGAAAGGCGCATTTCGCCGGTGAGTTCGGTGGGTTTGTTGCGAACGGCGAACCAGCGATGTTCGGTGAATTGTGCGTAAACGGCGCCTTGGGCGGCGATGGCGGCGAAGAGTGGGCGCCATGCGGCGTCGTTCTCGCCGATGATGAGAGGCGCGCCGGGCTCGGCGATGAGATCGGCGGCGCGGGTGGGCGGGGCGGACACGGCGATGACCGTGGCGAGGAGGAAGAAGGAAGGAAGGCGGGCGCGCATGGAGTGAAGGTTTCTAACCACGGACGGGCGCTGATGGACACGGACTTTTCGGAGGAGGCCCGCGAAAGGCGCTAAATAGGCGAAAGTCGGAATGGGAAGGAGAGCGGAAGACGGGCGATAGAGAGAAGGAGGAAAGGGGGAACGCGGGGGAAGAAAGATTACGAGACAGAGGAAAAAGAAAGATTAGCGGAGGAGGAGGGCGGTGATGAGGCGGGTGTGGAGCCAGATCATGCGGAGGTTGTCGCGCAAGTAGTGGAAATGGGAGACGCCGCCCTCGGTTTTTGAAAGGTAGCGGCAGGTGGCGGGGATGTTTTTCACCGGAGTGCCGGCCCAGACCATACGGACGGCAACTTCGGGGTCGAAATCGTAGCGGCGGGCGCCGCGGGTGGAGTGCATGGCGGCGACCAGCGGTGCGAGCGGATAGACGCGGAAGCCGAAGAGCGGGTCGGCGATGACGCGGCCGAGGGTTTCAAGGTGGACGAGGCCGACGCTGAGTTTCCGTCCGTAGAGGCGGATGGCGGGAGCTTCGGGGCCGAAGATAGGTTGGCCGAGAATGAGTGCGGCGGGGGTGGCGGCGGAGACGGCCATGAAATCGGCGATGCGGTCCTCGGGATGTTGGCCGTCGGCGTCGAGGACGAGGGCGTGGGTGAAGCCGGCGGCGAGGGCGGCTTCGGCGGCGGTGAGGACGGCGGCACCCTTACCGCCGTTCGTGGGGCGGACGAGGACGCGGAGGGCGGGCGTGGTGGCGGCGAGGGTTTGGATTTCGGCGGTGGAGGTGTCGGTGGAGCCGTCGGT
>JACMRG010000317.1 GCA_014376585.1 Opitutaceae bacterium | reverse complement strand
CAAAAAACCTCGAAAAAACCTCGCCCTCCTCACCTTTCAACCACCACAAAAAGTGTCACCCATCACCCCGGACAAAGTGTCACCTATCACCGGATCGCACCGGTAACAGTCTTGGACCAAGCCGACGGGGTCAGCCCCTAACCTTTGTGGTTGAGTGAGGCGGTCGCGTGGTTTTGGGTTGGGAGCATGGCGAGAAAACCGAGGATCGAATACGCGGGGGCGGTTTACCATGTGTTGAACCGGGGGAATTACCGCGGGGATTTGTTTGAGACGGCGGGAGCGGCGGAGGCGTTTGTGAGTTGTCTGGGGGAGGCGTGCGAGCGGATGGGGTGGCGGGTGCACGGGTATTGCCTGATGCGGAACCACTACCATCTGGCGTTGGAGACGCCGCGGGGGAATCTGGTGAGCGGGGTGCACTGGTTGCAGAGCACGTTTGGCAACCGGTTTAACCGCTACCGGGGCGAGCGGGGGCGGGCGTTTCAGGGGCGGTATCAGGCGATCTTGGTGGAGCCCGGGGTGCATCTGGCGCGGCTGGTGGACTACCTGCATCTCAATCCGGTGCGGGCACGGATCGTGGCGCTGGAGCAGTTGGCGCAGTTCCGGTGGTCGAGTTACCGGGCGTTTACGCGGGGGGCGGGGGAGCGGCCGGCGTGGCTGGTATGCGCGGAGTGGCTGCGCGCGCACGGGGAGCTGACCGACACGCCGGCGGGGTGGCGCAGCTACGCGGAGCACCTGGCGTGGCTGATGGCCGACGAGGGGCGGCAGAAGGACGCGGCGTTTGACCGAATGAGCCGGGGCTGGGCGCTGGGCAGCGAGGAGTGGCAGCGCGGGGTGGCGAAGGATTTTCAGGCGATGGACCAGGCGGCGGACTGGGGCGGCGAGGAGGTGGCGGAGCTCAACCGCGTGCATTGGCGCGAACGCCTGGAGCGCGGTGCGGCGGAGATCGGGGCGTCGCTGCTGGGCGCGGCGGCCGAGTCCAAGTCGGCGCCGTGGAAGATCGCGCTGGCGGCGTGGCTGAAGCGCGGGAGCAGCGTGCCCAACCGCTGGATCAGCGAACACCTGCACATGGGCCCGCCCGACGCCGTGAGCCGCTACGTGGGCGAAGTCACGCGCGGCGAGGCGAGCCGGGCGGAGGCGGGGGTAATTTTGGAGCAGTTGACCACAAAGGTTAGGGGCTGACCCCGTCGGGGCTTGCTGTGGAAGATCGCGCTGGCGGCGTGGCTGAAGCGCGGGAGCAGCGTGCCCAACCGCTGGATCAGCGAACACCTGCACATGTGCCCACCCGACGCCGTGAGCCGCTACGTGGGCGAAGTCACGCGCGGCGACGTGAGCCGGGCGGAAGCGGGGATGATTTTGGAGCAGTTTACCACAAAGGTTAGGGGCTGACCCCATGACGAGGGGACCCCATGACGAGGCTACCCCGTGACGAGGCTGGCTCTTCCGACTCACCGCCGATGACGCTGCGTTGCCCGCCTACCGCCGCCAGTCCTGACGCGAATTTCGTTTCTTTGGAAAACCGCGGGTGGGGACTATTTGGTGGCCGGGGCGGGAGGTGGGGTAAACCCGGGCGGGACGAGGAGCGTGCGGTTGCCGGGGTCGCGAGCGTCGTCGGTGCGCGGGTAGTCGCGCCAGAGCCAGCGGAGCATGTCGGGCAGAATCGCGACGCCCTGTTTGTTGGAGTGCGTGCCGACGCCCCAAGTGAAATTCACGTCGTAGCCTTTTTCGGTGAGGGCGGCGACCATCTTGATATTCTGAGCGTGCCAGTCGCGGTCGGCGGTGTAGGTGGCGGCGGTGCCTTCGCCGCGGAGGCCGCGGTTGTCGTTCACCCCGTCCTGCAGAAAAATGCGGATCGGTTTCTTTTCGCTGGTGCGGATGAGATCGGGATAAACGTGGCCGCCGCGGATGTTGGTGAAGCTGCCGATGGTGCTGAGGACTTTGCTGAAATGGGTCGGGCGATGCCACGCGACGGTGAAAGCGGCGATGGCGCCGGAGCTCGCGCCGCCGAGGGCGCGGTCGTTGGGATTCGTGGAGAGATTATATTGTTTCGCGAGGACGGGCAGGAGTTCGTCCACGATCACGCGGGCATACTTGTCGTCGAGGGCGTTGTATTCCTGCGGGCGGTTGGTGGTCTTGTCGCCCCAGTCGGACGGGCTGGCTTCGGGTTGCTCGGGTTTGCGTCCGGGGTTGATGAAGACCGCGATGGTGACCGGCATTTCGCGGCGGTAGATCAGGGTGTCGAAAACGGCGGGCACACGGTAGTCGCCGGTGGGACGTAGGAACGCCTGGCCGTCCTGGAAGATCATCAGTGCGGCGGGCTGGGCGGGATCGTATTGGGCGGGAACATAAACGCAGTAATCGTGGAGCGTGCCGGGGTAGGCCTCGCTCGGTAACTTGGTCCAGCCGGTGACTTTGCCCTGCGGCACTCCGGGTTGCGCTTGGGAGTCGGGACCGAGCTTGTAAACATCGTCGAGGGGTGCGGCGGTGAGGAACGTGAGAGCGGCGACGCCCAGCAGACTGAGGCGGCAGAGCGTGGACAAAGGGTGACGGGCAGGGGTGGAGATCACGGGGTGCGCCTACACAGAATAAACCGTGCGCTCGCGTCGAGGAGTTTGGGAGCCGGCGGGCGTCGGAAGGACAATCGGGAACACGCGGCGAAAAAATGCCGTTGACCGGTTACCCGTCGCCTCAGGCATGGTCCAAGAGCGCATGAAAAAAACGCTCGTTTTAATTGCATGCGCTCTGGCGGCGGGCGGCGTTTCCGCGGCACGGGCTGAGCAGCTGTTGGACGTCAATCTCGCCGCCGAGATCCGGCTCGGTCGCCGCCCACCGCCCCCGCCCCCGGCGGTCGTAATCGTGGTCGAAGAGCCGGCCGCGCGGGGGCGGGCGCCGTGGGAGCGCGCGCGTTGGTATCAGCGTGACCGGGGCTATTATTACTACCCGGGTGGCGATGTTTACTACCGTCCAGGCGACCACGTGTGGTTTTATCAGGAGCGTGGTGAATGGCGCTCGGCGCGTAATCTGCCCGAGTTTGTGCGCGTCGATTTCAACCGCAGCATCACGCTCACGATGGCCACGGACCGACCGTATATTTATCACCAGCAGGTGGTGATGCGCTACCCGTCCAACTACTTTGTCGTGCGCGTGCGTCTCCGCGATGAAGCTCCGCGGGGTCGCGACGGCGATGAAAGTCCGCGCAGTCGCGACGACGATCATCGCGGGCCTGATCGCGACAAAGACGATCATGACCGCGGTCGGGGCAAGGCCAAGGGTCGCGACGACCGGAAATAACCGTCTAACGATTCGATGACGAAGGCCCGGGCCGTGAACCCATAGGCTCACGCGGTTGGGCGGTGCGTCGCGGGCGGGCTCGGGGGCGCTTTAATTGCACGTGGTCGTATCGTAGCGCTCGACCCGATCGGCGCCCGGATAGGCCAGTGGCTGGTAGACGGGGAAAGAGACCGTGCGAGCCGGAGGGAAGCCCGCGCTCTCGATGCAGAATTGGAGACCGCCGTGCTGCACGAACTGGTCGACGCCGGGGTGCACGCGCGGGGCTTCGCCGGTGCACGGGGCAAGTGTGCGGGGCGAGGCGCCGCCGACGCTGGCGGTGAAGCCGGGTTGCTGGTGGCGCAGCCAAGGCGGACCCGCGGTGGTGGAGTATTGTGCGACGAGATCGTTGCGCCATTGCAGGCTGGTCAACTGTTGGGCGGCGAGCGCGCAGTCCCAGTTCTTCCACATGAAGGCCAACGTCACGCGGGCGAGTGCATCGTTAAAATAACCGCCCCCGACATCGCTATCCGCACCGGGGAACCACACCTCCTTCATCGAGGCGCGGCGGCTTTTGGGATATTGGAGCAGGGTGGGCTTGAGCAGATCGCGGGTCTCGTCGAGGGTCATGCAGTGCACGGCGCGGCCGACGTTGTCGGGCACACGCCAAGCGGCCGGCTTGGCGGAGATAGTGGTGGCCACGGTATCTCACGCCCCGAGAAAGGCGATGGCAGGGCGTCGCCGGGGACGAAAGTTTTGCCCCAACGGGTGGTAAGATCCCACACATCGCGCCGCAGCTCGCCGGTATTGCGCACGGGGCGATAACGGCTGCCGATCCGGACTTCGCTCACGAAGCCGCGTGTGACCAAGTCCTGCGCGAACAGCCGGGCGCTGGCGGCGCCGCGACTGAAACCAGAATCGAGATCTGGTCGCCCGTGCGGTAGCTTTGGATGAAGTCGCAATCGGCGGCGTTGCGGATGTGTTCCCCAAGGGTGGAGAAAGCGCCCTCGGCGAGCCGATTGAGGGCGTCGCTTTCATCGTCGTTGCCCACCACCGCGGAAATAGTGCGTGAGCAGGCGCGGGCCGTCCGGGGCAAGGGCGTGTTGGGTCTTGGCAACGTTGGTGATGATCGGCGAAAAGGCCTTGGAGGGGTCGGCTAGGCTGAGCTACGCCTGGCGCGCGTTGTCCCAGGTGAAATCCGAGGGATTGATCCCCTTGCTGTCGTTCCATGTGCCGCCGAAAAGGAAGACGTGATGCCGACCGCGGGAGTCGGTTTTCCCCATCGGATTTTGCGGTAAGATCAGAGGTCTTGAGGTCGTTGGGGCGATTGCCGTTGGCAGAGATGGGGGCGGGCATGGGGGTGGGGTGGGGGTGAGGGGCGATTGATGACGGTGGCGATGAAGCTGCGGCGACGGTGAAACCCGCGCCGTGAGCTTGTCTTCGAAAAGCCCCGACCCGTTTGATTCGTCTAAAATTTCCCCCCGGGCCCGGGGGTGGAGTTGGCTACGAACCGCACCCCGCCGGCGTTCACTCCGCCGCCGCGCCCTCGGCGGCGTTGCAATAGCCTTTCACGCAGTCCTCGCGCGCATGGTCGTTACGCGCGTTGAGGTGAAGGGCTTTTTTTCGGTGATGCCGTAGCGTTGGGGAGCTATTGGGCGCGGTGGCTCGCCGGCAAAACTGCCCCGGTGAGAGTCGAACCGGCCGGCAGGGGCACAGGTGGGGGCGATTCGTTTTGGCCACTGCTCCGGCTCGCGGAGGAACGGCGGTTGCTGTGATTATCCGCCAGGCGCACGGTCGAGTTTCCACCATGTCCGCCGCCGCGTTTCCGTTCCGCCACCTGTTGCTCGCCCTGTTGATCGTTTCGATCTGGGGCGCAAATTTCGTGGCGGTGAAGATCGCGCTCCGTGAGTTGCCGCCGTTGTTGCTCTGCGCGCTGCGCTTCATCGCGGTCGTGGTGCCCTTCATCTTCTTTGTGCCGCGGCCGGCGGTGACGCTGCGCCAGCTTTTGGGCTACGGGCTCACGATGTTCGCGCTGCAGTTTGGCTTCCTGTTTTTCGGCATGAAACTCGGGATGCCGGCGGGGCTGACGTCGCTGGTGTTGCAGTTTCAGGTCTTCGTCACGCTCGCGCTCGCCGCGGTGGTGTTGAAGGAACGGATTTCGCCTGCACAGATCGCGGGCGCGCTGATCGCCTGCGCGGGTTTTGCGATCGTGGCCCTGCATACGGACGGTGAAGTGACGGCCGCGGGCCTGGGCTGTCTCCTGCTCGCGGCGACTTCGTGGGGCTACGCCAACTTCAGCTCGAAGCGCCTGGGCCGCGTCAATCCTCTCTCGCTGGTCGTGTGGGGCAGCCTGGTCGTGCCCCTACCGATGATGCTCGCCTCGCTGATATTTGAGGGGCCCGGACTCATCGCGCACAGTCTGACGCACCTGCACGCGGCGACGCTGTGGAGCGTGGCCTATATTGTCTATGGTTCGACGCTGGTCGGCTACTCGCTCTGGAGCTGGCTGCTGTCGCGGCATCCGGCGTCCACGGTCACGCCGTTTGCCCTGCTCGTGCCGGTCTCCGGGATGCTGAGTTCGGCGATTGTGCTCGGAGAACCGTTGCCGGTTTGGAAATTGCAGGCGGGCGCGCTCGTGATCGCCGGACTCGCGCTTAATATTTTCGGCCCGCGACTGCCGCGTATCTTGCCGGCTGCACGAATGCCCGCCAAACCATCGGGCCTCTGACAACCTGCGGCGGGGTAGCGGGGGCGGCGGGCTTGATTTCGCCCGTGACCTCGGGTGGGCTGGGTTGTCTTGCTGTTGGTCCGTCCCAGTCCCCAAAAACCCCCATGAAACTCCGTCTGCTTTTCACCGCTATTCTCACGCTCGCCGCCGGCCTGCACGCCGCCGACCGCAAGCTCGTCATGATCGCCGGCCCGGTGAGCCATCCGCCGCTCATGCACGAATTCAAGGCGGGCTCGATGCTGTTGCAAAAACGGCTCGATGACGTTCCCGGCCTGAAAACCGTGCTCATCACCAACGGCTGGCCGACCAAGACCGTCGATGGCAAGAAGGTGGACGATAACTCTGTCTTCGAGGGGGCGGACGCCGTGTTCATCTACGCCGATGGCGGCGGCAATCACATCGCGGTCCAAAAAGACCGGCTGGCGGTGCTCGATGCGCTCATGAAAAAAGGCGTGAGTCTCGGCATGGCGCACTACGCGGTTGAAGTGGTGGCGGAGAAGGGCGGGTCGGAGTGGCAGCAGTGGATCGGTGGCTATTATGAGACCAAGGTTTCGTGCAATCCGATCTGGGACGCCGACTACAAAACTATTCCCGCGCATCCGATCACGCGCGGGGTGAAGCCGTTTCACGCGAAGGACGAATGGTATTTCAATATGCACTTCCGCGACGGGAAAGCCGGCGTGAAAGACATCCTTGTCGCGACGCCGTCGGACGCCGTGCGCGATGGTCCCTACGTGAGTCCGAAGGGCCCGTATGAACACATCCAGGCGGCGAAGGGCCGCCCCGAGACGATGATGTGGGCGGTGGAGCGCCCCGATGGCGGCCGTGGCTTTGGCTTCACGGGCGGCCACTACCACCTCAACTGGCAAAACGAGGATCAGCGCCGGTTGATGCTCAACGCGCTCGTTTGGCTCGCGAAGCTCGAGGTGCCCGCAAGTGGCATCGACTCCACGCCGGTGAGCGATGCCGAGGCGATGCAGAATCTCGATGAGAAAAAAGTGAATGTGCCGAAGCCCGCGGCCACCCCCGCCGCGGCGGCGCCGGTGACCAAGGCCCCGTGAGGGAACGCTTCTCCGTTGCTGAGGGTAGAACGCGTTATCCTTACCCGCGGTTTTGCCCCCGGTTTTGCGGAGGGCGAAGGCTCAGAGGGCGTCTAAAAGGTAGGGCGCGACCGGTGGGCGCGCTTCAGTAAAGTTTACGGCTCTCGTAAAACCCGGCGGGCCCGGAGGTCCCGCCGCCAACTAGAAACGCCCAATCTCCACTGGCAGGGGCTCACCCGGCGCTACGGGTAGAGCAGGAATTGGTTTCGACGGGTATTGAAGTCAGCGAGGCCTTTGGCCCAGCCGGCTTTGATCTCGGCGGAGGATTTCCCTGCGAGGATTGCTTCGAGCGTAGCGTCATCACCGAGCAATCGAGCCATGCCCGATATTTTCATTTGCTCGGGGTAGAGCCGCTGGAGCGTGACGGCTAGCTCAAGGCCGATGTCCACGACCGGGCAGTGTGCGGCGTCCGTCAGCACCACACGCACGCCGCCGCATGCTTGATCGCGGTCTTTAAGCGAGGCGGCGGGCCCGGGATAGAGCGCGGGGCGCGGCGTAAATTTCACCGGCTCGAAGCGCACACCGGCGAGGCCGGCGCGGTTGAGGGCGGCGGCGAGACGTCCGCCATCGATGAACGGCGCGCCGACCTGTTCAAAGGGTTTGGTGGTGCCGCGCCCCATCGAGAGCTGCGTGCTCTCAAGCAGGCAGAGTCCCGGATAAAGCGTCGCGGCGGTGAGGCTCCGCATCGACGGTGAGGGATTGATCCACGGCAGGCCGGTCTGATCGAGGCGCAGGTCGCGTGTCCAATTTTCGCAGCGCACCACCGTGAGATCGGCGCCGAAGTGGCGCTCGGCGTCATACATTTGGGCGAGTTCGCCGAGGGTCATGCCATGGCGCACGGGCATCGGATGGAAGCCGATGAAACTCGGCGCGCGGGTCATCACCGGGCCTTCGACGTTGATCCCGCCGATGGGATTCACCCGGTCGAGCACGATGAATTTTATGCGGGCCTTGGCGGCGGCCTCGAGGGCGACGCCGAGCGTGGCGGAGTAGGTGTAGAACCGCGCGCCGATGTCCTGGATGTCGAAGACGAGCGCATCGAGTTCACGGAGCTGCTCGGGCTGGGGGGCGCGGGCGCGCATCACGGCCATGGTGTAGTCGGTGTCGGACTGGTCTTTGGTCCGTGGCGGCGATTCGCCGTAGAGGCTGTAAACGGGGAGTTTGGTTTTGTCGTCGATGGAATCGCCCACGTGGTCGTCGGCGACGCCGCGGATGCCGTGTTCCGGGCTGAAGAGCGCGACGAGTTTCACCTCTTTCGCCTCATGCAACAGGTCGATGGTGGTGCGCCCATCGCGGTCGCGCCCGGTTTGGTTGGTGATAAGGCCGATGCGCAGGCCGCGTAGGCGGGCGAAATCTTCGCGCACGAGGACGTCGATCCCGTTGAGCACGGCACCCGCGTCGCGGCCGATGGCTTCGGCGGCGAGGGTGGCGAGCGCGCGTCGCAGCGGGCCGGTGTCGCCCTTGCCGTCGGGATGGACGCGGTTGGAGAGGAAAATAATGAAGGCATGCGCGGCGGGATCTACCCACACGCTCGTGCCCGTGAAGCCCGTGTGGCCGAAAGAAGCACCGGCGGGAAACCAGCGGCCACGCGGGCCGGAAAAACCAGAGTCGATATCCCAACCGAGGCCGCGGCGATTGGAGCCTTCGGTCTGGACGTGACTCATCGCCGCGACACTGGCGGCGCTGAGAATACGCACGTCGTCGAGCTGACCGTTGCCGATGAGCATCCGACAAAAGCGCGCAAGGTCCGCCGCTGTCGTGAAAAGTCCGGCGTGGCCGGCGACGCCTTCCATGGCTCGCGCCGTGGGGTCGTGGACCACGCCGCGCAGCATCACGCCGTCGCTGATTTCGGTCGGCGCGACGCGAGCGAACTTCGCAGCGGGTGGCAGAAAGCCGGTGTCGCTCATCCCGAGGGGTTGGAAAATGTGCTGCGCGGCGTAGGCGTCGAGGCGTTGTCCGCTCGCGATGCGCACGAGCTCGCCGAGCACGATGAAGTTGATGTCGCTGTAAACGAAGGTGCTGCCGGGCGCGCTGCGGAGTTTTTCGGCGCAAGCCAGCGCGACGCCGGTGGCGTAGCCGGACCAGGCGGGCTTCAGATCGACGTCGGGCCGGAGGCCGGAGTGGTGGGTGAGGAGCTGGCGCACGGTGACCTCGCTTTTGTCGTTGTGCTCGAAGGCGGACAGGTAGCGCACAACGGGGGAATCGAGATCGAGCCGGCCACGCTCGACGAGCTGCATGATCGCGGTGGTCGTCGCGGCGGCCTTGGTCAGAGACGCGGCATCGTAGATCGTATCGGCGCTGATTGGCTCCGCGGTGGGCGAGGTGGCGCGCCGGCCGAACGATTTCTGGTAAACCTCGTCGTCGCGTTGAAACCACAGGACGCCGCCGGGAATTTTTTTGGCCGCGATGGCTTCGGTGATGGCGGCGTCCATGGCCGCGAGTTTGTCGGGCTTGAAAGTAGTAGCGGCGGGCAGCGCGGTCGTGAAGGCGAGAGCGGCGAAGACCAGCAGGCGACGGGGGAGGGCGGGCATGGTGGGGGGAGCATGGGCGAAACGCCGCCGCCGCCGCGATAAAACTCCTCGCCAACGAAAACGTCTTTTCGCGTGATGGCGCCACCCCCGTATGAATGGCTATTTTAACTTCGGCGACTGGCTGGTTATCATTCTCTACCTCGGGGGCATCATCGGACTCGGCGTGTGGTTTGGCAAAGACCAGCGCACCACCCGCGACTACTTCCTCGGCAGTCGCAACATCCCGTGGTGGGGCATCGGTGTCTCGATCGTCGCGGCCGAGACGAGCGCGCTGACGATCATAGGCGTGCCCGCCATCGCCTACGGCTCGAACATCATGTTCATCCAGATGATCGCGGGCTACGTGATCGCCCGGATCATTTTGGCGGTCGTCATGGTGCCGCACTACTTAAAGGGGGAGATCTATTCGCCTTATCAACTCCTTGAACAACACCTCGGCGTCGGTCCGCGGAGAATGGCGGGCGCGTTTTTTCTGTTTTTGGAGACCATGGCGGCGGGCGTGCGCGTTTACGTGGCGTGCATTCCCATCCGCTTGATGCTTGGCGAACAGGTGTGCAGTCTCGGTGGGCTGGTGGATCCGATCCTCGGCGCGATCCTGCTCTTTGTCGGACTTTCGCTACTCTACACTTATATCGGCGGCGTGAAGGCGGTCATCTGGACCGACGCGGTGCAGTTCGGACTCTTTCTGGCGGGCGGGCTCTTCGCTTTGTTTTTTATTCCTACGCTGGTGGAAGGCGGTTGGAGCGCGGCGCTGCAGCAGGCGAGTGCGGCCGGGAAGCTGGCTTGGTTGAACACCCATTTCACGTTCTCGGCGCCATTCAATATCTGGATGGGCGTGATCGGCGGCACGGTGATGGTGCTCTCCACGCACGGAGCGGAACAGTTGATCGTGCAGCGGGTGCTCGCGTGCAAAAACGTCGCCGATGGCCGCAAGGCGCTCGCGCTGAGCGCGGTCCTGATCTTCCCGCTTTTTCTGATCTTCCTGCTCGTGGGCGTGATGCTGTGGGTCTTCTACACGGGCACGGGCCACCCGTTTCAAATTCCGCTGCCCGAAGCGAAACCCGGCATCAAATCCAACGATTTTATCTTCCCGATTTTCATGATGACGGAAGTGCCGCACATTCTGAAAGGTTTTCTGATCGTCGCGATCCTCTCGGCGGCAATGTCGTCGATCAGCTCGGCGATCACGTCGCTGGCGTCGGTCTCCACCATGGATTTCGTGCGGCCGATCGTGAGGGGTCGCGACGAGGATTATTTTCTGCGGTTCAGCAAGATCTCGACGATTTTTTGGGCGGCGGTGCTGGTCGGCACGGCGTGGCTGGCACGGGAGGTGACCTTTGTGCTCAACGCCGCGTTCTCGCTGCGGGGGCTCACGGCAGGCGCGTTGTTGGGCTCGCTGATCATCGCGCTGTTCTGGCGGCGACTCGGTGCCCGGGCGACGATGGTGGGGATGACGGCGTCGCTCGTCGTGATGAACCTCATCTACTGGCCCGCCAACATCCCGGCCACGAGGGACTGGTGGATGCGGACGTTTGGCGCGGAGGTTTTCTGGCCGTGGTTTACGCTCATCGGCACGCTCGTGACGCTGGGTGTTGCTTGGATCGTGCGGACGATCTGGCCGGAGCGATCAACGCCAGCCCGATAAATCCTACCGCAGGTTTCGTAGCCTCGCCAAGTGAAGCTGCATGTTGGGCGTCAGATAGTGATTCGGGATGACGCCTTCAACGTCCAGCGCCCTTGCTCGATCAAGACTGGCGCTGATCCGTTCTGGTTCTGTGCTCAAAAAGAGGGGCGCTCGATGCGCACTCCATCCGTAGCTTGCGAATAAATCTCCGCTGAAAAGCACTTTCTCCTTCGGGCTGAAGAATCCACAATGTCCCGCCGTGTGTCCGGGTAGATGAATCACCCTCAAGCCGCCCCAAAAGGGCAGCAGATCGTCATCCGCCAACGGTCGGTCGAATGCTTTTCTTGTAGTTGAAAAGCATTCGGCCGGCGTTCTCTAACCAGCCGCAAACTCGCGCCGGTCCACGATACGGAAAACAGCCGCCGATGTGGATCTGTTCGGCTGGATGCGCATAGAGCTGGGCTCCACTCCACGTCCTAATCTCCGCTAATCCGAGAGTATGATCCAGATGTCCGTGCGTAAGGAGAATTGCTTTCAGTGCAGTGGGGGCGAGATTCAGTTTTCCCATCACGATTTTCAATTCGCGCATGGCACCCATCAACCCCGTATCGATCAGAACCGCCGCGCCGTGGCTGACGAGCAAATGACATTTTATACTTCCAAGGGGATAGACTCCGACGGGCCACATGAAGGCGGGTTTCCGGTTGTGCCGTGTCTAGCAGAGGGAACCGGGTAACCCGAAGAGCCCGACCAACGGTCGGGGCTACAGTTTAAGAGGCGGCGAAGGGGAAGTTTTGGGTGGGTAGGATTAGTTCTTGAAATCGGTCGATGGCTTCACGAGGTCGAGTTCTTGAATCCAGACGTTGCGGTAGCGGACGTCGTGGCCTTCGCACTGGAGTTTTAGGCCGCCGGGGACGTCGGTGATGCCTTTGCCGCCGTCGTTGCCACCGTCCATGCCGGAGTTGGCCCCGCCCCAGACTTGCTGGATGGGCTGGTTGCCGTGAACCTTGATGCCGTTGAAATAAATCGTGACGCGGGCGGGCTCGGTGCGGACGCCGTCTTTGAAACGGGCGGCGCGGAATTGGATGTCGTAGGCGTTCCATTGGCCGATGCCTTTGTAGGCGAAGTAGGGGGAGGGCGTCTCGTTGATGACGGCGCCCATGCCGTGGGTGGTGGCGTCGCTGTCGCACACTTGGATCTCGTAGCGGTTCTGCAGATAGACGCCGCTGTTACCGCCGGGCTTCATGACGAGGAATTCGATGTGCAGGCGGAAATCGCGGTAGGTTTTTTTCGTGATGATGTCGGCCGCGCCGTATTTGCCGCCGTCGGCGGCGCGGTCATCGGTCATGACGACGGTGCCGGCATCAACGGGATCTTTTACGATCTGCCATTTGATGGGCAGTGCGGAGGCGAAGCGGGGGCCGTTCCAATAAGTCCATTTGTCGTCGAGCATTTGGCGACTGCCGTCGAGGATGACCTCGGCGCCGGTGAGGGGTGGGGGGCCGACGCCGATCTCGGCGCGGGCGAGGGCGGAGAGCGCGGTGAGGGCGATAAAGAACGTGGAGAGGCGGCGAAACGAGCAGGGTGGATTCATGATGGGGTGGGATTTGGAACTCTAGAAACGAGCCCGAAAATTCAGGTGTTGAGCAGAAGATTGGGCGATTCGCCGGCGGCGAGGGTGATTTTGCCGGTGCCTTTGAGCGTGGCCTGAATGTCGAGGAGGGTGAAGAGCGCGGCGGCGACTTCCGGGACGCGCTGGATTTCGGCGAGGGCGCGGCCGACGACTTGGGGGCGCACGGCTTGCGCCTGGCCGAGGCGTTGGGAGGCTTTGCGGTCGGCTTCGGAGTGGATGATGGCGACTTCATTTTCGCCGGCCTGGCGCATGGCGGCGGTCACCTGGCGGAGGCGGTTGACGACCTTGCGCTGGATTTCGGCGATCATGCCGCGGTCGCGGAAGGCGACCTTGCGGATGTAGGTCGAGCCGAGGTTGAAGCCCCACTGCGAGGAGGTGGGCGAAACTTCTTCGCGGACCTTGCGAGAGAGGGCGTCACGGTTTTCGAGCAGAACTTCGAGGCGGAGATTGGAGAGTTGTTTTACGACGGCGGTGGCGACGTTGGCCTTGAGCGAACCGATGGGATCGGAGTTTTGGAAAAGGTAGGCTTTCGGGTTCGCGACAAACATCTCGAACCAGATGCCGACGCCCATGGGGGCGCCCTCCTCGGAATTGACGAGCTGGTTGCGCAGGTAGGCTTGGTGGATGACGGTGCGCACGGTGTAGGCTTTGCCGAAGAGGGGGAAGAGGAGGGCTTTCGGGCCGAAGTGCGCGATGGGGAAAAAGAGGCCGGCTTCTTCGACTTGGCCGACGACTTTGCCGAAGAAGGTGTAAACGATCACGGTGCGCTCGGGGAGCACGCGCCAAAGTTGAAACAGGCGGCCGATGGCGAGCACGATGGGCGTGGCGATGAAGGTGGCGATGACCCCGATGAAAACGGAAAGGAGGAGATTCATGGCGAGGTGCGGGTCAGAGTTTGAGGATGGTCTGGGCGGCTTTTTCGCGGAGCGGGAGGCTTGCGTTGCGGAGATAACTATCGAGGGCCGCCTTGCCTCCCTCGGCGTGCATGCCGGCGAGGGTTTTGCCGAGTTCGAGCAGCGGGGCGGCTTCGGCTTGGGCGCGGTTTTCGGCGATCTGCACGGCTTGCTCGGCCATTTTTAATTTTTGATCGGCGTCGGCTCTGGCCTGCGAGATCGAGGCGGCGACTTGGTTTTGCGTGGTGTTGATCGAGGCGAGGGCCTCGTCCACGTCGGAGGGCGGGTCGATGTTGGTGATGAGGGCGGCGTCGAGGTCGATGCCGTAGCGTGCGGCGGTTTTGCGGCAGGCGTCTTCCATGAAGCTGTTGATGAGGGAAAGATTGCGGCGGAGGTCGTTGATGGAAACGCCTTCGACGGCGCCTTCGGCAGCTTCGCCGTGGAAGGTGGCGATGCGGTCACGCAGCACCGAAATGAAATAACCGACGACGTGCGCGGCGGGATGCGCGATGCCGAAGAGGTAGGCGTAGAGGTTGCGCTCGCAGGGCTTCCAGCGGATCTGGCCGGAAATCTGGACGGTGAGGTTATCCTTGGTAACAGCCTCGATGGACTCTTGGGAGATGTCGGGATCCCAAGTGATGTCGATGGTCTGGATGGTCATGTCCACCTTGTAGAGGCGTTGCCACGGCCACTTGAAAAAAGGGCCGCCGGGCGGGATGACGCGGACGTTGGGATAGTTGTAGCGGAGTTTTTCCTCGGCGGTGAGGAGGGCGCCGAGTTGCGGATCATCGGCGGTGGTGCCCGTGGTGCGTTGGGCGCGGCCAAAGGTTGTGAGCACGCCGCGCTGGGTGGGCCCGATGGTGTAGACGCCGAAGAGCAGCGTAAGGAGCGCCGCAAGACCGAGGCCGAGGAAGAGGCCGAACAGGGTGGTGGTGATCATGGGAGTAAAGCGATCAAGCCGCGGGGAAGCGGCAGCTGGAGGGAGGACGGACGCGGGCGCATTCGTATCGACGCCGCGGCGCGGGCCACAATCACAAACGCCCGGGGTTGAACCTGTGATCTGCGAAGAACTCGGGCGTTATTTCAACAGGATCACGCGAAACATCTGCACTGCAGCGAGAGCGCCCGCGGCCGTCGATACATACCAGAGCCAGCGTTTTTTGACGACGAGGCACACGCCGCCGAGGGCGATGGCGATTTGGAAGATCGTGGTCGCGAGGCCCATCTCGCGGGCGGCGTCGCCGGCGCGCGCGGCGGCGACGCGGGCCCCGTCGCGCTTGGCTTCGAGTTTCTTGGCCTCAACGGTGATTTCCTTCTTTTCGTTTTCGTAGCGCGTGATGCGACCGGTGACGGCGGCGAGGGCTTTGGGCTCGGGCGCCGCGAGGGCGTTGAGGCGGTCGCGCTCCTGTTCGTAGATGCTCTGTTTAATGCCTTTCGCCTGAAAGTAGGCCCACTGATCGGAGGCCTCGGCCTGGTTGAAGGTCGCTTCGTTGAGCTGCTTCATGGTGGCCGAAGAGTAGCCTGCGCCGCGCTGGGTGGCGATGGCGGCGAGCACGGCGAGACAGATCATGGAGAGCGAAACGAATTTGGTCCACGCGTCGCGTTTCTCCTTATCTTTTTGGGCCTGTTGGTCGGCCTTGATGGCGGCGACCAAGGTTTTGAATTCGTCGAGATTGGGGGTCATGGGGGTGGTTTTGAACTCAACGTGTTGGCGGAAACGACAGCGGCTTGTCACTTGATTTCCGGTGAGGAGGGCTGGCCGGCATGGAACGTCCGCTCACTGCTTTGCCCTGTTTCGGCCGAGGGCGGTTTTGTTTTCGGAGGCGGCGGCCGCCCTCGAGGGTGAAACGAAGCTGCCGTTCCAAGTGGTGGGGTTCGATACGGCGATGCCGTAGCGGCGGACGGTGGCGGACGGGCGGACCGGAAACAATTTTGCGGCGGGCCGATATGATGGGGAGGTGAGATGGGCGCCGAGGCGTCCGAGCACTCGGGGCCGTCTTACGATGGGCGCGCGAGCGAAAATTCAGGCGGCGTGCAACGGCGCCAATTTTGTGCGCAGTTTGAAGAGGCCGCGGCGGATGCGGGCCTTGACGGTGCCGATCGGGAGGCGCAAGGCCTCCGAAATTTCCTGGTGCGAAAGTCCGTCAAAAAAGGCGAGCTCGATGGCGCGGTGCTCGCCGGCGGCCAGCGTGGCGAGTGCGGCGCAGACTTCCTGGCGGCGCTCGGTGGCAAGGAGCGGAGCGCGCGTGTCGGAAGGGTTGGGTGGGTCCATGCACGGGACGCTCGGCGCCACGAGATGCAGGCCGCGGCGGATTTGGGCGCGGAGGCGGTCGATGGCTTTGCGGCGCATGATCGTCGCCACCCAGGCGAAGGGCGAGCCGAGCTGGGGCTGGTAGTCGGGGGCCCGGGTCCAGATCTGAAAAAAAACATCCTGCAACACGTCTTCCGCTTCGGAAGGAGAGCGCACGATCCGGAGCACCAGGGAAAACATCGGATGTGAGAAGCGGTCGTAAAGCTGTTCGAAGGCGGCGATCTCGCGGCGAGCGACGCGGATCATGAGATCAATGTCCTCCGCCAGCGGGCCCGGTGAAACTGCATTTTCCACGGCACGCTCTTCGGCCAGTTGCACGGTTGGCGGGTAGGTCGTGTCCGTGGCGGAGGTCTGGAAAAGCATGGCGCGAGGAGTGACCGGTTGGAGTTTTTAAAACGGATGAAGCGTCGCGGGTGTTGCCCGGCGGGTCACCTTACACTCGGAGTCCGGTGGGCGCGATGGGGTGTAAACCTAGGCCGGAACGAAGCAGGGCGCAGAGCCGCGGAACGCCAAAAAAATTACTCCCCGGGGGCCCCGGGGGAAGGCGACCCGCTGGCGCTCGGGCCAGGCGGGGCCTTCGGTTGCAGGCTGTAGATGTGGTGATCGACAAAGTGATCGTAGAGCCACTCGGCTTTTTTGAGCGTGCTGATTTGGGTGAAGCCGAGACGGCGGACCAAGGCGGCGGCGCGTTGGTTTTCAGTGGCGACGGCGACGACGACGCGATCCACGCGGAGCTGCGTGAAGGCGTGGGTGATCACGGCCTGGCAGGCGGCCGTCATGATGCCGCGGCCTTCGGCGGCGGGGACGAGCCAGTAGGCGGGGAAGGCGACCCGGTTGGCCCAATCGATCCGATTGTGCCAGATGACGCCGACGAGTTGCCCGGAGGACCAGATGCCGGTGGCGAAGGCGCGGGTGGCAGCACGGTCGCGGAGCGCTTCGGCAATGAATTTTTGCGCGTGCGCGAGTTTCGTGGTGGCATCCACCCACGGGAGCCACGTGCGGAGAGTTTTACGGTTGGCCTCGACGAGGGCGAAAAGCGCGGGCGCGTCGGCGGGTTGGAGCAGCCGAAGCTCGAGGCCGGGATTGATTTGGTGGCGCAGCATCGCGGCCAGAGGTTGGGCGCGGGAACGGCGAGGGTGGCAACGCCGGAGTTCGGTCGCGCCGCGTCGGGAGGATGGGGCTGGGGGAGGCCCTTGCGGCGTGCGGACGGGCGCGAGACGTCAGTTGGGCTGCGGCTCGTTATTGCGTTCGACGGAGGGCCGGTTCGAGGGGGCGGGAGGGGGCGCGGCCGGAGGTGTGGCGGCGGGGTCGGACGGGCGCGGTTCGCGGCGGTTTTCGTTGGGCCGCGAGCCGCGCGGGTTGTCCGGTGCGGAGTCGGGCCGGTCGCGGCGGCGACCAGGGGAGGGCGGCGACGGATTTACCGGGGGCGGTGGACCCATGACCTGAGGAGGGT
>JACMRG010000316.1 GCA_014376585.1 Opitutaceae bacterium | reverse complement strand
CGGCGCACTGCCCTGGTTGGGGGGGGGTTGGCTGCGGGGGGCCGCCTTGCCGTTTTAGGGATTGGTGCCCGCGCTGGTCTCGGGCGCGGCGGCGGGCCGGTGGTGGTGGCCGCCGGCCTCGGAGCAGCCGACCTTCTCGGAGCCGGCGCCCACCAGCGGTCCGGGCCTCGCCACGCTCGCCCTCGTCGCGGAGAACATCACGTCCGCCATCGTGATCACCGATGCCCTCGGTCGCATCGACTGGGTGAACGAAGCCTTCACGCGCATGACCGGCTACACGCTCGCCGATGCGCTCGGGAAGCGCCCGGGTCGGCTGCTGCAGGGAGCGGAGACTCAGCCTGCTGACATCGCGTGCTTCCGCACCGGCTTGGCCGGCCGGGACAGTTTCGAGACGGAGGTGCTCAACTATCGCCGGGACGGCCAGCCGTATTTGGTGCACATCAAGATCGACCCTGTCTTTGATCCCGCCGGCCGGCTCCGGAGTCATATCGCGATCCAGACCGACATCACCCACCGGCGCCGTCAGGAAATCATGAATGCAGAAGTGCTGGCGCATGCCGCCCACTGCATCGTCGCCACGGACGCGCACGGCATCATCGAAATTTTCAATCCCGGCGCCGTGCGGCTCACCGGATACGTCGCCGGCGAGATGATTGGATGCACCAAGCTCACCGCGCTGTTGGAGCCGCGCGAACTCGTCGATCACGCCGCGGAACTCACCACGCAGCTTGACCGGGTCGTCCCGCCCTCCTTCGAGACGCTCGTGTGGCGGACCCATGAGACGGGTGAGCCGGAAGAGCGCGAATGGACATTCCGGCATCGTGACGGCCGCGCCGTGCCCGTGCGACTCTCCTTGAGCGCGATGCGCGATGCGCAGGGCCGGCTCACCGGCTATTTGGGCATCGCCAGCGGGATCAGCGCCGAGCGCCAGGCGGAGGAGAACCGGCGCGAATTCGACCTGCGGTTGCGCAAGATCGCGTCGCAGGTGCCCGGCATGATGTTCCAATATCGCCGCACGGCCGACGGCCGCAGTTCGTTTCCCTACGCGAGCGAGGGCATCCGTGATATCTACGGGATCAGCCCGGCCGAGGTGAAGGACGACATCGCCGCGATGACGCGCGCGGTGCATCCCGACGACCGCGAGCGCGTGCAAAACGCCATTCGCGAATCCGCGTTGAAACTCGATCCGTGGTTGTGCGAATACCGCACGATGCGGCCCGACGGCACGGCGCGCTGGGTCCTCGGCAAGGCGATGCCGGAGCCGCAGGCCAACGGCGCCTTCATCTGGCACGGGTTCATCACCGATATCACGGCGCACCGGCAGGCCCAGGAGGCGCACGAGCAGAACCGGGCGTTTCTCCAGAGCATCTACTCGAGTGTCGATCTGGCGATTTTCGTCGTCGAGGCCACGGCCGCGGGCGATTTCCGTTTTGTCGAAGTCAACCCCGGCTTCGAGCGGATGACGGGCATCATCTCGGGCCAGATCTGCGGCCAGCGCGCCGAGGATCTCACACCGATCATCCCGCCCGAGGTGGGCGGGGCCCTGCAGGCCAATTTCCGCCGCTGCGCCGCCGCCGACGACTCGATCGAATACGAGGAAAAAGTCGCCTTCAGCGGCCGGCCCATGTGGTGGCTCACCCGGCTCACCCCGCTCGCGCACGCCGGAGGCCGCGTCGTGCGCCTCGTGGGCCTGGCGGTCAACATCACCGAGCGCAAGGCCGTCGAGCTGCGCGCCCAGTTGCTCACCGAGCGCCTGCAACTCGCGAGCACCGCCGCGCAGATCGGCATCTGGGATCTCGACCTCATGAGCCAGCACCTGATGTGGGACGAGCGGATGCACCAGCTCTACGGCACCGCGCCCGCGCAGTTTGAATGTAATTTCGGCGCGTGGCGCCGCTGCGTGCATCCGGCGGATATGGGGCGGGTCGAGCAACAGTTTCAAGCGGCGCTCGGCGGCCAGCGCGGTCTGGATACCGCGTTCCGGATTTTGCGCGGCGACGGCGAGGTGCGCACGCTTCGCGCCTTCGCCCACGTCGAGCGCACGTCCGATGGTCGCCCGCGGCGGGTCGTCGGCGTCAACTGGGACATCACCGCCGAGCAGCATGCGCAGGATGAGACGCTCCGCGCGAAAAATGAAGCCGAGCAACTCAACCGCCTGCTGGGCGACTCGCTCGTGCGCGCCAAGGAACTCGCCCGGGAGCCCGCCGCCGCGGGCGGGGCGAAGACGGCCTTCCTAGCCAACATGAGCCACGAGATTCGCACGCCGCTCAACGCCGTCCTTGGGATGAGCAGCCTGCTCCTCACCTCCGATCTCAATCCGGAGCAGCACGAGTTGGCGGAGACGATCCGCTCCAGCGGCGACTCGCTCCTCGACCTGCTCAACGACATTCTGGACTACTCCAAGATCGACTCCGGCCACCTCGAACTTGAGCGCCAGGGCTTCGTCCTGCGCGAGTGCGTGGAGTCCGCCCTGGACGTGCTCGCGGGCCGCACCGCCGAGAAAAAATTGGACCTGCTTTACTGGATGGGCGACGACATCCCGCTCGCGGCCGAGGGCGATGTCACGCGGCTCCGCCAGATCATTGTCAATCTGTTGGGGAACGCCGTGAAATTCACCGAGCGCGGCGAGATTTTCCTCACGGTGCGCCGCGTCCCGCCGACGGTGCCCGGCGGGCTGAGGTTGCATCTATCGGTGCATGATTCCGGCATCGGCATCGCGCCCGAGCGCATGGACCGGCTCTTCAAATCATTCAGCCAAGTCGATGCCTCGACCACGCGGAACTACGGCGGAACCGGCCTCGGCCTCGCCATCTGCAAGCGGCTCGTTGAGCTCATGCGTGGCCGAATCTGGGTCGAGAGCGAGGCGGGGAAGGGCAGTGTGTTTCAATTTGAAGTCGAGCTGGCGGCGGTGGCACCGCCCGCGCCGGTCGCGGCCGTGCCGTTGGTTTCATCGGAGGAGTCCCGCGGGCGCCGGGTGTTGATCGTGGACGACAACCCCACGCAGTGCCGCGTGCTTTGCCTGCAAGCGGTCACGTGGGGGCTCGTGCCGCGCTCGACCACGTCGGCCCGCGAGGCGCTCGGCTGGCTGGAGCGGGGCGATATGTTCGATCTCGCGCTGGTTGACCAGGCCATGCCGGAGCCGGGCGGTTTGGAATTTGTGACCGCGTTGCGGCGCGTCCGCGCGCCCGCCCAATTGCCGGTGATTTTGCTCACGCCGCTGGGTCGGGTCCGTGCGCCGGAAAAGGCGGGCGTGGTGGGTTACAGTTCGAAGCCGATCAAGCCGCGGGCGCTCCACGCGCTTGTGCGCGAGGCTTTGCTCGGCCAAGGCGGAGTCCGCCGGGGCGCCCAGTCGGGGGTGGATGAAAATATCGCGCGGCGTCACCCGCTGCGTTTGCTGCTCGTCGAGGACAACGCGGTGAATCAGCGCGTGGCCACCCTCATGCTGGGAAAACTCGGTTACATGGCGGATGTGGCCGGCAACGGTCTCGCGGCCGTCGCGGCCCTGGAACGCCACACTTACGATCTCGTCTTCATGGATCTGCAGATGCCGGAGATGGACGGCCTGCAGGCGACGCGCGCGATTTGCGCGCGCTGGCCGAAATCGGTGCGTCCACACATCGTGGCGATGACGGCGAACGCCTCAACCGATGATCGCGAAGCCTGTCTCGCCGCGGGCATGGACGGATTCATCAGCAAGCCGGTGCGCTTGCAGGATCTGCGCGGAGTGTTGCTCATCACGCCGGTGCGCGAGCCGGGTGAGATGGCGTTGGCGAAGTAGGAGGGAGATTTTTGCTGTGGCGAGAGTAGCGGGTCGCGCGTGTCGGGCTGTCGTGCGGGATGAATCCTTCGCCCGTGCTCGCGACCGCTCCGCCCGAAATCATCGTATACCCCGCGCCTGCACCCGCGCCGATGGCGCCGCGCGCCCGCGGGGAACATCGGGCCGGCTGGGTGGTGTTAGCGGCGCTCGTGTTGGTGGTAAGAAAGCCCGATGCGTTGATCAACCCGCAGTTCTGGGCGGAGGATTTCCGGCCGTTCTTTGTCGAGGCGCACACCGTGGGGCCGCAGGTTTTGGCCATGCCGTATAACGGCTATTTGCACCTCCTGCCGCGGTTGATCGCGTGGCTGGCGGCACCGTTGCGCGCCTCCATTCAGCCCGCGGCCTACGTGGCGGCGGCGCTGGGTATCACGCTGGTGGTGGTGGCGCAGGCGCTCTCGCCGCGGGTGGCCTTGCCCGGCAGGCCCTGGCTCGCGCTCGCCATCGTCGCGGTGCCGCACACGGGTGAAGTTTTTCTCAACCTGACCAATCTCCAGTGGATCACCGCGCTCGGCCTGGTGCTCACGCTGCTGAAGCGCGATCCGGCGGACGCCACCGAATGGGGCGTCGATGTGGCCGTGCTCGTCGTCGCCGGTCTTACCGGCCCGTTCAGCGTGTTGGTGCTGCCGTTGTTTCTGGTGCGTGCGTGGCTGAGGGGCACGGGTGCGTCGTGGACTGCGGCGGGGATCGTCGCGCTGCCCGCCGTGGTGCAGGCTTGGTATCTTTGCCACGCGCCGGCGCTCCCGCATCCGGGAGCGTGGCACGCGGTCGACCTCCTCGGAGTGCTCGCCGTGCGCCTGCCCATGACCTTGGTGATGGGTGAAACGTGGCCCGTCAAAATCGCCTATGCGGGGACGACGGCGCTGGGCGTGGCGATCGCGATGGCTTTGGTGTTTCTTAGCGTCCGGCGCGGCCCGTGCCGGGCTGCGCGGTGGTGGCTCCTTGCGGCGCTGGCGGTGTTGTTGCTGGCCGGAATCAAACGCGGCCGACCCGACACGTGGGCGTTCTACGACACGTTTAACGGCGACCGCTATTTTTACGCACCGAAGGTGATGGTGCTCTGGCTCGTGGTGGTGGTGATCGCGGAACTACGGGCGCGATGGCAACGCGCGGTCGGGGCGGGCCTGCTGGCGCTCGCCTTTGTGGCGAACCTGCCGGCGTTTCGGATCAAGCCGTTGCCCGATCTGCACTGGGCCAGCCACAGCGATAGAATCCAGGCCGGCGAACGTGTCGAAGTGCCCATCAATCCGGGGTGGAAGGTCGTCTATCCGGGGCGCCCGGCGAAATAGCGTGCCCGAAATGCAGTTTGTGCCCGGCGGTTCACCCCCGCAGCGTGGGCGGCACCATGCGTTATCCCCTCCGACTGGTTGCCTCCTGCCTATTTACCGTGCTCGCCACCCACGCGGCGGAAGCCTGGGCCCCGCTCTGCAACGGCCGCGATCTCACGGGTTGGGCGACGTGGCTCGGCAAGCCGCACGCGAGTGCGGAACTTTCGGGTGAACCGAAAGACGCGAAGGGCAACTACACCCGACCGCTGGGCGCAGCGCGTGATCCGCTGGGCGTCTTCACGGTGACGGCCGTGGACGGACAGCCGGCGATCCGGATTTCGGGACAGATATTTGGCGAACTGCGCACGCGCGAATCCTTTTCCAACTATCACCTGCGGCTGCAATTCAAGTGGGGCGAAAAAAAATGGGCGCCGCGGGAAAAGCCCGAGACACCGCGCGACAGCGGGCTGCTCTACCATGTGCATGCGGAGTCGGGCGCGGAGGGGCGCACGTGGTCGCGATCAACGGAGTTGCAGATCCAAGAACGCGACGTGGGCGATCTCTACGCGATCGGGTCGTTTATCTTTGTGCGCTCGAAGCTCCGCAGCGGCACGGGCAATGGGACGACGAAGGCCGTTTACGACTACGAGCCCAAGGGCGCGTGGAACGCCTTCGCCCAAGTCCCGGGTCAGGACGGTCGCTGCGTGAAACAGCCCGATAACGAGAGGCCGACGGGCGAGTGGAATACCGTCGAGTTGATCTGCTTCGGCGAAGACAGCATCCACATCGTGAACGGCAAAGTGGTGATGCGTCTGCACCGCACGCTGCGCATCGACACGCCGACACCGCAGACGGTGACCTCGGGTCCGCTCATCTTGCAGTCGGAGGGCGCGGAGATTTTCTACCGCGGGATCGAACTGCGCCCGATTACGGCGATGCCGGCGGAGTGGGCGGAGAAGTGAGGCGCGGTTGGCGGAAAATCCGACTTTCGTTTGCCCGCCAGCAGCATCGACTCCCGATTATTTTTTCGGTTGGTGCCGGCGTTGCATTCCTGAAAAGCTCCGCGATCAACGGCCTTATCTTCTCAGCAGTCGGTCCGAATTTTCCGATGTTCGCCCCGCCCATGCGCGCATCATATTCGGTTTGCCCGAGGATTCTGCCGTCCTCGCTCAGCGTCCCGTAGAAATAAGTCAGACGCATCGCCAGGTCCCATTTTCGGCAGCTCACTTTCGGATACGATCCGCCCAATAGAGCGGAGTGCGTTTCTTCGGGGCCAAAGCAAGAATCAACAGATCGTCGCCGATTCTTTGATAGATCACGTCGTAAGAAAAACGATGGCCGAAGCTTTTTCTGATGCCGGGGCGAACGAGCGTCCACGCATCGGGACGGGCTTTGATCTTCGTCACCTACTTTGATGGCGGCACGAAATTGTTCACCCAAGCCGCGCCCGGGCGACTCGCAGTGAACAAAGGCGTCGTCGAACTCCTGCCGTGCGAGGTCAAGGACGTTGATGTTCATGCCTCGGAACCAAAGGCTTGGCGCAGCGGGACGGCCTTGAGCTTGCCCGCGTGATAGACTGCGGCACGGTCGGCAGCCTCGCCGGCCCCTACCTCAGCGATCTCTTTTTCGCGCTTGGTTTCCAGGCTTTCCATGAGCCGCTCGGCCAGGAGAACCCGTTTCTTGCGCGGCAGCTTCATGCGGCCGGTTCGATTTCTTGGACCGTGCTGATGGCGGAAAGGGGGCGCGCGAGGTGAAGGCGGCAAGTCAACGCTTCGTATCGGCCGCGCCCAAGCTAGGCGGCAACGGTCGTCTGGTCGCCCTCGCCGAGTTTGCGGCGGAAGAGGTCGATGGCTTGGCGGTAGCAGTGCAGGGCTAACTCGGGGTCGTGGCGGAGGCCTTCGTCGCGGAGGAAGGCGTGGGCGGCGTTGAATTCGTGCCACGTGAAGTTCGCGCCGGCGGTGGCGAGGGCGGCGTAAACTTTGGCGCGGCCTTCCGCGGGGACATGCGGGTCTTGACGGCCCCAGATCATGAGGAGCTCGGCTTTCAATTCCGGGATGCGGGCAAGGGTGTTGTCGTTCATGCCGGCGCCGAGGGAGCCTTTGTGAATGTCGGTCGCGTAAAAGCAGGCGGCGGCGAGGACGCCGGGGTTCATCGCGGCGCGGAAGGCGAGGTGGCCGCCGATGCAGATGCCGATGACGCCGAGGGCCCCTGTGCAGGTGGGGTGGGTTTTGAGAAAATCGATGACGGCGCGGGCGTCGTCGTCATAGGCGGAAATGGGCTTGGTGGTTTTGAGGGCGTTGCCGCGGTCGGCGCCGGCGGTGTCGTAGGCGAGCACGGTGCCGGCGGGTTCGTATTCGTGGTAGATCTCGGGGACGGCGACGACGAAGCCGTGGCCGGCGAGGAGCGTGGCGGTGCGTCGGATGGGCGCGGTGATTTGAAAGATTTCGGAGGAGAGGAGGAGGCCGGGATAGCGGCCGGGCGCCAGCGGCCGGTAGATACAGGTCCGCATCGGGCCGGTGGGCGTGGAAAGGTCGACGGATTCAGGTTCGCGGAGGGTCATTGAAATGGGGTGAGGGGTGAGCGGCGATGGGCGAGGGCGGGCAATGAAGACGGACGGGGTGACAGAGGTGGACCACGAAAAACACGAAAGATACGAAAATAGGAGGGCGTTACGCAGAGGGGGCGAAAGACGCTGAGGAAAAATCGGGATCTTTTGAAGCGGGACGAGATGTGGGGTTCTTGGTCAACGGATCGAAAGATTGGCGGAATTCGCGGACTCGGCGTGAGGCGGTTCGGGGGTAGGCCCACGGAAAACACGGAAAATACGGAAGATTTGGGGCGGACAGCGGGCAGGTATGAGGGGGCTGGAGTCGCAGACGTTGATCGGATTCGGGCCTTGGCGAATGGGGGGAACGTAGTGGGGGTTTCAAGGGGGGCCCCCGGCCAAGTGGGCGAAAAAAGGCCCGCACGGTGAGGCGCAGGCCGGAGAGGAAGAGGGTAACTGGAAAACTTACTTCTTTGCGTCCCAGTCGTTGGCCTTGGCGACTTGGTCGAGCGCGACGCGAGGCGGGTAGGCGGCGGGCACGACATCGGATTTTCCGAGATAATCGAGGGCGCGGCGGACCGACTGGGCTTCGCTTTTTTTCGCTTCGAGCGCGGAGCCGGTGAGGGTCTTCACGCTGGCGACGTAGGCGGCGGCGAGTTCGTCCACTTTGTCGGCGGTGGCAGCTTCCTTTTCGTAAACGAGGGATTCGGCGAGGCGGAGGAATTTGGCGGTGTCGGTGAGTTTCTCGGCGTCGGCGCGG
>JACMRG010000315.1 GCA_014376585.1 Opitutaceae bacterium | reverse complement strand
GGGGATGCCCCCCCCCCCGCCACGTCCTCCGCCGCCGGCCCCTTCGGCCTCCCCGCCGGCAGCAAAGATCCCGCCATCGTCGCCGAGCCCGCCGCCTCCGCCGGCGGCCGCGGCTACACCGTGCAGGTCACCGGCAACAACAACTCCGCCGGCGTCGTGCTCCTCGAGGTTTACGACCTCGGCAACGCCACCGGCGCCTCAAAGCTCACCAACGTCTCCGTGCTCTCCCGCGCCGGCACGGGCAGCTCCACCCTCATCCTCGGCCTCGTCCTCAACGGCTCCGGCCAGCGCACCCTCCTCATCCGCGGCGTTGGCCCCACGCTCTCCGCCGCACCGTTCAACATCGGCGGCATGCTCGTCGACCCGAAGCTCACCGTCGTGGACGGCAATCAGCGCAGCGTCATCACCAACCTCGACTGGGGCCAGGCCGACTACCTCAGCGAACTCGTCCTCGCGACGAACTTCGTCGGCGGCTTCGCCCTCCAAGATCAGAGCAAGGATGCCGCCACGCTGTGCCTTCTCGAAGCCGGCAGCTACACGATCCCGGTCGTCGGCCAGGACGACGGCACCGGCACCGCCCTCGTGGAAGTTTACGAAGTCCCCTGATAAGTTGCAGGAGGAGTAAGTTGTAAGAGGTGTAAGCGGCCTGATCCTTTCCCTTCGACCCTTACTCCTCCCAATCATCTTACTCTTCTTACACCTCTTACCACAGCGCTCCGGCCGGAGTGCGGAAGCAACCGAGCCGCCCCGCCCTCACCGGCGTTGCGGCTCTTTCATTTCGTTCTTCTCGAAACTGTAGGCGGCGCGCATCCGTTTCGCTCCGCCCTCCGAGAGTGGCTGCGGCATCCTGCCGCAGTTCCCCCTCCGAGTTCGTAGTTCCGGCTTCACCCCGAGCCCGTCCTCCTCACCCCTCCCTTTCTCGGTCCGCCTTCCGTGCCTTCCGTATATTCCGTGGGCAACACTCTCCGTTTCTCCTCCGCCTTTCGTCGTGTTCGTGTGTTTCGTGGCCTCTCATTTTCCGCCCTCCGCTAAATGCGTTCATTCGCGTGATTCGCAGGCTCTCTCCTCTCCCGCACCACTCGCCCACTCGCCCACTCGCGCACCGCCCGCCGCCCGCGCGCCCGCTTGACCTCATGATTTCTCGCCGTTCTTTTTTCTACCCGATGGCGCGTCGCTTCCCTATCCCACGCTGGGCCCGACGGGCGGGCATTTTCCTCGTCTTCGCCGCCCTCGTCTCTCGCCCCGGCCACGCCGACTCCGAACTTGGGCGCCCCCTCATCCGCGCCTTCACTCGCCAGGACTACAAGGCCCACGCCCAGTTCCACGCCCCCTTTCAGAGCGCCGAGGGCCTCATGTATTTCGGCAACCAACTCGCCATAATGGAATACGACGGTCGCACCTGGCGCGTCCTGAAAGTCCCTCTCGCTTTCACCCGCGCCCTCGCCCCCGCACCCGACGGCGACCTCTACGTGGGTGACGAAGAACAGCTCGGCGTCCTCGCCCGCCCCACGAGCGGCGATCCCGTTTACCGCTCGCTTCTCGATCTCGTCCCCGCCTCCGCCAAACCCTTCGGCTTCGTCCGCGATGTGCGCGCGTGGCGCGGCGACATCTATTTTGTCACCGATAAAAACCTCCTCCGCTACCGCGCGGGCGCCTTCACCGTCTGGCCACTCACCGGCGATTTCCGCAATCGCCTGAGTGTCGCCGGCGACCGCCTCATCCTTCACCGCCAGGGCGAGGGCCTCTACGAATTCGACGGCGCCGCTCTCCACCGCCTCAGCTCCGCCCCCGAACTCGCGCGGCCCGGCTACTCCTTCGTCCTCCCCGCCACCACTCCCGGCCACCTCCTCCTCGGTCTCGGTGAACAGGGCATCTTCCAACTCGCCCCCGACGGCACGCTCACCCCTTGGGCCCACGCCGCCGCCGACACCCTCCGCCGCACCTCCGTCCTCACCGGCACACGCCTCGTCGACGGCACCCTCGCCATCGGCACCGTCGCCGAAGGCCTCATCCTCCTCGACCCCGCCGGCCAACTCATCCGCCACATCAACCGCGCCAGCGGCCTGCCCCAAGACACCATCATCTCTCTCGCCGAGGACCGCGAAGGCGCCCTCTGGGTCGGCACCAACAACGGCCCCGCCCGTGTCCTCTGGCGCTCCGCCGCCACCGTCTTCGATCACCAGACCGGCGGTATCAGCGATGCCCGCACGCAGGACATCCAACGCCACGCCGGCCAACTCTACGCCCTCAGCACCGACGGCCTCTACCGCCTTGTCCCCTCCGTCGATCCGCGCATCCCCGCCCGTTTCGAACGCGATCCGCGCGTCAACGTCCAGGTCCGACTCTCCTCTCTTCTTAGCCATCCCTCCGGCCTTCTCATCGCCGGCGGCAACGGACCCCAACGCCTCGCTGCCGACGGCCTTAAACTTCTCACCTCCGTCCCCGACGGTGTCGCCGGCATCAGCCTCTCCCTCCGCCAACCCGACCGCGTTTACTACGCCCACGCCAAAAGCGTCGGGACCGGCACCTTCGCGCCCGACGGCGCCTGGCACCCCGAAGGCGACATCCCCGGCCTCACCGCCGACAGCCACGACGCCTACGAAGACGACACCGGCGCGCTCTGGATCGGTGCCAACAGCAAAGGCGTCTTCCGCGCCACCCGCCCGCCCGGTGCCGCCGATTGGCGCGACGCCCGCATCACCGCCTTCACCACCGCCGACGGCCTTCCCGAGGGCCACGGCTCGATCTACCTCTGGCGTTCTTCTTTCGGCCTCCTGTTCGACACCGCCAAAGGCATCTACCGCTTCGATCCCACCATCCGGCGTTTCACCTTCTACAAAGAACTCACCGCCTTCGAGACTCGCCCCGTTGTCCTCAACCCCGTCGACGGCCGCGCCCCCGGCGAGCTCTGGACCAACGGCCTCCTCACCGACATAAAGACCAAAGAGGCCCCCTATCCGCTCCTGCGCCTCCGCCCCGCCGCCGACGGCAGTTTCGCGCCGGAATTCGCCCCGCCCGAGATCCACGATTTCTTCGCGCCCAACGCCCCCTACCGCCTCCTCCGCGAATCCGGCCCCTCCGGCCACAACGTCATCTGGGCCCGCGGCGACGCCGGCCTCCTCCGCGTCGATCTCGACCGCTACCGCCCCGCCACCCACGCCTTCCCCCCGCTCATCCGCGCCATCAACGCCGAAGGCCGCGACCTCAGCTTCCCCCGCGACAACCCCGGCACGCTCACGCTCGATTTTTCCCGCGAGCCCATGACGATCACCTTCGTCAGCGCCCGCCTCGGCAAAACCGACGGCGAGCGTTTCCAAACCCGTCTCATCGGCTTCAACGACCACTGGACCACGCCCACTCCGCGCAACGACATCACCTTCACCAATCTCGAAGGCGGCCCCTTCCGCTTCGAAGTCCGCACCCTCGACGCCCGCGGCCAACCCGGCCCCGTCACCGCCTTCACCTTCGCCGTCACCCCGCCCTGGCCCCGCCGCCCCTGGGCCTATGCCCTCTCCACCCTCGCCCTCGCCGCCGCCATCCTCGCCTTCATCCGCTGGCGCCTCAGCCACGCCGCCCGCGAACGCACCCGCCTCGAAGCCCTCGTCGCCGCCCGCACCACCGAACTCGCCGCCGCCAACCAGGCGAAATCCCTCTTCCTCGCCAACATGAGCCACGAGCTGCGCAGCCCCCTTAACGGCATCATCGGCTACTCCCAGATCCTTCTCAATGAACGCGACCTCGGCGCCAAAAACCACGAGCGCCTCCGCATCGTCGCCGGCTCCGGCGAACACCTCCTCAAGATGATCAACGAGGTCCTTGATTTCTCCAAAATCGAGGCCGGCAAAATCGAACTCCGCCCCGCGCCGTTCCATCTCCCGCAACTCCTCGCCGACCTCGACGCCACCCTCCGCCCCCGCGCCGAAGCGAAAGGCCT
>JACMRG010000040.1 GCA_014376585.1 Opitutaceae bacterium | reverse complement strand
TCGGTCACGAGCACGTCGCCCCCTCCGTCCACCACGATCACATGCGGGGTATGAAACTCACCTGGCCCCGTCCCCCCCCGCCCCCACGCCGCGACAAAACTGCCACCTTCGTCGAACCGCGCCACGCGGGAATTCCCATAGCCATCCGTCACATAAAATCCGCCGCCTAGCACCGTCGCCACGTGTGTGGGCTGGTTAAAATGTCCTCCGTCTTCCCCCGGCACGCCGTCTTCGCCGAGAGCGGCCTGCAGCGCGCCTGTTGGATCAAACTGCATCACCAGATGCCGACCCACGTCGGTGATCCAAATCCGATCACGCGCGTCCACATGCAGGCCGTGCAACCAGTGGCGCTCCGGTAACGCCACCGGCAACGGCCCTCGTAGATCGTAAACGACGCTCTTGCGCATATGCGCCGCGCCAAGTTCGCCGAGGAACGCGCCGTCCGCCGCAAAGGCCAGCAACGGCCGTTCGCCGCGGTGCGCCACCAACACGCGACCCACCGAGTCCGTCGCCACGCCCACCACGCGGTCGAGCACCAGCCCTTCCGGCAGCTGCAGCCATCCTGTCTCCACGCGCCGGGGCGCGAGTCCACACGCGACAAACGAGGCGGCGCGCAAAGGATTCATCCGACGCTTCCCGCCGGCTCGCGCGGCCGGATTGCCCAGAGCAGCCCGATACATAAGACCAGTCCGCCCGCCGCCCCCAGGAAGAGATAAGTGATGTCCAGCTTGGCGTCGCGGATCATCCCGCCCGCAAGGATGGTGAGCCCGCCCACAAAGGTCGCGAACGCGTTGAGAAATCCGATGCCCGTCGCGCGGTAACGGGGATCGGCAATGCCGCATAGGATGGGGACCATATTTGAATCGGGTAATGCCCGACACAGTCCGTAACCCATGAGACACGCGATCGCGACAGGCAGCGCGGTCGCACCAGTCACAAACACGATCGCAATCGCCGCGCCCACCAAACCGATGATCCCCACAAATGCCCGTCCCCGTGAATCGCGCTGGCTCCATCGGTCCGCCCAAAATCCGCCCCCGACCATCCCCACCAAGCTCGCCCCGTAAAGATAGCCCGTCGTCGTCAGCCCCGCCTCGCCCTGCCCCAGCCCAAAACGCTCGCCGATAAACGTCGGCATCCACCCCACAAATGCCCAGCTCGAAAGCCCCAGCATTCCCCAAAACAGCATCAGCCCCACAAACGCCGGCCGTCTAAAAAGACTGCCCAAAGCCGCCATCACGCTGAGCTTTTCCTCCGCCGTTTTCATCCCTGCGACGGCCTCCATTTTTGGCTCCAGCGTCGCCTTGGGACGGTCCTTTAACAGGAAAAAAGCGAAGCCGGCAAACACCACGCCGATGCCGCCAAAAAGCTCGAAGGCAAACGTCCAGCCGTGCCGTTCTGCCAGCCAACCGCCAAGCCCGCCCAGCCCCGAGCCCACCACCACGCCGCTTAAATGGATACCGTTGGCCAGCGCGCGGGTGCGGTTGGTGTGGTAATCCGCGATGAGCGCGCCCGCCGCGGGCAGATAAAATGCCTCGCTCAGCCCCATTAGGATCCGCGTGGCCAACAGCTCGCCGAAAGTTGTGGCATGTGCCGTCAGCCACGTCGTCACCGACCACGCGAAGAGTGACACCAGAATGATCCGGCTCCGGCTATAATTGTCCGCCAGGTAACCTCCGATCGGGCTTAGAAACGCGTAGCAGATTAGAAACGCCGTCGTGAGCAGCCCAAACTGCGTGTCGCTCATCGGAATCTCCGCGATAATCGAACGCCGCATCGTGATCAGCATCACTCGATCCAGGTAGTTGAGCAGTCCCACGCAAAACAGCAGGCCCACGATTACCCAGGCGCGCGGCGGCAATTTTTCCACGGGGCTCATCGCACGCACCCCCGCGCATCCACCGTCCAAGTGTCCACCACGCGCTCCCCTTCGACCACCGTCACCGTGTCCGTCAGGTTGATCACCGTGCAAACATGGGCGGGGACAAACCGCAGGCGCTCGCCCACGCGCAGCGCGTCGACGCCCGCTCCGCCCACATAGCCGTGTTCCTCATTTACCCGCACGACATTGAGCCCGTCGCGCTCTGCCGTCGCACCAAACACGCCTTCGGGTGTGCGGTCCGATGAAAATACTTTCGAGCCCGCGTCGATCAACGCCAGCCCCGCCTCCGGTTTGTCGATCACCGTCGCCCATACCGACACCGCCACGTCCTCAAATGCCATCACCCCGCAGACCTGCGAAAGATAAAGATCCCCGAACAAATAGGCCCCCGGCCGCACCGCTTGCACCCGCCCGCTCGCTACGGCTATCCGTGCATTTACGCTACAACCCGGCCACACCGGCAACGCGACATCGATCGCGTCGCGCACGCCGCAGAGCTTGTCCAACACTTCGCGCGTGCGCACCTCCTGTTCCGCCCGCGGCACCCCATACAGCTGCCCCTCGTGCGAATAAAATCCCTTTAATTCCAGATGCGCACTCCGCCCGATCTGCGCCGCCAGCGCCTGCGCTGCGACCAAAGCACGGACACCCTCTCGCCCGAGTCCCGTGTCCACCGCCATCATTACTCCGAGCCGCCGGCCCGCGCGCCGCGCGACTCGTTCCAACGCTTCCGCCTGCTCCGCACTGGTCGCGGCGACCCTCAGCTCGCCCAGCCGCTCCGAGAGTGCCGCGACTCGCGCTCCCTGCTCTTGATCGACCAACGCGTGCGCGATGAAAAATTCCCCCGGACCCGCCGGCAACAGCGCCTCCGCTTCCCCCAACTTCGCCGCTACGAGCCCGCGCGCACCGGCCGCCCGCTGTCGACGCGCCGCCTCGATCATCTTGTGCGTCTTCACGTGCGGCCGCAGCTCCACGCCGTGTGCGTCGCAGTGCGCCTGCATCGCGCGGATATTTTGCTCCATCCGGTCTCGGTCCACCAGCACCGCCGGCGTCGTCAGTTCGTGAATCGTCGTGCTCATACGGCGCGTTTCACATCCGCCCGATCTGCCCGACCGTCAGCCCGCCATCCACCACGATTACTTGTCCGGTGATGTAGGCCGCCGCGGGCGAGAGCAGAAACGCCGCCGCGCCCGCGCAATCCTGCGGCTCGCCGATGCGCTGCAGCAAAATCTTTTTCTCATAGTGCGCGCGCTTCGCCGGCTGCGTGTCGATCCAGGGTGCCGTCAGCGGCGTGCGGATCAGCCCGGGCGCCAGCCCGTTCACCCGGATGCCGTGCGGCGCCAGCGCCTGCGCCAGCGTGCGCGTCATCATCACCAGCGCCCCTTTGGAAACATCATAGGCCGTGGATTCGTCCTCCGATTGAAATCCATTCGTCGACGACACGATCACCACCGCACCACCACGCCTTCGCGCCACTAGGCCGCGCGCAAAGGCCTGCACCAGGAAATAGGCCGCGCGCACATTTAGATTCATCGTCCGGTCCCACTCCGCCGCGCCCATCTCCAGAAACGGCGTGTCGAAAAAACTTCCTGCGTTACACACCAACAGGTCGAGCCCCGGCTGCATCGCGACCGCGCCCGCCAGCAGCTTCTCCGGCGCGTCGGGCGCCAAGAGATCCATCGCCAAAAACCCCGCGCCCACCGGCAGGTCCGCCGGTCGCGTCGTGTTGCCATGATACACCACCGCCGCGCCCGCCGCGCCTAGCCCCGCTGCGATCGCGTGACCGATGCCTTTTGACGAACCCGTGACAAGCGCCGCGCTACCCGCGAGTGAGAAGGTCTTCATTTTTAAGCCGTAGAAATGCCCGTGTGTTGTCCCATCCCGCCTGCACCCGGCGCTCCGCCGACAGCGCGTGGAGACACGCTGCTTCCTGTTCATACGTGCTGCGTAGCGCGAGCAACGCCCCATCGTGCTTCGCCACATAGCTCTGAAAAGGGCTGTCCGAACCCCACATGAGCTTGTGCGGATACGCCTCCGCCAACGCCGCCAACACCGCCGCCGGATCGCGGTAATCTGCGGGAAATCTCTCCGCTCCCGACGCCACGATCGGCAGGTTGTCTGCCGCTGCTTCGCAATGGATCCGATGCGCCGAGCAATCGAACCACGTGTTGGGCAACTCGGCCACACGGTCTAGACAAGCGCGGTCGAAACGGCACGAGTGCGCGAGGCAAAACCGCACTTCCGGCACCGACTCCGCCACTCGCAAAATCGTCGTTGCCTGCGACCACACATCGTCCTTCGCGACGCTGGAATGGATGAGCACCGGCACATCTAGCTCCGCCGCCAACTCCAAAAATACCCGCCCCGTCGTCAGCAGCGCCCCCACGTCCGCCTGGATCATCGTCGCTTGGATCTTCAAACCGTAAAAAGGAAACTCCCGGTGCAGCTCCCGCAACCGCGCGGCCTGCGCCGCGGGCTCGCGCTCCGGGTCGAGGATCGCAAACGGCAGCGTCAGCCGCCCAAAATCCGGGTGCAGCTCATAGATCTCCCGCAGCATCCGCTCGTTTTCAAACGCATAGGGCACCTTCTCCAAACCGCCTGCCTCCAATTTACCCCCGCGCATCACCGCGACATCAAACGAAAGGTTGGCCACCATCGGGAACACGACCCAGCGCCCGATCCCGTGCCGCCGACCCTCCGTCACCAAAGCCGGCAAATCCTGCGCATAAGGATAAGCGCCAGTGAGGTAGAAAAACAGGTCCGCCCCGAGATGATTATGACAATCGATCAGCACGCCGCAGTTTTATTTAGCGGAATGTTGATTTCACATCGTGAAACATGTAAAGTCCAAAGATGAGCAGCATCGCCGTCCTCGCCAAAGCCTTTTCGGTCGTCGAGGTGCTCGCCCGCGCCGACCGCGCCCTCAGCCTCGCCGAACTTTGCGAAGAAAGTCGTCTGCCCAAGCCCACCCTCCATCGAATCCTGCGCAGTTTGCGCGACCTGGGCTACGTCGACCAATCCGGTCTTGGCGAAGCCTACGAGCTTTCCCCGCGCCTGATCTCCCTGCGCGAACACAGCCGCGACGACGCCATCCGCCAAAAAGCCCTCCCGTTAATGCGCCGGCTCCACGCCGCCTTCGACGAGACGGTCAACTTGGGCCAGCTCGAAGGGGTTTACGTGCGCTACGTCCACGTCATCGAGACCACTCAGGCCCTGCGCTGGATCGTCAAACCCGGCGCACGCGACGCCTTCGAGACCACCGCCCTCGGCCGCGCCATCGTCGCCGGCCTGCCCGCCGAGCAACAGGCCCGCCTCGTGGCCAAAGCCGCCGGCACCGGCTCCGCCGCGACGCGCAAAGCCGCCCGCGACCGCCTTCAGCTCGAACTCGACACCACCAGCGCCCGCGGCCTCGCCCTGGAGGAAGAGGAGACGGTGGCCGGCGTCGCCTGCATTGCCATTCCGCTCACCTGCGTCGGCGAACCCCTCGCCGCCGTCAGCGTCTCGGTCCCGGTCAATCGGCTTTCCGCTTCCCGTCGCAACGCATTCATGAACGCCTTGCGCCAAGTGCGCGACAACCCCGACGCGGTCTACGCCCAAAATCTCGTCAACGCCTGACCCCGCCCGGCCCTGAAGCGGCTAGCACCGCCCACGCCGCGCCGATGGCCGCGTCGCCTTTCGCCTGCGCCCAACCCGGAGCGAGTTGATTTATTTCCGCGACGGTCACGCGCCCGAGCAACCCTTGCCACGCCGCATGCGCCGCTCCCGGCGTGCCCGTCCGGATGATGCGTTCGAGTTCCCCGCGCCACGTCGTCATCTGCGCCGGATCGGCGTTCAAAGCATAAGCGGCGCCGAGCACATAAACATAGCCTGCCGTCTCGCGTGGTTCCGCCCCCGCCGCCGCGGCCACCCGCGCTTTCTCCGTCGCCGTGACATCTGAACTCACCCGCAAAATATGCGCCGCCCGCAATCGCGTCACGGGCTCGGCGCCCGCCAAGGCCGCGCTGATTTTATCGCGCGCGCCCGGCTCACCCGCGCTCGCCCGCACCCAGTCGCCAAACACCGCTTCACCGGGGCCCGCCGCCCCGCGCCACCGATGCAGGGCTGCCAGCGTCTCGCCATGCACCGCACAATGCAGTTTCCCCAAACTTTCGAGGGCATGCAGCCGGTCAGGTGCCTTCTCATCCAAGAAAACCGCCTCAATCCGCGCCGCCCAATCCCCGCGCTCATCCGCCACTGCCAGCACCCGCCAAATCCCAATGCGATAAGGCGTCTCCGTCCCATGTTGCCGCCCCTCTTCCAAAAAAACCTTCCGCACTTCATCACCAGCGCCGTAGGCGTTTAGAACTTCCGCCGCGTGAACTTTCACCCAGCCCGTTTCCTCCACGAGCACCCGCCGCAGTGTCGCCCGGGCGGTCGCCGCCGCGTCCATCACCTCTGCGGTCAGCACCGAAGTCAGGGCGCCCAACACCACTGCGATTCTGAAAGGAAGGCAAGTCGTCATTTTGTTTGACGAAATAAACGTTTCGCTATGTGGAATGATGGCAATCCCAAATCTCCGCTTCCATGCCTTACACGTTCGCCAAGTCCGCCGCCCTGCAAGCCCGCGCCGTCCGCAGCATCGCCGGCGGAGTCAACAGCGGCATCCGCAAGATGGAGGCGCCCGTGCCCCTCTATTTCACGCACGGCCGCGGCTCGCGGCTCTACGACGTTGATGGCAACGAATACCTGGATTTCCAACTCGGCCAAGGAGCCTTGCTCTACGGTCACGCGCCCGCCGGCCAGGCCGCCGCGCTCGCCGAACAGGCCGCCAAGGGCACGCACTGGGCCGCCCAGTCTGAACTCGAAATCGAGGTCGCCGAACGCCTGCAGCAGCTCATCCCCTCGGCCGAGCTCGTGCGGTTCAACAACTCCGCGACCGAAGTCGTCAGCGCCGCTTTTCGCCTCGCCCGCGCCCACACCGGTCGCCCGCTGATCCTGAAGTTTGAGGGCCACTACCACGGTTGGGGTGACGAGGGGCTCGTCGGCTTCGCGCCGCCAGCCGACCGCTGGGGCTCCGACGAAGAACCCGCGCGCTTGCACCCAAGTCAGGGCGTTATCCCCGAAGTGCTGGAGCAATTTGTCATCGCCCGCTGGAATGATCCCGCCCACCTCCGCCGCGTGGTCGACCGTTATCGCGGACGCATCGCCGCCATCGTGTTCGAACCCGTCCTTTGCAACACGTGTTGCATCGAGGGCTCCCGAGAGACGATCGCCACGATCACCGAATTGTGCGCCCGCGACCAGATGCTCATGATCGCTGACGAGACCATCACGGGTTTTCGTTTCGGCGCCGCCGGCGCGCAGGGCTTTCTCGGCTTCTCGCCCGACCTCACCATTCTCGGTAAGGCCATTGGTGGTGGCACCCCGTTTGCCGCCCTCGTCGGCCGCCAGTCGGCCATGGCCAAAATCATCAACGGTGGCATCGTCCACGCCGGCACCCTCAATGCCAATCCCCTCTGTCTCGCCGCCAGCCGCTGGTGCCTCGATGAAGTCATCGCCCGGCGCGACACGCATCCCGCCGCCCTGATCGAACTCGGCCGGCGTCTGATCGCAGGACTAAACCGCCTCGCGCAAATCCACCAAGTCCCGTTGCGCCCCCAGGGTCCCGGCCTCGCCTTCCACACCGTGATGTTAAAGCCCGGCGCCGCCCCCGGCCCGATCATCGACTACCGCGATTACGTGCGCCGCCACGATGCTCCGCGTTGGGCGCACCTCCGGCGTTGCCTCCTTGAAGAGGGCGTGCGCGCCATCGAGCGCGGCCTGTGGTTCATCGGCTACACGCACACCGCGGCGGAGATCGACGAAGCCCTCGGTCGCGCCGAGCGCGCTTTCGCCCGCCACGCCGCCACGTGGGTTGCCCCTGCCGCCTGAGACCGCCGCACCCGCCATGCGCCCGCGCGTGCTCCTCGCCGGTCTTTTCCACGAAACGCATACGTTCTTGGACGACCCCACTTCCCTCGCGGATTTCGAACGCACGGAAGGTGCCGCCCTCCTCGCTAAATCCGGCGACGCCTCCCCGCTCGCCGGTTTCCTCCAAGTCGCCCAAGAAGCCGGCTGGGAAGTCGTCCCCACGATCGACCTGCGCGCGATGCCGAGCGGCCCGGTGGACGACGACGTGTTGGATTTTTTCTGGACGCGCTTCACCGGCCTCGCGGTTCCCGCCCTCGCCGCCGGCATCGACGCCATCTTCCTCGTGCTCCACGGCGCCATGGCCACGCGCACGCAACCCGACGTCGAGGGCGAGCTCCTAGAGCGCCTCCGCACGTTGCCCGGCGCCGCCGATCTTCCGGTCTTCGGCGTGCTCGACCTCCACGCCAATCTCTCGGCCCGCATGGCGCATCACGCCAACTGCCTCGTGGCCTATCGCGAAAACCCGCACACCGACGCCTGCGCCACGGCGATTCGCGCCGCCAACCTGCTGCGCCGCGCGCTCGATCAACGGATTCTCCCCATCACAGTTTGGCAGGGCGTCCCGGTTGTTTGGACTCCGCCCGGCACCGGCACCGCCGCCGGCCCCATGCTAGCGCTCGGAGCCACCGCCCGCCGCATTGAAGCTGACGACAGCGAAATCTGGGCCGTCAACGTCGCCGCCGGTTTTTCCTTCGCCGATACGCCCGACACCGGCGTGGGCTTCACCGTCGTCACGCACGGCAAGCCCTCCGATGCCCGCCGGCACCTCACCACCCTCGCCCACCAAGCCTGGGATCTCCGCGCAGAGGGCAACGTCAGCTACCCGCCGGTCGAAACCGTCCTCGCCCAAATCCTTCCGGTTGCTCGCGGCCCCGTGATTTTGGTCGAGCCTTCCGACAACATCGGGGGTGGCGCCCCGGGCGACGGCACCGGCCTGCTGCGCGCCTTGCTGGAGCGCAACGTCCTCAACGCTGCCCTCTGCCTCAACGATCCCGCGGCCGTCACCGCCGCGCACACCGCCGGCGTGAGCGCCTGCGTCACACTCGCCTTGGGCGGCCGCGGCTCTGCCCTCGATGTCGGCCCCGTCGAGCTCGCCGTTGAAGTCATTTCCCTGCGCGATGGCCATTTCACCCTCGAAGACGAACACAGTCACCTCGCCTCGATGAGTGGCCGCACGTTCGACATGGGCCCCTGCGCCGTGGTTCGTCATCGCGGCCTCACCCTGCTGCTGACTTCGCGAAAAACCCCGCCCTTCGATCTCGGCCAATGGCGCAGCCAGGGCTTGGAGCCGCGCGATTTTTCCCTCATCGGAGTGAAAGCCGCCATCGCCCACCGGCGCGCCTACGATCCGATCACCGTTGCCTCGTATTACGTAGACACGCCCGGCCCCTGCTCCGGCCGGCTGGATCGTTTTCCCTTCCGCCACCTGCGCCGGCCGGTCTATCCGCTCGACGCCCACGTTTCTTTTCCATGAACCCAATCGTTTCCTATCCTCGCGACGCCTCCACTCCGGTCTCGCACCTGCCGTTCAGCCCCGCCGTCAAAGTCGGCGATCTCATCTTCGTCTCCGGTCAGGCCTCGGCCGACGCGACCGGCCAGCTCGTGCCGGACACGTTCGAGGGCGAGTTTCGCCGCTCGGTGGAAAATCTACGCGCCGTGCTCCTCGCCGCCGGCTCCGATCTCGCCCACGTCGTGCAGACGCGCAACTACGTCCGCGATCCCGCCCACGTGCCGCTCTACAATCAGCTCTACCGCGAATACTTTTCCCCGCCCTATCCCGCGCGCACCACCATCACTCACTGCCTGCCCGAGACCCTGCACTACGAAATCGAGTGCATCGCCGTCCCGCGCTGATTGCCTCGCGCCGTGCTTCGCCACTCCGCCACACTGCTCCATCCCGGCGCGATCCTCGCCGAGGGCCCGGTTTGGTATGAGGGCGCGCTCTGGTGGGTCGATATCGGCGCCGGCACCTTCAACCGCCTCGATCCCGCCACCGGCCAAAACACCGCCCGCGCCTCCGGCGAGAACACCGCCGCTGCCATTCCCTGCACCGATGGCCGCTGGCTCCTCGCCCAACAGCATAGTCTTTCGTTCTACGACTGGACGACAGGAGATCGCACCTCGCTTCCCTCGACCCAGCTGCCGGCCCTCGGCTCCCGCCATCGCTTCAACGACGGCAAAGCCGACCCCGCGGGCCGTCTCTGGCTTGGCTCACTCAGCCTAGATTCCGCGCCTGCCGCGTGCGCGCTGTTCACCGTCGAGCCCCGCTCGCTCCCGCCCCTTCGCACCGCGCTCACCGGCGTTTCCCTCTCCAACGGCCTCGGCTGGTCGCCCGACGGCCACACGTTTTACTACATCGATACGCCCACCCGCCGCGTGGACCGCTTCGATTTCGATCCCGTTTCAGGCGCGCTTTCCCAACGCCGACCGTTTCACACCTTCGCCGCCGCCGACGGCTGGCCCGACGGGCTCACGGTCGATGCGCGCGGCGATCTGTGGGTCGCGCTCTGGGGCGGCGGCAAAGTCGTCTGCCTCGACACCGCCACCGGCTCACCCCGCGCTGAGATTTTGCTCCCCGTTTCCCAAATAACCTCCTGCGCTTTTGGCGGCCCCGATCTCGCCACGCTCTATATCACGACCGCCGCGCAGGGTCTCACACCCGCCCAAATTGCCGCCGAACCACTCGCCGGCGCGCTCTTCACCGCCCGCCCCGGCGTCACCGGCCGACCGCCCGATCTCTTCCAATCGCCCATACCCTAGAATGCCGCAGTTGCCTTCGCCTCTCGCTATTCCGCGGATCGCTCCCGAGCGCTCGCAAGGCCCGACCTTCTTCGCCGATTCCGATTTCCCCGCCCGGTCGTTTCCTTTCGGCCAAGCTTGGCTGCCCGCGCTGGAGCGCGCGTTCCGCCCCGGCACCGTTCGCCTCGCCCT
>JACMRG010000314.1 GCA_014376585.1 Opitutaceae bacterium | reverse complement strand
GCCCCCGTCGCCCCCCGTCGCGCCCAGCGCGTGAGCGCCGCCCGCGTCGCCGAAGCCGAGGCCATCATCGAGGAACTCGCCCCGGGCTTTCAACCGCCGGAAACCTGGAAAACCCGCAGCGCCGCCCTCCGCAATCTCACCAGCCTCGCCCCCGCGCCCATCTCGTCTGATCTCGACGCCCAGCTCCGCCCCTACCAACGCCTCGGCGTCGCCTGGCTCTGGCATCTCCACCGCGCCGAACTCGGCGGCATCCTCGCCGACGAGATGGGCCTCGGCAAAACCCTCCAGGCCCTCGCCCTGCTGACCGCTCTCTCCAAATCGAAAATCGAAAATCCCGATTCGAAAATCAGCTCCACCGCCGACCCCACCGGCCGCCGCCGCACACCCACCGCGCTCACGGAATCGAAAATCGAGAATCAAAAATCGAAAATTCCAGCTACCTCCCTCGTCGTCGCCCCCGCCTCGCTTCTAGAAAACTGGCGCCGCGAAACCGTCCGCTTCGCTCCCGCCTTGGGCGTCTTTGTTCACCACGGCGATCATCGCCTCGCCGCCGCCGCCGACTTCTCCGCCTACGACCTCATCATCACGAGCTACGGCACGCTCACCCGCGACCAGGAACTCTTCACCTCCACCGATCTCGCCGTCGTCATCGCCGACGAAGCCCAGCACATTAAAAACCGCCGCTCGCAAAACGCCGCCGCCCTCCGCGCCCTTCGCGCCCGCAGCCGCTTCCTCCTCACCGGCACCCCGCTCGAAAACTCCCTCGACGATCTCCGTTCCCTTTTTGAATTTCTGCTCCCCGGTTACCTCACCCGCGTCCCCACCGGCCTGCGCGGTGACGAACGCGCCTGGTTCGACCAACGCCTCCGCGCCCAGACCGCGCCCTACATCCTTCGCCGCACCAAACTCGCCGTCGCCCCCGAGCTCCCCGGGAAAATCGAACAGATCATCTGGTGCGACCTCACCCCCGCACAGGCCAAGCTCTACCGCGACACCCAGGAAAACTCCGGGCGCCAGCTCCTCGACCTCGCCGCCGCCGGCGCCAGCGAAGGCCGCCTCCAATTCGCCGCCCTCACCCAACTCCTCCGCCTCCGCCAAATCTGCTGCGACCCCCGCCTCGTCACGAAATCCGAGGTGGAGCGCGTTGTCCCCAACGCGCTGGCTCCCGGCTCCGAGGTAAGGCGCGTTATCCCTAACGCGCCGGTTCCGCCCGAGCCCCTAATTTCATCAACGGCACAGCGGCCGGCTAAGGACCACCCGCCCTACCGCGACTCCGCCAAACTCGAAGCCTTCACCGAACTTTTGGCCGAAGCCATCGACGACGGCCACCGCCTCCTCGTCTTCTCCCAATTCACATCCCTCCTCGCCCTCCTCCGCGAAGAACTCGACGCGCAAGCCATCACCTACTGCTACCTCGACGGCTCGATGACACCCCGCGCCCGCCAAGCCGAAGTGGACCGCTTCCAAGGCATCTCGGCCCCTTCCGGCTCCAGTTCCGTTTCCGACTCTCAACCTTCAACCCTCAACTCTCAACACGGCGGCGCCACCTCCGCGCCGTCCGTCTTCCTCCTCTCCCTCAAAGCCGGCGGCACCGGCCTCAATCTCACTGGCGCCGACACCGTCATCCACTTCGACCCGTGGTGGAACCCCGCCGCCGAGGCGCAAGCCACCGACCGCGCCCATCGCATCGGCCAGACGCGCACCGTGACGAGCTACAAACTCATCTGCGCCGGCACCGTCGAAGAAAAGGTCCTGGGTCTCCAAGCCGAGAAACGCGCCCTCCTCGCCGACGTCTTCGAGGCCAGCGACGCCGCCGCCGCGAAACTCTCCCTCACCGACCTCCGCGACCTCCTCCGCGCGTAAACCGACAACCTCGCTTTAACGCCCCGCCAACGCGGCCAACTCCGCGCGCCAGTTGTGCTCTTCTTTGAAACCCAGCACGTCGCGGATCTTCCGGTTTGAGATCGGCGCTTCCTGGCCCACGAGCGGCCGGCGGTGCGGCGTCCGGGGACACACTTTCTGCAAAAACTCCGCCGTCGGTTCCTGCGCCGTAATCGTGTCGTTCACCGCGTTGAAGACCTGATAGCCGAGACCGTCCTTCTGAATACAGCGGTGCACGATCTGCCCCAGATCGCGGGCATCGATGTAGCTCCAAGCGTTGCGTTTTCGCGCGAGCGGATTGGCCATAAACCCCGGAAAGCGCGTGTAGTCGTGCGGCTCGATTACGTTGCCGATGCGCAACGCGTAGATGTCGGCCTTGAACCGCTCGGCAAAGGCCCGCGCAGTCTTTTCGTTGATCACCTTCGACAGACCGTAGCTGTCCATCGGATCGCTGTCGTAGTCCTCTTCCAGCGGAAAGGCTTGGTAGTCTTTGTCCCCCTCCGCGAAACATACCCCGTAGGTCGTCTCGCTCGAAGCGATGATGACCTTGCGAATCCCCAGCTTCATCGCCGCCTCGATGATGGTGTAAGTGCCCATCACGTTGACGCGAAACGTCTCGTTATCCGGGTTGAGCAACACCCGCGGCACCGCGGCGAAATGGACCACCGCATCGACCGGCGCGGGCGGCTGGCCCCGCTCGTATCCGGCAAAGCCAAAATGGGAAGTCATCGCGTTGAAGACCTGACCGGCATCCGTGATGTCCCCGCAGAGATTGGGAATCGAGACGTGCTCCGAGGGCTTCAGGTCAAAGTTAAGCACCTCGTAGCCCTGCCGGGCCAGCCACGGCAAAACGTGACGACCCGCCTTGCCTGAACCGCCGGTGAAAAGAATACGTGGAGACATATGAGAAAGAAACGGGGTTAACAACGCAGACCACTGCCCAGCATATTCAATGCTGCGGAAGTTTCCAGTCCCGCGCCCGATTCGATGAATGCGCGTCTGCCCCCTCCTCCGAGATGGCGCCGCGACCTCCGGGCGCGGCGGTTCGGCACCGTCCGAGAAGCCCGACCTCCCCCCGGCCAAGATGCGTTGACAGCCCGAATTCCAGCCGGCTTTAACGCCCCTTATTCCCGACGCCGCCGCCATGCTACCGCTTGGAATTTTTCTCGCCGACGCGGTGATCACGAGCGTTGCCGCGTGGCTCCTAGTCAGGGCCGACCGACACGCCGGTCGCGGTTTTCTAGAAGCCTTTCTCGCGTGGAGCTGGTCGTTCGTCGCGTTGATCACCGGTGCCGGCGTGGTCCTCGGCATCGCCGGTGGATTCGGCGCGGCGGGTTTCCTTGCGCTGCACGGCGCCGTGCTCGCCGCCCTCGCACTCACTCGTCGGCGCACCCTGGCCACCGACTTCAAATCACTACGGCTCACCGGCAGCCAACTCCGGGAATTTCTCAACACGCCCGGCCCCGCGCGCCTGCTTGCCCTCGGCGTCATCGTAATTCTGACGGCGCTGGCCGTGATTGCGGCGTTGGCCGAGTCCGCCGTAGTCGATGCGCTCACCTATCACCTTCCGCGGGTCGGCCATTGGCTGCAGGCGGGGGAAATCGGCATCATCCCCGGCCCCGATACGCGTCTGAACTTTGTAGCCGTGCTGCCCGACATCGTGATGGCGTGGTTGGTGGGTGTCGGCCGCGAAGGCTTTCCCCTGCTCGTGCTCACCCAGGCCATCGGCGGCATCATGACCG
>JACMRG010000313.1 GCA_014376585.1 Opitutaceae bacterium | reverse complement strand
GCCCGCGCCCGCCCCCACCGCCGGCGCCACCGTCTACCAGCTCCAGTGCGCCGTCTGCCACAACGCCGCCGGCGAAGGTATCGCCAACCTCTTCCCGCCGCTCGCCGCCTCCGACTACCTCGTGGCCGACAAAGCCCGCAGCATCCGCATCGTCCTCGAGGGCCTCAGCGGTCCGATCAAGGTCAACGGCGCCGATCACAACAACGTCATGCCCGCCGCCGGCGCTTCCCTCGACGACGACCAGGTCGCCGCCGTTCTCACCCACGTCCGCGCCTCTTGGGGTAACCACGGCGACACCGTCACCCCCGCCGAAGTCGCCCGCGTCCGTGCCACCCTCGCCCCCACCGGCGGTGGCCCGCAGAAAGCCGACCCGTTCGCCCCGCTCCCCGCCGCGCCCGCCGGCTTCCGCCTCCGCGACCTCGCCCACCTCCCCGCCAAAACCATCCGCTTCGTCACCGCCCCCGGCGCCGGCTGGCTCATCCTCCTCGGCGAAAAAGGCGACCTCTACCGCCTCGACCTCGCCACCGCCGCCATCACCCACCTCCTCGCGGCCAAAGACTACGCCGATGTCGCCGCCGGCACCTTCGCCCCCCTCGGCCTCACCATCGACTCCGCCCGCCGTCTCTACGTCGTCACCAACCAGCAGGTCCCCGCCACTCCCCACCACCTCAACCGCGTCATCATCTTCCGCTCCGCCCCGCTCGACGCCACCGGCACCCCGGCCCAGCTCAAACCTTGGTTCCAAACCTCCTATCCTTGGGGCAACAACTACTACAACCACGGCGTCGGCAACATCGCCGAAGGCCCCGACGGCCTCATGTATGTCACGAGCGGCTCCCGCACCGACGGCGGCGAGGTCAACGGCGGCGTCGCCGGCCAAGCCTCCATTTATTGGAAAGGCGCCGAGACCGAAATCACCGCCGCCCTCTGGCGCCTCGATCCGAAATCGGAAAAACCCGCCCTCGAAGTCTTCGCCCGCGGCATCCGCAACGCCTGGACCTTCGCTTGGAACGATCGCGGCGAACTTTTTTCCGCCAGCAACGGCCCCGACGCCAACGTCCCCGAGGAACTCGATTTCGTTGAGCGCGGCAAACATTACGGATTCCCCTACCAATACGGCGAGGCCCCCGCCACCGCCGGCCACCCCTACCCCTACACCCAAGCCGCGCCCGCCGGCCTCACCTTCACCCCCGCCCTCCGCAACCTCGGCCCCGCCGCCGGCGGCTCGCCCGAGAAACCCATGGCCTCCTTCGAGCCCCACTCCTCACCCGCCGGTATGATCTTCTGCGGCCCTGATTGGCCCGAAGCCTATCGCGGCAAATTCCTCCTCGGCCGCTTCGGCAACTTTATCACCCAACCCGACGTCGGCTACGATCTCCTCACCCTCGACCTCAAAAAGAACGCCGCCGGCATCTACGAGTCCCGCACCGAGACCTTCCTCGCCCCGCTCGCCCGCCCCATCGACCTCCTCCAAGTCGGCAAGAAACTCTACATCCTCGAATACACCCGCCCCATCGGCACGCAGACCGGCCGCCCCATGACCCCCGGCCGCATCCTCGAACTCAGCTGGTAAATCTGCACCGCAAGGTAGCGCCGGGACCTCCGGGCCCGGCGTCTGCGCCCTTAGCCAACCCGCAGCTCCCCCTTCGTTCCCCCGAGCCGACGAATCCCTCCAAAGAGACCTTCCGTTCCCCCGATCCTGTCTTTTCCGATCCTTCCGTGTGTTCCGTGGGCACCCTCCGAACCGCCTCACCCCAAGTCCGTAAAAACCCTCCCCGGTCTCCCTCCCGTCCCCCAGTCCTCATTCCTCCCATGCCCCTCCGCCTCGCTCCCATCGCCGCCCTCCTCCTCGCCCTGCTCGCCCCCGCCGCCGCCGCGCCCGCGGAGTTCTTCGTCTATTTTGGCACCTACACCAAAGCCCCGAGCCAAGGCATCTACCGCTCCCGCCTCGACGTCGCCACCGGCCGCCTCTCGCCCGTCGAACTCGCCGCGACCGCCCAAGACCCCGCCTTTCTCGCCCTCCACCCCAACGGTCGATTCCTCTACGCCATCGACGAGAGCAGCGCCCCCCAGCGCACGCCCACCACCGGCCTGAGCGCTTACGCCCTCGATCCCACCACCGGCACGCTCCAGCTCCTCAACCAACAAACCCCCGGCGACTCCGGCCCCTGCCATCTCACCGTCGATGCCACCGGCCGCTCCCTCCTCGTGGCCAACTACGGCGGCGGCAGCGTCTCCGCCATCGCCCTCCAACCGGACGGCCGCCTCGGCGCCCCCGGCTCCGTCATCAAACACACCGGCTCCAGCGTAAACCTCTCCCGCCAAAAAGCCCCGCACGCCCACGCCATCGTCCTCTCCCCCGACAACCGCTTCGCCTTCACCCCCGACCTCGGCATCGACCGCGTGGTCGCCTACCAACTCGACCCCGCCTCCGCCCGTCTCACGCCGGCCCCAACCGCATCCACCACCGTCCCTCCCGGCTCCGGCCCCCGCCACCTCACGTTCCACCCCACCGGCCGCTTCGCCTACGTCATCAACGAACTCCTCTGCACGATGACCACCTTCGCCTACGCCCCCGCCGCCGGCGCGCTCACCGCCGTCCAAACGATCTCCACGCTCCCACCCGGCGAATCCACCCCCAAAGGCACCAGCACCGCCGAAGTCCAAGTTCACCCGAGCGGCAAATTCCTCTACGGCTCCAACCGCGGCGCCAACACCATCGTCGTTTACGCCATCGCCGAAAAAACCGGCCAACTCACCTACGTCGACACCGTCCCCACCCGCGGCAAGACCCCGCGCCACTTCGCCCTCGACCCCACCGGCACCTGGCTCCTCGCCGAAAACCAAGACTCCAACACCGTCGCCATCTTCCGCATCGACCAAACATCCGGCCGCCTCACCCCCACCGGCCCTCTCCTCGAAGTTCCGTCCCCCGTCTGCGCCGTCTTCGTCGCCGTCCGCTAGCTTCTGTCATGCACTCCGAGGCTCGCTGCCGAGCATGGTGGCGGCGGGACCTCCGGGCCCGCCGGAGCGCCGCATGCCCTCCGATCCCAGCGCACCCCGAGGTCGCGCCGCTACCTTTAAAAAAGTGCATGACGGGCTCCACTCGTCTCTCCGCCGGCCGCGAGCTCGCTCGCGCTCTGCTTTTCGCCCCGACCTGCTCGTATCTGAGCCGCAGCCTTCACTTCCCGGCGTAAAGGTATTTTTGGAATCCTGCAAAGACCCGGCCGATCTCCTCCGGCTTGCCGCCGAGGTCGGCCACGGCGTCCGCAATCGAGTCGTGATATTTTAGCCGGAGCAGCGGCTTCAACTTGCTCTGGTCCAGTTCCGTCACGCCCTCGGTGACGTAGTGCTGCAGCACGAAATCCAGAAACGCCCGCTGCTTCACGTCGAAGTTCGAGTTGATATACACCCGCGCATGTTCGGCGCGCTCGGCCCGCGTGACCGGCGGTAGCAGGTAGGCGACGTAGGCGAGCACGTCGAAGAGGTCGCTCTTTTCCGCGTCGATGAGTTGCTGCATCGCGACCAACTTGTCGTGGCCAAAATCTTTCTCGGCCAGACCTTGCAGGAGCTTGGCCCGCGTGTCGGGCGCACTCCAGAGCGCGCGGAGTTCGGCCTCGCTCTGGAAAAAATCAGGGAGCTTGCCGAAGAGCAGCTCCATGAATTGCTGCGCGCTCATCGGCGTGGCGTAGGGATGCCAGAAGGTCGTCAGCATCATGTGCTGGATGGTGCGCTCCTTCCCATCGGCGAGTGTCACTTTCACCTTCCGCTTCGTCCCGCAGCTGCACGCCACCTTGCCGCACTCCGGGCACGGCTCTTTTTCACAGGCGCACGGGGACTGGCCGCACTGGGCGCAGGGCTGGGGCGGCGTCACTTCGCAGGCACAGGGATTCTGGCCGCACGTCTTGCACGGCTCGTCCGGCTCCGGCGGACCGTCCCACTCCGGGTCTTGGAATTTGAGGTGCGCCCGCACGAAGTCGTAGATCGTAAAAAACTCCTTCCCGTCGTAGAGCCGCGTGCCGCGTCCGATGATCTGCTTGAACTCGATCATCGAGTTTACCGGGCGCATCAGGACAATATTGCGGATGTTGCGCGCGTCCACGCCGGTGGAGAGTTTCTGCGACGTGGTGAGAATGGTGGGGATCGTTTTCTCGTTGTCCTGAAAATCCCGCAACGCCTGCTCGCCCCGCTCGCCGTCGTCCGCCGTGACGCGCATGCAATAGTTCGGGTCTCTGCTTGTCTTGAGCTGGTTGATGAGGTCGCGCACGAGCAGCGCGTGCGCTTGGTTGGCGCAGAACACCAACGTCTTTTCGTTCGGGTTGATCTGCGCCAGGAAGATCTGCACGCGCTTCTTCTCCCGCTCGCGGATCTCGATGCTGCGGTTGAAATCGCTCTCCTCGTAAAGTTTCCCCTTCTCGATCTCGCCCTCCACCACGGCGTCGTCGGAGGTGTAGATGTAGTAATCGAGCGTGGTCTGAATCTGCTTCACTTTGAACGGCGTGAGGAAGCCGTCGTTGATGCCTTCCTTGAGCGAGTAGGTATAGACCGGCTCGCCGAAATAAGCGTAGGTATCGACATTGTCCTGGCGCTTCGGCGTGGCCGTGAGGCCGAGCTGCACCGCCGGCTTAAAATACTCCAGAATATCGCGCCAACTGCTCTCGTCGTTTGCCCCGCCGCGATGGCACTCGTCGACGACGATGAAATCAAAAAAGTCCGGGGAATACTCGCCGAAGTAAGGCGTGTCCTCCGACCCCGACATGAACGTCTGGAAGATGGTGAAGAACAGGCTGCCGTTCTTCGGCACCTTGCCCTTCTTCCTGATGTCGCCCGGCTCGATCCGCACGAGCGCGTCCTCGGGAAAGGCGGAGAAGGCGTTGTAAGCCTGATTCGCCAAAATATTCCGGTCCGCGAGGAACAGGATGCGCGGCTGGCGCGTGGCCTCGCGGCTCAGATTCCAGCGGGCGTGAAACAGTTTCCACGCGATCTGAAACGCGATGAACGTCTTGCCCGTGCCCGTGGCGAGCGTGAGCAGGATGCGCTGGCGGTCCTTTGCGATGGCCTGCATGACGCGCTCGACGGCGATGTCCTGATAATAACGGCCGGGGTGCGAGCCGCCCTTGTCTTCAAACGGCACGGCGGCGAAACGGTCGCGCCACGCATTGGCCTGCGCGAACGTCATCACCCAAAGTTTGTCGGGCGTGGGGTAGGCAGCGATGTCGCCCTCTTTGCCCGTCTCCATGTCGATGGCGTAAATCCCTTTTCCGTTGGTCGAGTAAGTGAACCGGAGGGCGAGCTTGGCGGCGTAGTCCTTGGCCTGGCCGACGCCGGCGGTGAGTTCTTCGTCCCACGCCTTGGCCTCGACGACGGCGAGCTTGGTGTTGCGATAGACGAGCACGTAGTCGGCGATGTCGGCCTTGCCGCGCCGCCCGTGTCCCTCGATGCGACCGGCGGTGATGCGGTGCTCGCGCAGAATCTTGCTGCCTTCGACGACGCCCCAGCCCGCCGCCTTCAAAGCGGGATCGATGTGCTCGGCGCGCGTATCCGCTTCGTTCATGGCTTCGGGCGTTTGGGTTTCTTCGGCGTGGGCAGTTTTTTTACTTCGTCTGCGAACTGCTTGAAAATATCGGCCTCCGCCTCGGCCTCGATTTGCTCGCGCCGGCGGCTGGCGAAACGGTCGTATTCCTTCGCCGCGATGGCATCGGCTTGCTCTCGGGTGATTTTGCCGCCGTCGGCCAGGACGGCGCGGTCGTTGAAACGGAGAAACTCGTCGAGCTTCCCCTGCCAGTCGCGCAGGAAGATTTCCTTCTTTCGCCGCGCCTGATCCTCGGCGAAATCGAGAAACATGACGACGATACGGTTCAATTCATTGATTTCGCCCTCTCTCAGGTAGTTCTTCGCCACGGTCACATCGCCCTTTTGCACCACGCCACGGTGCCACGCGCTCAGGCCCATGTTGGGTTGGGTGGCGTCGGCGCGTTCGGCGATCAGTTCGGGCGCGGTTTTGCCGGTGGCCGCGAAGTGCAATTTGTTCTGCACGATTCTGAAGACGTGGAGCGTCTCCGGCGCCGAGGGCTGGTAGTCGGAGGCCAGCGCGAGGATTTCGCGCACGCGCAGATACATGCGCCGCTCGCTGGCGCGGATGTCGCGGATGCGCTCCAGCAACTCGTCGAAGTAATCAATGTGCCCCTTGCCCGGCGGATTTTTGAGCCGCTCGTCGTCCATCACGAAGCCCTTGAGGAGATACTCGGTCAGGCGCGCGGTGGCCCATTGGCGAAACTGCGTGCCGCGCGCGGATTTCACGCGGTAGCCCACCGCGATGATCACCTCCAAGTTGTAGTGCTGGGTCTCGTAGCTTTTCCCGTCCGTGGCAGTTATCCGGAATTTCCGGATAACTGAATCGGCCGCCAGTTCTCCCTCCGCGAAGACGTTCTGAATGTGCTCGTTGACGGTGCGGACATCCTTCTGGAACAGGTCCGCCATCAATTTCTGCGTCAGCCAGATGGTTTCGTCGTCGAACCGGCACTGGATGCGCGTCCGGCCATCCTCGGTTTGGTAAAGGATGATCGAGGATTGGGGTTCGTCGCTCATGGGATCGTCGTGAGAGTGTAGGAATCCGTGAACGTGGGCAACTCAGAGCTGGCCGGTGAAGGCTTGGTGCAGGAGCGACTGGATCAACGCCTCCAGCGCGGCGTGCTTCCGCTCGTAGAGGCGGGCGAGGCGTTGGGTTTCTTCGCGGAGTTCGTCCAATTCATCGACGACACGGTCCTGAGCCTGCAAGTCGGCGGGGAAGGCCAATCGAACTTCCCTGATTTCTTCCAAGTGAAGATTGGGAACGCCGACACCTTTCAGCCGCTTGTTGAATTGAACCTTGGCCACTGGCGAGTTAATGAAATGGAGAAGGAAACGCGGACGCATCACTGGGAGCGCCCGCAGCAGCGCCAAGCTCACGTAGATGTCGAAGGTGGTGTCGCGATCTACGATTGCTGCCACGCCGGTAGTTCCATTCTTTGCGAGCAAGATGTCGTTTCGCCGGGGTGCAACTCGCTTGTGCATTTCAAGGTGCTGCTTCGTGTCGATATACTTGATGCGATCCCAATCGATTGTCCCGCTGGTGACGTTGCGGGATGAAAGAAAGACAATGCCCTCATCAAAATACTTCGGCGTTTGATGCGTGCCGTCGGTGATCTTCTCGCAGACCTCCTTCAAATGCTTCTCCACCCACCCCGGGCCGCGCTGGGTGAAGACGGATTGGAGGTGGCTTTCGAAGAGGGCGCGGGCGTTCTGGAGGTTCTTTTCGGCGTTGGCTTTGGCGGTGGCGAGGCCCTCAAACGCTTCGTCCAGCAGGCCGACGATCCGCTGCTGTTCGGCCAGCGACTCGGGGTAGGATATTTCTAGCGGCTCTAGGTTTGTCCGGGTGATTTGCGGCTGCGCTGCCCCTGTGATCGCTTTGGAAATATCTATTCCGCCACGGAAAAGATATTCCAAGTAGCGCATTTCCAAAGATCCGTTCTTGGGGCGCACCACCATTGCATTGCCAGTGACCCATGAACGTGGTGCGGAGATATTGACCGAGCCGCACGTAGCGCCACGGCAAGTGATAAGAAGTTGAGGCTCTTCGTGATTGAATTTGTTGTAACGGCCAATGACGCCGTTCGCGCCATAGACGAGATATGCTCCGTCCTCGACCAAGTCTTTTCCTGAGATGGTCTTTGGCTGATACATTTCACACGCCTCGCCCAACGTCTTTGTCTGCCATCCCTCCTTCATAGCAGCGCCTTGATGTTGCCCAGCACTTCGGCGCTCTCGGCGGATTGGCAGGGTGGGGTTGACATGGGAAGAGCGGTGGGCGACGTTTCAAACATGGACTGGGAATTCTCGGTCGGAAAGCGGTCTCCGGGTTTACTCGGGGCCGCTTTTTTGTTGGTCAGGGGAAGACCTTCCATCCGGAGACGGCATCACGGCGGTAGAGGCGGCGGGCGATGATGTCATAGGCTTGGTTGGGCTGACTTGGGTTCAGGATTTTGCGAGCGGCGGGATGGGCGCAGAGGTCGGCCAGTTGGGTGCCGGCGATGTT
>JACMRG010000312.1 GCA_014376585.1 Opitutaceae bacterium | reverse complement strand
GCCACCAGCCCGGGATCGTAGAAAACTGTCACATTCCCATACGCCGGCACGCCATCGCAAACGCCCGCCAACTCCGCTTTACCCAGCGCCATCGCGAGCGCCGATACCGCCGACAATGCCGACGCGTCGATGCCTTCGCCCAATGTCACCGCCACCGCAGAATCGCCCAACGGCGAGAAAATCATACTCCGGTTATTTTCCCACGACCCTCTGGTGACAAAATAAAAATGCCGCGACCGACCCATGTGGGGCCGGCCGCGGCAAAATTGTCGCTTAATGCGCTATCCGGCCTCCTCAGCGTGCCTGAGCCTGCGCCAGTGCCGCGGGAGCCTGGACGCCCAGAGGCACCCCGACGCACAACTCCGGCTCGGGCCGCCCCGTGGGCTTGGCCGCCGCCCACCGCAGGTTCGTGGCCGCCGCGCGCAGATCGCGCTTAAACTCGGCTAAGACGTCACCCTCGGCTCCGGTGGCGCCCGCCGCCCGGTTGGACAGAATCGTCGCGTTGTTTCGCAAGTCGGTCGCCTCGAGCAGGGCGATTCCGAAAGTTCCGCCGCTACCCGCGACGATGGCGGTGTAATTGCCCGGGGGTAAAACCACGATGAGCGCGGACTCCAGCGTGCTGGTGGGCACGCCGTAGATTGTGGCCAGTTCGGTGCCCGCAGCGGGCGTGCCTACGTCGTCGTTCTGAGCCATCTGGCGGCCGCTGCCATCAAAAATTGTCAGTGTTGGATTCGCCAGAACCCCGGTCACGCCATACGTCGAGAGTGAAGGACCTTTCGCGGTGATGAGCATACGCACCGGCTCGCTCCCGGTGATATTGAAGCCACCGATGAGAACCTGACTGCCGGTTCCGACAAAGCCACGGGTCGAGACGTTCGCGACGCGGGTGCCGGGCAACTCCTCGGAGGCGATCACTTGGCCGCGGCATTCGCCGCCGGCGAAAACATTACTGTGGAAGTTGAGGTAAGCGCCGCCGGTGAGCAGCTTCACCGGATCTCCCCCGTAGGTCAGGTTAAGAAACGTGCCCGTGATCGAATTCCCGTCGCGCGCATAGTTCACCACCGTGCCGGCGCCGAGATTTTGAACCACGGCACCGCTCACGCCGGGCGCACCCTCGTGGAAGTGCGAATTCGTGAGTGTATTGGGGAAATTGTAGAGGCTGATGCGGAGATTTACGACGTTCGTGCCCGAGTCATACGTCATCACCGCCGCACCAAACGCGTTGGTGTTGCCCGTAAGCGTGGCCGCCGGGAAAGCCGCCTGCTCCTGCGCGACCGTAAAATTCGCCACTAGCCGCTTCGGTTGCGCGATCAGCTGTCCGCGCACCTCTCCGCCCGGGAAAGCCGACGAATGGAAATTAACGTAAGCTCCGTTTTTCAGAAGGGTCAGTTTCGTGCCGCCGTGCGTCACTCCGCGGAAGGTCGCCGTCAGTGTCGAGCCGTTGCGCGTGTAAACCGCTTCGCCGCCAAAGTTGGTGACAACCGGGCCGTTCACCCCCGACGCGCCCTCGTGGATGTGCGAAGAAGCGAGCGTGGCCGGGAAGTTGCTGATGCTCACGACGAGATCAAACGTGTTGGACGCTACATCATAGATCATAATAGCTGAGCCCGTCGCCGCCGAGGGATTAGTGGGCACTTCCTGCGCCGCGTTGATCGTGGCGCGAAACTCGACAATTTGGGCGGAAGCCGATGCGACGAGGGCGAACAATGCGCCCGATAACCAAAACGACCGTGAGATATTTTTCATGGATGAGGTGGGGGAAAGAAACTGCTTAGACTACTACGCTCCGCCAGCGTGCTGGGATGCGGCGGACCGTCCAAGGGTGAAGTGTAACCATTCGGTTAGAAATACGTCTGGCTGGGAGTCGTCACCGGTCCGACACGTCCCCGCCCTTGCCGTCGCCCCCACCGCCACCACGATTTACGCCATGCTCCGGACTGCGCGCTGCTTCCTAATCCTAGCCACGGCCGGCACCCTGGCCCCCGCCCACCCCGGCACCGAGGTCGCCATCAACGATCTCACCGAGATTATCAACACGAGCCCCGCCTCCGCCGAACTCCATGTTCGCCGTGCCCTGTGCTACGTCGAACACACGCGCTGGGAAGAGGCGCTTGCCGATCTGAACCGCGCGGAAACAATTGCTCCCCGCCTGTCCGAACTCCCGCTCGCGTGGGCCGAATATCACCTCGCCCGCCGCGACTACCGCGCCGCCATCGGAACCCTCAGTCCCATCCTCCAAAGGCAGCCCGACGATCCCGCCGCCCGCCTCCTCCGCGCCCGCGCCTTCGTCCTAAATGACAATTCGTCCGCCGCCCTCGTCGATTTCCGTGCCGCCCTCGCCGCGATCCCCGAACCCAAACCCGAACTCTGGCTTGAGGCGAACGCCCTCATCTCCGAACCCGCCGCCGCCCTCGCCGACCTCAACGCGGGCATCACGCGTCTCGGCCCCGCGCCCGGCCTCGTCGAGCGCGCTCTCACCTTGGAACTTTCGCTTCACCGCACCGATGCCGCCCTCGCCCGCCTCGCCGGACTTGCCGCCACCGCCGAACGCCCCGAACTCTTTCTCAAACGCCGCGGCGATCTCCTCACCTCCCTCAGCCGTCGCACTGAAGCCCGGGCCGCCTACGCCGCCGCACTCACCGCGCTCGGTCGTTTGCCCGATTGGCTCCGCGCCGGCGAGCCCACTCGGCTGCTCACTGCCCAACTCACCGCTCTCATCACCCCTTCCTCTTAATAATTAAAATCTACCATGCGCCTCCGTCACCGTTTCACCTTCGTCGTCCTGCTTACCGCCGCGTTGTCCACCCAAGCGGCGACCACGATCACTCGCGGCCCCTATCTCCAGCTCCCCACGCCGACGAGCTTGGTTATCCGCTGGCGCACCGACGTCACCGAGGCCTCGGTGGTTCGCTACGGCCTCGACCCCAAGGAACTCACCCTCACGGCCAAGGCTGAGGGCATTGGCACCGAGCATATCGTCAACCTCCCCAAGCTGCAGCCCGGCACCCGCTATTTTTACGTGCCGATCACGGGCAACGACAAACCGGTCACCGCCACTGCCAGCGAAGACGCCGCGCCCAAGGGTTTGATCAGCAGCTTCGTAACTCCCCCCGTGCCTGGCCCCGCCAAACCCACCCGCGTCTGGGTCCTCGGCGATCCCGGCACCAAGTCTGCCGAGCAGTCCGACGTGCGCGACGGATATTACAAATTCACGGGCGACCGCGCCACCGATCTCTGGCTTCTCCTCGGCGACAATGCCTACCCCGAGGGCACTGACTCGGATTACCAAAAAGCCATCTTTGAAATGTATCCGAAGACCCTGCGCACGTCCCCGCTCTGGCCCGCTCTCGGCAACCACGATGCCAAAAGCGCCAACTCCGTCACCCAGTCTGGCGTTTACTACGACATCTTCACCCTGCCGACCCTCGGCCAGGTTGGCGGCGTTCCCTCCGGCACCGAGGCCTACTACTCTTTTGATCATGCCAACATTCACTTCATCTGCCTCGACTCGCACGACAGCGACCGCTCTGCCGAAGGCGCCATGGCGCAATGGCTCCGCGCCGATCTCGCCGCCACCACGCGCGACTGGATCGTCGCCTTCTTCCATCACCCCACTTACACGAAGGGCACGCACGATTCCGACCAAGACAGCGACTCCGCCGGCCGGATGAACGACATGCGCGCCACGATCCTCCCCATTCTCGAAGCGGGCGGCGTAGATCTCGTCGTCACCGGCCACTCACACGTTTATGAACGCTCCTACTTCATCGACGGCCACTACGGTAAAAGCTCCACGTGGGACCCGGCTTTCATCAAGCAACCCGGCGACGGCCGCCCCGCCGGCAAAGGCGCCTACACCAAGCCCCGCACCCGCACCGCCCACGCCGGCGAAGTCTCCGTCGTCACCGGAAGCGCCGGCCACGCCGGCCCCAAATCCGTTCCACTCGGCCATCCCGCGATGTTCGTTTCGCTCAACGAAATCGGCTCCAGCGTGCTCGACATCGACGCCCTCAAACTCGACTTCACCTTCCTCAACGAAAAGGGCGAGATCCGTGATTCCTTTACGATTCTAAAACAGTAGGCGCCGGCGTCACCCGCCCGATCCATTTTTCTCCACGCTGGGCATCCCACGCCCGCAGGGTGTGCGGGAGGCGAACGCCACGGCTCGCCGGGCTTCTATTGCGCGCGGAAGTTGCCCCAACAATGCCTTGGCGGCCTCGAACTAACTCAGGCGAAACGCGGCCTTAAATTCGGCGGCCGCCACCGGTTTCTAATCCAACCCCGCGCCTCCTGCTGATACTTGCACAGATAGGGTTGAACTTTCCCGCGCCCACCGGATAGCTGTCCACTCTCATGCGTTCTCGTCTGCCACCCCTCGCCGCGGTCGCCCTGCTCCTGCTCTCCGCCTGCCGCGATCCCAAGATCGCGAGCTACCGCGTGCCGAAGGAAAAAGACCCTGTAATGCCCGCGGCCACGTCCACCGCTTCAACGCCCGCCACGCCAACCCCCGCGAGCCCCGGCGCCAGCATGGCCAACTCCGCCCACACCACCCCCGACGGCCCCGGCCTCATCTGGAGCGCCCCCGCACACTGGACCGCCAAGCCCGCCTCCGCCATGCGTAAAGCCAGCTACGCCATTTCCGGTGAAGCCGGTGCCACCGCCGATTTCTCCATTACCGCCTTCCCCGGCGACGTCGGCGGCGATCTCGCCAACGTCAACCGCTGGCGCGGCCAGATCCAGCTCGCCCCGCTCGCCGCTGCGGAACTCGCCACGGCCACCACTCACGTCGATTCTAACAATCTCCACCTTACCGTCGCCGATTTCACCGGCGGCACGCCCGCCGCCCCGCTCCGCGTGCTCGGCGCTATCATCCCCGTGAACGGCGCCACGTGGTTCTTCAAACTCTCCGGCCCCGCCCCGCTCGTCGCCCGCGAGCAGGCCGCGTTCGCCGCCTTCCTCCAAACCGTCCGCGCCGCCGGCGCCACGCCATGAACGAAGTCACCCGCCAGTTCCGCGACTTTTTCGTTTCGCTGAAGCTCACCATCGTCCTCCTCGCGCTGTCCATCATCCTCATCTTCGCCGCGACCGTCGACCAGGTAAACCTCGGCATCTGGGCCGTTCAGCAGAAATATTTTCATTCGCTGTTTGTCCTGTGGCGCGTCGGCGACATCCCCGTCCCTGTCTTCCCCGGCGGCTACCTCATCGGTGGCTTTCTGCTGATCAACCTGATCAGCGCGCAAGTTTATCGCTTCAAACTAAGCGCCAAGAAATCCGGCATCTGGCTCACGCACGTTGGCCTTATCATTCTACTGATTGGCGAACTCCTCACCGGCCTCTGGCAGGAGGAATTCGCCCTCCGTCTCGACGAGGGCCAGTCCAAAAACTACTCCGAGAGTTACCGCTTCAACGAACTCGCCGTCACCGAAACCACCGACGCCGCTTTCGATGACGTCGTCGTGATTCCCGAAAAAATCCTCGCCCGCGGCGAAGCCATCCAGCACGCCAAACTCCCCTTTCGCATCGTCCCCAAGCTTTACTACCCCAACGCGACGATTCCCGAGAACGATTCGAAAGCGCCCACTCCCTCCCACGCGACCAAGGGTATCGGCCTGCAAGTCGGCGTCGTGCCGCTCCCGCTCACCTACAAACAAGACGAGCGTAATCTTCCCGCCGCCTACGTCGAACTCGTCGGCGCCGACGGTTTGATCGGCACCTGGCTCGTCTACGCCAATCCGGGCATGCCCCCGCAACGGTTCGAATACGCCGGTCGCAGCTGGAAAATCGCCCTCCGGTATGAGCGCAACTACAAGCCGTTTTCACTCACGCTCCTGAAATTCTCCAACGATCGTTATGCGGGCACCGCTATCCCGAAAAATTACTCCAGCCGCATCCGCCTCAACACCCCTGAAGGCCGGGACGACCGCGAAGTGCTCATCTACATGAACAACCCGCTGCGCTACGCCGGTCTCACCTTCTATCAGGCCAGCTTCGACGGTCCAAAAACCACCATCCTCCAAGTGGTCCGCAATCCCAGTTGGCAGATGCCTTACATCGCCTGCACTTTGATGACCCTCGGGCTCCTCATCCAGTTCGGCATTCACCTCGTCGCCTTCATCGCCCGCCGCCGCAAGATCGCAGCCGTCGCCGCATGAAAAAATTCATCCCTCTCGTCGTCCTCGTTCTCGGCGCCCTCTATCTTGTTGGTAAATTCCTGCCCGCGCGCCCCGCCTCGTCGTTCAATTTTGTGGGCTTTGGCGAACTCCCGGTCCTGCTCAACGGGCGCCTAAAACCTATCGATACCGTGGCCCGCAGCTCTCTGCTGCAATTTCAGGGACGGCAACGTGTCGGTGATGCCGCGGAAAGCGCCCCGCAGACAGAATCCCCGGCCGAATGGATGACGAATGTTTTCTTCTCATCCGCCAAGGCCGACACGTATCCCGTTTTCCGGATCGATTCACCGGATTTACTTACGCTCATGGGCATCACGGAGGATGACGCCAAAGTGCGGTATACCAGTTCTGCCAAACAGTTTTTTGCCGTGCTGGGTTTTCTTCCTTCTTCGAGGTCTCGTTTCTCCTACGAAAAAATCAGTTCCAAAATCCCCGAACTCGAGCGTCAGGCGAAATTGGCCCGCCCCGTCGAAGCCGCCGTCCGCACGCCCTTTCAGCACGCCGTCATCCAACTCTACGGCTCGCTCGTCCAATACCAGCAGCTCAAGCACACCCTCGCGCCCCCAACTTCAGACGACTTTCTCGGCGAGCTATTAAGTTTCCAAAAGCTTCTGCCGACCGGCGTCGCCGCCGTCCGAGCCAAATCAACCGGTCAGCCGCACGATGCCGAACTGGCCAAGGCCACGATCGAGCTTGGCCAACGGTATCTCTTCATGTCGGAGGTCACCAACATCCTCGCAGTTCCGCCCGCGACGGAGGTGACCGACGATACCGCGTGGATGACCACCGGGCAGTCTTTGCTCGGTTCTTTCCAGCGCGGCACGGTTGATCCCAGCGTTTTGGCCTTCGCGGGACTGAGTTATGCATGGCGCCAAAACCAGCCCGAGCAGTTCAACAAAATAATCGACCTCTACAGCGCCCAAGTCGGCAAACGCTTCGGTAAACAGATGCAGAAAACCCACGCGGAAGTCCGCTTCAACGCCGCAGAGCCCTTCTATGCGAGCATGACGCTCTACGTCGCCGCCTTCCTCCTTGCGATTTTCTCGTGGCTCAAATGGCCCGAGCCCCTCGCCCGCTCCGCTTTTTACCTCGTCGCCCTCGCCTGGCTCGCTACCACCGTTGGCATCGCCACGCGCATGTGGCTGGAAGGCCGTCCGCCCGTTACCAACCTCTATTCCTCGGCGCTCTTCATCGGCTGGGGTTCCGTCGGCCTCTGCCTCATCCTCGAAGCGATCTATAAAAACGCGATCGGCAGCGTCGCCGCCGGCCTCACGGGTTTCGCCACGCTCCTCATCGCCCACCATCTCTCCCTCAGCGGCGATACGTTGGAAATGATGCAGGCCGTCCTCGATTCCAACTTCTGGCTCGCGACGCACGTTGTCATCGTCTCGACCGGTTACGCCGCCACCTTCCTCGCCGGCTTCCTCGCCATCATTTACATCCTGCGCGGCTCGCTCACCCGCTCGCTCGACAAGGCCACCGCCGATTCACTCGCGCGCATGGTTTACGGCATCGTCTGCTTCGCGACGCTCTTCAGTTTTGTCGGCACCGTCCTTGGCGGCATCTGGGCCGATCAATCCTGGGGCCGGTTCTGGGGATGGGACCCGAAAGAGAATGGCGCGCTCATTATCGTCCTTTGGAACGCGCTCATCCTCCACGCCCGCTGGGGCGGGCTCATCAAGGCGCGCGGCCTCATGGCCCTCGCGATCTTCGGTAACATCGTTACGAGCTGGAGTTGGTTCGGCACCAACATGCTCGGCGTCGGCCTCCACAGTTACGGTTTCACCGCCGCCGCCTTCACGGCGCTCTCAATCTTCATCGCGAGCCAACTCATCCTGATCGCCCTCGCCCTGCGCCCGCTTAATAAGTGGCGCAGCTTCCAAACCGCCTGAACGGGTAGTGCCGGAGTCCGAGGTAGCGCCGGGACCTCCCGGCGCGGCGACTTTACTCACTTCCCCAGCAGCTCTTCCGCGTGCGCCAGCGCGCTCTTTGCCGTGCGGTCACCGAGCATGCGCGCCAGCTCGCTCACCCGCGCTTTCCGGTTCGCTTGGATCGGCGCAATGCCCACGACCGCGCGATCCGTGGATTGGTCCTTGGTCACGACCAGATGCGAAGCCGCCTGCGCCGCCACTTGCGGCAAGTGCGTTACGCAGAGCACTTGGTGATTCTTCGCGATGCCGGCCATCTTTTCGGCGACCACGCGCCCGATCTCACCACCCACGTTCGCGTCCACCTCGTCGAACACGAGCAACGGCACATCGTCGAGATCCGCCAGCACCGTCTTCAGCGCCAACATCACCCGCGCCAGTTCTCCACTCGAAGCAATCCGGCTCAACGGTAACGGTGCCTCGCCGACGTTCGGTGAAAACAAAAACTCGCACCCCGTGTCACCCATTGGACTCGGTTGCGGTAGAACCACGACGCGAATCTGAAAATCCGCCTTCTTGAAGCCGAGTTGAGCGATGCCCTTGGCCGCGACCTTTGCCAACTCCTTCGCCGCCTTCTCTTGAACTGCGCGCAACGCCAATCCCTCCTTCTTCATCGCCCGTTCCGCGTCCGCGATCTGTTTCTCCAGCCGCGCCAGCGCGCCTTCGAGATCACCCTGCACCTCGAGTCGCATTTTCAGTTCGTCGCGCGCCTCGATCACCACCGTCACGTCGCCGCCGTGCTTACGCTTGAGCTCCAGCCACGTGTTCATCCGCCCCGTGAGCTGCTCCGCCTGTTCGGTATCAAACTGCAACTCCGCGCCCAGCGACGAAAACTCCGAGCCGAGATCGTTGAGCTCGATCGCCGCCGCCGCCAGCCGCTCGGCCAACGGCTTGCTCGCGGAATCAATTTCCTCGAGCGCATGCGCCTCCCTCAACAAGCCTGCCACGCGCCCCTGCACGCCATCATCGCCCGTCAGGCCATTCGTCAGCGCCTGCGTCAGCTCGATCAATTCCTGCGAGCGATTCATCCGGGAAAAGTCACGCTCCAGCGCCTCGATCGCCTCACTCGTCAGCGCCAGCGCTTCCATGCGCGTGAGCTGGTTCTGCAGAAATTCGATCTGGCTCGGCGACAGCTTGGTTTCACCAAGAATCTTCGTCCGTTCGGCGACGCGTTCGCGCCAAGCGCCGTAATTCTCCTGATAAGCTTTCAGCGCTCCACCGGCCCGCCCGAACAAATCGAGCAGTTCCAACTGGCAACTATCCTTGAGTAAGCGCCGCGGCTCGCTCGGTCCATGGAAGTCCACCCAATGTTCTCCGAGTCGCTGCAACGCCGCCAACGTCGCCAGACTCCCGTTGATCGTAATCTTTGGCGCCTTTTCGCGCGGCACGCTCCGCTTCAAAATCAACACCCCGTCTTCGCACGCCGGCAACTCCAGTTCGGCCAGCACCGCGTCGATACCCTTCGCCTTGGCGAAAAAAAGCGCCGCTTCCACCTCACACGCCGCGGCGCCCTGGCGGATGATGGTTTTATCCGCCCGCTCACCCGCGAGCAGGCTCAAGGCGCCAAGCAAGATGCTCTTCCCTGCCCCGGTCTCGCCGGTCACCGCCGTGAATCCCGCCTCGAAATCGAGCGAAACTTCTTCCAGCAGGGCCAAATTCCGAATCCTCAGCGATTGAAGCATGGCGTTATGAGGTCACAAAGCTGCCCGCTTTCAAGCGGTGTGTGCGTCCGTCACTTCACAACTTTCTCCAGCACCACAAAACGTTTTGCCAATCTACACGCCGCGTCAGCGCCTTGTGGCGGCTGCCATGAAGGTCTTTGGCCGCTATGACCTGGCCAGTTCCACCACTCGCGAGATCAGCCGCACCGCCGGGGTCAACGAGGCTACGCTCCCCCGCCATTTCCAGAATAAGGATGGACTCATCGCCGCCGTCGTCCGGCAGACTATACGCACCCAAGTCGCCCAAGCCCAGCCTCCCGTGATTGCAACGGACAATCTCCGAGCGGGTGATGGGTCTAAATACCGCGCCGACAGTGGAGCTATCGCCGGACAAATAAAGAAGCGAAGTCCTCTTTCAGCTGAGCGCAGTAGGACGGTATTTTCTTCATGGATACCACGGCTTTTTTGGGCATAGAAGCAAAAGCTGCGGTAAAATCTGATATATCCTCTGATGTCGACGCAACGGCTTTGGGAAGACGCGACGCGGGCACGCCCTCGGCGATGTTTGCCCGGATATCCGCCGCGCGGGCATCCCGGAGTGCCGCCGTGCCGAAAGCCTCGGTCTTGAGTCGGCGCGCGCTCTTGCCGCCCACGGGCTCAAAAACCCACTCGCGCCACTGCACGAGAAACTGGCTGGTGCGATCACGGCGCTCGGAGCACGCCGTCGGCGTTACGAGTCCGTTTCGCATCTGGTTCGCTAAGTGGTTTGCTGTTGGTTCGCATCGGCCACCAATTTCGACCAACCCCGATAAACCTCAACCGAACAGTTTCCCTCTGAAACCCGATTTCACACCCGGCGCTCGCCGGAGATGGTGGACCTTACTGGACTCGAACCAGTGACCTTTTCGATGTCAACGAAACGCTCTAACCAACTGAGCTAAAAGTCCCCTAAAAACCTGAGGGTGGAATAACGCGAGTCGCACGCTTTAGGGCAAGGAAAATTCTGCGCGCGCCGTCACCACATCGCGCCCGATCTGCGACTGCAATTCAGTCAATCCGACGAACTTCATCTCCGGCCGCAAGAAGCGCAGCAATTCCACCGTAATTTTATCGCCAGCATCATACGGACAGGCCCCTAGCACATGCGTCTCCAGTCGCGGCTCCGTCGCCATTTCCACCGTCGGCCGCATACCGTAGTTGGCCACCGCCGGCAGTGCAGTCGTCGATTTCGCGCCAATCACGCGCGCCGCATAAACTCCCAGCCTGGGCCGCAAGCCGGGCGACCACGCCAGATTGAGCGTGGGAAAACCAATCGTCCGCCCCAATTGCTTACCCCGAGTCACCGTGCCCGTGGCCGAATACGTGTGACCCAAAAGCGTGTTGGCCGTCATCATTTCGCCCGCCGCCAGCAAACCGCGGATGCGCGTGCTGCTGATCGGCTCGCCATCGAAACTTACGCGCGGCGCACTGAAAACGTTAATGCCCAGCCGCCGCCCTTCCGCGATCAACATCGCCGCATCCCCGCGCCGCCCGCGTCCGAAGTGCCAATTCTCTCCTACGTAAACCGCCGCGAGTTGCGGCAGATAGCGGCGCAGGTGCGGCAAAAAATCCTCCGCCTCGATCTTCGCATAGTCCGGCGTGAACGGTTCCGCGATCACCGCCTCGACGCCCAATCCGTGCAGCAGAGCGATCTTGGTCTCCAACCCCATGATGAGCGGGGTGGGATCCCGTGGCCGAAACAACACGCTGGGATGTGGCGAAAAAGTCAGCACCGCCGCCACGCCGCCGCTGCGCCGCGCGGACTGCACCGCCGCCTCAATTACGGAGCGATGCCCAAGGTGAACCCCATCAAAAATTCCGATCGCAAGGTGCAACGGCCGCGAGGGGAGCTCCGCGTGTGCGAGGCCGGCGGACTGCGCGGGCGGGTTCACAACGCGATACTTGGCACCACGTCTCGCGGGTGCAGCAGGTGTTTTTCAATCTCCGGCAATGTGAGTGCGTTGATCTGGTCGATCGTGAGCGCGCGTTCGAGAGTGAGCTTATCCGTCGCGGTGCGACGCAGCGCCGCGAGATGTCCGCCGCAGCCCAGTTTCTCGCCGAGATCGTGCGCCAAGGTGCGGACGTAGGTGCCCTTCGTGCAGCGCACACGGAAATCGAGTTCAGGCGGCGCGAAGCGCGTCAGCTCCCAGCTCATCACGCGAATGAAGCGGGGCTCGCGCACGACTTCCTCGCCCTTGCGCGCCAGTTTGTAGAGCGGGACGCCGTCGATCTTGATCGCGGAAAACATCGGCGGCATCTGGTATTGATCACCGATCATCGTTTTAATCGCAGCCAACACGTCGGCCTCGGTCAACATCGGCGGCACGGGCCGGGTCACGAGCACTTCCCCATCGGCGTCCTGTGAATTGGTGGTCACCCCAAGCTTGATCGTGCCGGTGTATTCCTTGTCCAAGCTTATCAGATACTGCGAAACCGACGTCGCCTTGCCGACGAGCACCACGAGCAGCCCCGTCGCCATCGGATCGAGGGTGCCTGCGTGGCCAATCCTTTTCATGCGGAGTTTGCCGCGCAGGCGCGCGATTACGTCATGCGAGGTGTGGTCGGCCGGCTTGTCTACCAGCAGGATACCGTCGAGATCTTTGGCGGGCAGTAACATGGCTCAGGGAGAAACAGAGTTGGCGGCGACTTGGGCGAGACTTTGCGCGAGCACGGCGACGAGACGCGGATAAAAATCCTCGGCCCCGGACTTGAGGTTAAGTCCCGCCGCGCAGGCGTGACCGCCACCGTTGAACTGCGCCGCGATACGATCAACGCGATAAGCGGGATTCTTCGCCCGCAGGCTCGCTTTCACCGCTCCATGGGGACGCGCCTCGATGAGCACGCCGATTTCCACGCCTTCGATACTGCGCGCATAGTCGACGAGACCTTCCGTATCCTCAACCGTGGTGCCGGTCTCGGCGAAAATTCCGTCCGGCAAGGTGCCGATACAAACCTTCCCGCCGCACTCGAGGTGCAGCGACGCGAGGAAGCGCTGGAGCAACTGCAGTTTGCCGACCGTCTCCCGCTCATAGAGTTCAAACCCGGCCTCGGCGGGATTAGCCCCGCGCGCAACAAGTTCTCCCGCGATGAGGAAGCAGCGACGCGACGTCGCGCCAAAGCGAAATTGGCCCGTGTCGGTCAAAATTCCCGTGTAAAGCGCCTGGGCTGTCTGCGCGTCGAACATCACCCCCGCGTCGAAAAAAAGCCCCGCGAGAATCTCACAGGTCGCCGCTGCCGCCGTATCGATGAGATTCAGCGCAGCGTAGCCGGCATTGGAGAGATGGTGGTCAACCACGCCAACCGGTTGCGGGAATTTCACCTTCAAACGCTCGCCACCGCGGGCATGATCGGCGCAATCCACGAACACCGCCACGCGCCGCTCCGCCCGGGCCAGCACACCTTCGGGGCCCAAAAAGACCATGCCCCGGGTGAGAAACTCCAGTCGCCGCGGCACGGGATCAGCGTTCACGCAAATGACGTCGTGCCCCAACGCCGAGAGCACACGCGCCAAGGCTACCTGCGATCCAATGCAATCGCCGTCGGGTCGGGCATGACCCACGACAGCAACCGACTTGCCCACCAGCGCCGCACGCAGGCGGATAAATTCCTCCGCAAGGGCTGGAAAGTAACGCTCCACGTCAGGGCGTCGGGGACGGTGGGGCGGGCTCCGCCGTCGGAGGAGTCGGTAGCTCGGCGAGCGAAGGGTTTGCCTTCACCATATCGTCAAGCATCTGAAGAACCTTTGCGCTGCGCGGGGTCGTCTCGTCGATCGCGTAGGTCAGCTTCGGCAAAAACTTAAGCGTGATGCGCAGGGCGAGTTCCGCGCGGATATCACGAGCCTGCCGGCGCAGCCAAGCCATGCGGCGAATGATGAGTTCGTCGTCACCAAGGATGGCGACAAAGGCTTTGCCGTCGCGCAGATCGGTCGAAATTCGCACCTCGGTCACAGTGATCGCCACCGCTTCGGTCTGATAACGGCGGCGCAGGATGTCGTTAAGCTCGCGGTGAATGAGCTCGTTGATGCGGACGGTGCGGTTGCTCACGGGATGCGGGGCCTAGTAGGCGAGTCGGGAATATGACGGTCGTAGCAGCTTCAGTTAAAATTCCCGACGGGCAGGAACTTCAGCTTAAAGCGCAGCCCGGACTTTTTGCACCTCAAAGCATTCAATGAGATCGCCCTTCTGGTAACCGTTGAAATCATCGAGTTTGATGCCACACTCGAGGCCGGCGCGAATTTCGTTCGCATCGTCCTTGAAGCGCTTGAGCGTGCCGATCTTGCCTTCGTGCAGAATTTCTTTCCCGCGGCGGACGCGCGCGGAAGCGTTGCGGTTGATCTTTCCCTCGGTGACGAGACAGCCGGCCACAAAACCCTTGGCCAACGGGAACGTGGCGCGGACTTCGGCTACGCCGGTCTTTGTTTCTTTGAGATCGGGATCAAGCAGGTCGGCCATCATCTCGCGCACCTTGTCGCCAAGTTCGTAGATGATCGCGTAGGTTTCGATGCGCACGCCGTGGTGTTTGGCGAGCGGCGTAACACCGTTCTCAAGCTTGGTATTGAACCCGATGATGACCGAGCCGGCCGCACCGGCCATAAGCACGTCGTTCTTCGTGATGATGCCGACTTCTGTGGACACGATTTCTAGGGAAACCTTGGAGCTCTTGATTCCTTCGAGAATGTTGCGGACGGCCTCGGTAGAACCGAATACATCGGTTTTAATGACAAGCTTCAGCACTTTCTGCTGGGTAGCGGCGATGTTAGCGAAGAGAGTATCAACCGACATTTCCTTCGGCGTCGCATCGGCCGTCGTGGTGATTTTCTTGAGGCGGTATTGCTCCTCCTCCGCAAGCTTCTCGGCCTCGCGGGAATTTTTGACGACTTTAAAGGTGGCTCCGCTGTCCGGCGTTCCGGTCCAGCCGATCACGCGCGCCGGGGTCGACGGTGGCGCTTCTTTGAGTGGCTTGCCCTGATCGTCGAACATCGCACGCACCTTGGCCCAATTCGGGCCGCAAACGATAGCATCACCGACACGGAGCGTGCCGCGCTGCACAATGACCGTCGCGAGCGGACCGCGGCCCACGTCAACCTGAGACTCGATGATCACCCCGCTGGCCTCGGCTTTCGGGTTGGCTTTCAACTCCAGCACGTCCGCCTGCAAAAGAATCATCTCGAGCAGCTCGTTGATACCGGTGCCCTTGATCGCGGAAACCGGAACAGTCACGGTCTCGCCACCCCAATCTTCGGGAGCGATGTTGCGCTGCTGCATCTGACCTTTGACCTGATCCAGATTCGCGCCCTTGACGTCCATCTTGTTGACGGCGACGAGCAGCGCGAATTTGTCGGCGTGGATCTGCTTTTCGTTGAGAGCGATCTTAAGCGCCTCGTCGGTCTGCGGCATGAAGCCGTCGTCGGCCGCGACCACGAGAATCGCCACGTCCGTGGCGCTGGCACCGCGGGAACGCATCTTCGTAAAGGCCGCGTGACCGGGCGTGTCGAGGAAGGTGATCTTGCGGCCGTTGAAATCGATCTGGTAGGCGCCGATGTGCTGCGTGATACCGCCAGCCTCACCCGCCGCGACGTCGGCCTTGCGGATGGCGTCGAGCAGCGAGGTTTTGCCGTGGTCCACGTGACCCAGAATACAAACCACGGGCGGACGCGTCTCGAGATCCTTGGTGTCGTCTTCGACCACGAGCTTCTTCTCTTTTTTCTCTTTTTCCTTCTGGGCCTGAACCGCCGCCGGATCACCGCGATGCTTCACCTCAAGCATGAAACCGTGTTTTTCCGCGAGCTTGGCCGCCACGGTCTCGTCGAGCGATTGCGTGATCGCGGCAAAAATGCCCATCTGCATCAGCTCGGAAATTAGCTGAAACGGCCGCATGCCCAGCGCCGTGGCGAAATCGCGCACGATCACCGGCGGCTTCATGCTGATAAGCTTCACATCGCCAACTTGGGTGACGGTGACTGAGGCTGAACTGGCCGCAGCGGCGCTAGCCGTCGCGGGCATCGCGCCCGGAAGTGGAGGGGCCTTGATCGGCGACGAGCCGGGACGAATCGGCATCGAGGGCAAAGCACTGGGCGCCTTGCTGATCGCCGGAGGCGCAATCGGCGCTGAAGCGATAACCGCTGCCGGAGCGGGCGAAACGACAATCGGTGCAGGCACCGGGGCGGGACCGACAGCCGGCGCTGGAGCCGTAGGCAGCGCCCGCAAGGGCGGGATAGAAATCGGCGCCGGCGCTGAAGTGACACGTGGTGGCAACGTAGGCAGTGCGCTCGGAGCCTTGCTCATGGGTGCGGGCATAGCCACAACCGGAGGAGCTGAGACAGGACGTGGGGGCAATGGCGCCGGAGCCTTTGGCGCAGGAGCAGCGAGCGCCGTCGGCGCGGGCACAGGCGCAGCTATCGCCGGTTTGAGCGCGGCCGCCTTGGCTACAGCGACCGCCTCTCTTTCGCGGGCCAAGTCCTGTGTGCTCTTTACGAAAACACCGGCGGGAATGTTAACTTTGGACGGCTCGTTGCTCGCAACCACCACGGGGGCGACCACCGGAGCCGCCGGTGCGACCGGAACCGCCTTGGTGCCGAACTCTTTTTCCAGCTCGTCGAAGTAGATCTTACTGACGGTGCTTGAGACCGATTTAGTGTCCGCCGACACGAAGCCGCGTTCCTTGAGCCAAGCGAGCAGTTCTTTGGGCTCTTGGTTATATTGCTTCGCGAGTTCGTGGATGCGGGTGCTCATTCAGTGCGGCGGCGGTGTAAGTGTAGAGTGTCTTAGTTCGAAACGCGAACGATGATGTCCTGCGCTTCCTCGGCGGTGAATCCGCCGCCAATGAGATCTTCAGACGCGACGCCCTCGAAGGCGGCGGGCGAGTTGATGCCCATATCGACCAAACGGCCGGCAATGGCGGGATCAAAACCAAAGGTCTTACAGAGAACATTGATCGCAGTCTCGCGGGGATTGTCGCCCGCGGCCTTGAATTCCTCGATGTCCAGACGCCAGCCGATGAGACGTGAGGTCAGACGGGCGTTCTGGCCCTTGCGACCAATGGCGATGGCGAGATCGTCCGTCGCGACTTTCAGAAGGATGCGATGCGATTTCTCGTCGATGATGATTTCGCGCGGAGTGGCGGGCTTGAAGGCCTCGATGATCATCTCCTTGGGATCGGCGTAGTATTTAACGATGTCGATTTTCTCGCCGTTCAACTCACGCACGATCGTCTTCACGCGGGCTCCACGAGCGCCGACACAAGCGCCGACCGGATCCACTTTCTGATCCGTGCTGGTGACCGCGATCTTGGTGCGGTAACCGGGCTCGCGGGCAAACGCCTCGATCTTAACGGTGCCGTCGGCGATCTCGGTCACTTCGAGCTCGAAGAGACGGCGAACAAACTTGGGACTCGCGCGGCTGAGAATGATTTCGGGGCCACGTGGGGTGCTCTCGATTTCCAGCAGAATGCAACGAATCCGGTCGCCGGGCTGATATTCCTCGCCGGGAACTTGCTCTTTGCCGGGCATGACGGCCTCAGCCTTGCCCAAATCGATGAAGATATCGTTGCGCTCACGCCGACGCACGGTGCCGGTAACGATGTTACCGATTTGATCCTTAAAGTCGTCAAAGATCCGGTCCTTCTCAAATTGACGCAAACGCTGCATTACCGCTTGGCGCGCCGTCTGGGCGGCAATTCGGCCGAGAGAAGAGGGATCTATCTCGCGCTCAATGGTGTCACCCACGACTGCGCCGGGCTTGAAGGCCTGAGCTTTCTCGACGTGGATATCCGTCTTGGGGTTGCCGATGGAGTCGACGACCTTCAGCACGGACCAAGCGTGGAGTTGACCATTCTTGGGGTTGATATCGATCTTAAGCTCCTGGCCGGAGTTAATGCCCTTCAGCGCGGCAGTCTTTAACGCGTTCACGATCGTGGAGATCATGTCCGCGCGCGGAATACCCTTCTCCTTCTCCATGTATTCAAGAACGGACAGAATTTCGCTGCTCATAGTGTGATATTTAAGGAAAAAAAAAGCGGGCCGCAGGGCCCACCTTTTTGCAAAGTGTGGTTGATTGAACCTCGAAACTTACCGAAGGCGCCGAAAGTTTGTCAAGCCCCGCGCCCCTCGGAGGTAGCAGTTGTGGCCTCCCGTTGCCACCACCAGCCCAACAAACCCTGCGCAAATCCATTGATCGCCGGTTGCTGCTTCGACGTCACAACCCCGAGGTCGCGCAAAGCTTGCGTCATCAGCGGTGGTAGGTCGCCTGGAAACCAGTGGAACCACGCGCCAAATAATTCTGCCTCCATCGTTCCCTGTGCAGCCACCAGCGGAAGTAACCCATCAACCATCAGTGTTTCGAAACGGCTTCCACCCACCGCCCCACCACAGACTTCGTCGGCCAATCTAGCCCCCCAGCGCCCAAACCCATGCTCGCGACGCACGCCCCGCGTCGCCGCTTCCGCGGAAACTTGTGGCCAAATTTCACCCGGAGCAACGAGCCGCTTTGGCCAGTCGGGCCGAGAGTGCGCCCAAGCCTTATATTGAGTCAGACGCGTGCGCGGCTGGTTCGCCGGCCGCACCCCTTGCAAACTCCAAGCCTCGGACTCCGCCGCCAGCAAAGTCTCCACAGTTACTTGGCCCGATGACCACAATTCCAGCGGAAACCGCGCGGCGAGGCGCAGCATCGGCGAACGGTTAAACCGATAGCCGAGAATTTCCAGCGCCGTCTGGTGGCACGCCGCGTCCCATCCCAGCCGTTGCACCCGCAACCGCGCGAAGTGAACCTTCTGCCGCCAACGCGCACCGGCGAGACTGCGTAGCCGCGCCGTAAGTTCAGCCAACGGAAGCGCGCCCAACTCCTCCACGATCCGTCCCACCGGACGCGCTGCCAGCCGCTCAATCGCTTCGTCCGCGGCAAACTCTTCCAAGTCGTGTCGGAGCAGCGTCAGCAGCGGAAGCATCGGAATTACTGCTCCGAATCCGTCTCGCGTAACGTATCCCGCGGCAGGCGGAAATAGCACGACGTGCAACACAACCCGAGCATAAGCCGGATCCTTGGCGTGCCGATGCGCGGCCCAGTCTTCTGCCCGCAGGTGCAATTCGACATCCCCGAAAATCTCAGGCCCATCGCCCGTTTGCAGTCGGGCATTCTTAAAATCCGGACCGCCGAGCCGGTTCCACTGTCCGGGGTGCAAAATCTTCACCCGTTCACCCGACATGGTTACGGCACCCGCACGGTCAAAATCCCCTCGGAGCCAGATTTTTTGCAATAGGTGCTCCGAAAACGAATACGCCCCGTAAGTTCCCTGCATTTCCGCAACGCTCGCGATGGGTTTATTCATGACCGGCGCTGCCACTTCCGGTCATTCTCGCGGCCGCGTCCAGCAAGTTTCGCATCAAGACCGCCCGCTGCTCGCCGCGTCCAGGCCGCCAGCTGGTCCGGGGTGATCCATTGCGCACCGAGTGCGGCGACCGTGCGTCCTTCGCCTACATCGCCTGTCGCGACCCAACATGCCGCGGGCTCATCCGCTCGGCCTACCCAACGCTCAATAAAATCATCGGCCGTCATGCCCCTCGGCGTGCGCACCACCGCAAACGTCTGCAGCCCGCCCGGGCAGGTCACCTCAAGTTCAGCCCCGCTGCCATCAAACACCACGGTAACGCGGACTCCCTCACTATCGTGGGCCGCCGATAACTCACTCATGAGCCTCGCCTGCGCCGCGGTGCGTTCGCGACGGAGCAACGCGCGCAGTTCCGGCCACGTGTGCAGGATATTCGCGCCATCGACCAGAAGATGCTTTTGCGAAGCCACACTCCACCTTGTCTTCAACAGCTAACGCCGGCAACTCGCGACCAGGAATGTCGAGGACGAGTTTCACCGCGATTACGCTTGCAGGTCTGTCTCGGCAAAAAACGCGATTGAAAGCCGCAGGCTGAGCACGAAGCTTCCGCAGCCGGTTCCGGAGAGGTGGCAGAGTGGTCTATCGCGATGGTCTTGAAAACCATTGGGCCGAAAGGTCCCGGGGGTTCGAATCCCTCCCTCTCCGCCAGACTGCCTCAAAGCGCCGCTGCCGCCCAAGGTGGCAGTTCAATTCGCTGCTTTGGGCCGTGATCGGACAGCACGGCCTGCAACCACGGACGCGTGCAAGTGAAGCGGGACGCGCGCAGGAATCGTTTGTCCCCCTCGGTTTCCACGAGGTAGTTTTCAATTCTCACCGTGATGGGCGTGACTTCGCCCTTCAGCTGGCAGGAGACTTCAAGCGTCTTGAGGCGTGAATCGATTTTCAAATGCTGAACTTCGCCGTAGCGGGCGATCAAATTATTAGCCCACGTTACGGCCGCCCGGCTGGTCAGTGCATCTTTGGCCGCGTTGAACATAAAATGGGGTATGATTTTGGCGAAGGAGGCTTCGTTGGCGAATTGGAACGCTGACCACCGTTTCAGTTCCACCGCGAACCCAGATGCGCGATCAGCGCATGACAATCAACGGCCGCGGGGAGCCATGAGGCAAATCACGGGTCTCCCGTCCCTGTTCATTCCGTTCACCAACCCGAGCCCAGCCGCTTGCCCATCACGGCTCACGGGCCCGCCCCTTTTTACATGAAATTCTCAGCATCTCATCTCAAACGTTACCGGCAAATTGTAGCTCTGCTTTGGAAATACGGCCGCTCCGACTTGGTGCAGCAAATGAGTTCCGAGGAAGGCTTCGGCGTCGATGAATCCGCTCCCGCCGGTGACCAGCCGTCCCCACCAGCGAACACCCCGCCCGCCACCGGCGAAGCTTCACCCGAGCATCTGGCGGATGATTTGGAGGCGATGGGGCCGACTTACGTGAAGCTGGGTCAGGTGCTCGCCGGTCGCCCGGATCTGCTGCCCGACGCCTATTTGAAGGCACTCGCGCGGCTGCAGGATAAAGTAAAACCGTTTCCCTACGCCGAGGTGGAGGAAATTGTCATGACCGAATTGGGCGTCAGAGTCTCCAAGGCGTTTTCACTCTTTGAAGTTGAGCCGATGGCCGCTGCCTCGCTGGGCCAGGTGCATCGCGCGAAGTTGCGCGACGGCCGGGCCGTGGTCGTGAAGGTGCAGCGTCCGAAAATCCGCCAGCAAATCGCGGAGGACTTCGAGGTGCTCGAACAGATTGCGGCCTTTCTCGACGGGCACACTGCGCTCGGACGTCGGCACCGATTTCTCGTCATTCTGGCAGAGTTCCGTTTGGCGATCCAGCAGGAGCTCAACTACGAGCGCGAAGCCCACAACCTCATCACCCTCGGTAAAAACCTCAGGGAATTCAAACTCATCCAAGTGCCGCAGCCCGTGCCGGACTATTACACTCGATCCCTCCTGACGATGGACGAAGTGCAGGGCCGGAAAATCACCTCGCTCAGTCCGCTTGCTCGAATGGACCTTAAAGGCGCACCGCTGGCCGAGGAGCTGTTTAAAGCGTATCTGCAGCAAGTGCTCGTAGACGGCATGTTTCACGCCGATCCTCATCCCGGCAACGTCTTCATCACTGACGACGGCCGCATCGCCCTGATCGATCTGGGGATGGTCGGCCACACGGCACCCGCCATGCAGGAGGGGCTCCTGAAAATCCTGGTCGCGATCAGTGAAGGCAACGGCGAGGCCGCCGCAGAGGTTGCGATCCGCATGAGCGAAAAATTGGAAGAATTTAAAGCGCAAGATTTCCGACGGCGCATCACCCAGCTGGTCGCCCTGCGACGCGATCAGGGCTTGGAGCAGCTCAACGTCGGCCGCTCGGTGCTCGAAGTCAGCGGCATCGCCCAAGATTGCGGTCTTATCGTTCCCAGTGAACTGGTGCTGCTCGGGAAGACCATGCTGCAACTGGACGAAGTGGGCCGCGTTCTGGACCCAGAGTTCGATACCAACGCATCCATCAGGCGTAACGTCTCCGCCTTGATGTCGCAGCGCCTGCGCCGAGAACTCACGCAGGGGAACATCTACAGCACGCTGTTAGAAATGAAAGATTTCACCTCGGGCCTGCCGTCGCGGCTCAACCGCATCATGGACGCAGTCACCAACTCCGAGTTGGAAGTAAAAGTAAAAGCTTCCGACGCCAAACTCGTGATGGACGGCATGGAGAAGATCGCGAACCGCATCACCATGGGCATCGTGTTGGCCGGACTGATCGTCGGCGCGTCTCTCCTCATGCGCGTCGCGACACCGTTTCAGCTTTTCGGTTTCCCCGGGCTGGCGATCCTCTGCTTTCTCGCCGCCGCCGCGGGCAGCTTCTGGCTGGTGATTAGTATTTTTGTCCACGACTATCAGGGTCGGAAAAAATTCCAGCGGTAAGGGTGCCGGAAGAATCAGAGCAAAGGATCGGCTAGTCGCGCTCGCGATAGGAAGCCACGCGCTCGAAATCGCTCCACGTGTATTCCATCGGATAACCCAGCTTCGACATCGTCACCCGCGCCGTGCTCCCCGTCAGAACCTGACCTGCCTGTTGGGGTGACGACTGGCCAGTCGGTTCAATACGGACGTCGATATCCAAGTCCGTAATCCGGGCCAACCCGAGCAGCACGCGGATCGGCTGGCGTAGATTGGCGGCGATGCGAGAGATGCGCCCACTCTCCCTTTCGACCGTGATGACGACGGCAATTTTTTCGACGGCGAGCAACCGCGCGGCCTCCGGTCGCAAACCAACGTTGAAACGTGCACTCGTGGACGTTTCGTCCACCAACAGCGCCCGCTCAAGATCGAGGTAGTCGGCCGGCGGCTTGACGACCTTCTTTCTCGGTTTTCCGTTTTTGGTTGTCTCCCATTTTTCGCGCTGCGCCTCGGTCGCGGGTAGCCCATCGATTTCAATTAACCGCCAACGTCGGCTGTCGGGCTGTGAGGGATCGTAGCGCTCAATGCGCTCCTCTTTGATTTTGCCGTCGTCGAACAAAAATCGCGTGTGCTGCGTGAAGGCCAGATCTTCCCGCCCCTCGGCCCATTGAGTGATCGCCTTCTCCAGCAACTGCGGTGTGTCCGCGCGCACATCACCACCAGAAATCACGCTCACGACTACAATTAGTCCGGCCAGCTTGCGCGGTCCCCAATCGCTGCTCCATCCATTGCCCACCACAAGGGCTCTCCGTTCGGAAATTTTCATTGAAAAGCTATTATTTAACCAAACCCCAACCCTTCGGGTCATGGCTTTGGGATGGCATTTGTTTCAGCCGGTGCCCGCTTATCCGCGCCCGGAGAGGGCGTTTCCCGCGATATCCTAAAAGCAACCAGCGTCATCACCGCGAAGAAGAACAAGACGGCCATAACCATCCAGAGGTTCACCTTGGTCGTGCGCCGCTGGACGTTCACTGTCGGCAGACCATTGCTTTCTTTGTCGATGGACATGGCACTACCGACCCCAGGTCCGGACGTTGGTGCCAACCAGGCAAAAACTATGTTCCGTAACCGAAGTGACCGCCGATTCCAGATCTCGAACCACTTTCTGACGGTCAGACCTTAGGGAGAGTGCCAAGCCGAAATCGGCGCCCAAGGTGCCATCAGCAAACTCCCTCCATTATTCTTATGACTGTGCTACGCCGCCAAATTGTCGCGACCCTGACCTTGATGGGGGTTCTCAGTGTGAGTGCGGCGGAAGGCTACGCCGCTGCGGCTTCGCGGGTATTTGATTTCGGAGCAACCTCGAGTTCACCCGTTCATACGCCGGTTCAGCCCGCCGATATTTACTCGGCCACGCGCGGCTATGGTTTCGAACTCGGAGCGAAGTTGACGACGAGTGATCACCCGGGTCGGGGGGCGTCGCTCAAAAATTCCATTTCCAGCCAAGACCCGTTTTCATTTTCCGTCGCCCTGCCCGAAGGCAACTACCGCGTGACCGTTACTCTGGGCGACGCCACCCACGAGAGCGACACCACCATCAAGGCCGAACTGCGTCGGCTCATGCTTGAGGCCGTTCAGACGAAACCGGGACAATTTATCACGCGCACCTTCAACGTCAGCGTGCGCACGGCCAAGATCAGCACTGGCGGCGTGGTGCGCCTGAAGGAACGCGAACTCACCTCCGAACTCGTCAACTGGGACGACAAACTCACCCTTGAGTTCAACGGTCCCCACCCTTGCGTCAGCGCGCTTGAGATCACCCGCGTCGAAGATGTGACGACCGTTTTCCTCCTCGGCGATTCCACCGTGTGCGATCAACCCAAGGAGCCTTGGAACAGCTGGGGCCAGATGCTCCCTCGTTTTTTCGACGATCGCGTCGCTGTCGCCAACCACGCCCAATCCGGCGAGTCGTTGCGCAGCTCTCTCGGCGCGCGGCGCCTCGACAAAGTCGTGAGCGTGATGCGGCCCGGCGACTACCTTTTCATTCAATATGGCCACAACGACATGAAGGAGCGGGGCGTCGGCATCGGCGCCTTTACGTCTTACAAAGCCGATCTCGAACGCTTCGTCGCCGCCGCTCGCGCCCATGGTGGCATTCCCGTGCTCGTCACCTCTATGCACCGTAAAAGTCTCGATGGTGCTGGCAAAATTCAGAACACCCTCGGTCACTACCCAGAGGCCGTGCGCTCGGTCGCCCGCGAGCAGAAAGTCGCGCTGATCGACCTTAACGCCCTGAGCGCACAGTTCTACGAAGCGCTCGGTCCGATGCAGATCGGCTCCGCCTTCCAAGACGGCACGCATCACAACAATTACGGCAGTTACGAACTCGCGAAATGCGTCGTCGCCGGCATCCGCGCCGCGAAGCTCGATCTCGCCCAGCATCTTGCCGCCGACGCGATCCCCTTCGACCCTACGAAGCCGGACGCCGTCGCCGATTTCAAAATGCCTGCGAGCCCACAGGCGAGCACCGTCAGACCCGACGGCAGTTAACTCCCCGCCAATCGCCTTCCTTGATCCGCGCCGCACCGTCACTGCGGTCGCGCGCCTGGCTTCGGCGTCAGCGATATTTTTCTTCAGCCGTGGTGCACATGCTGATAAAGATTCACGATACACATTTCGAAGCGGCGATATTTTCCGGACTTAAATCACCGTGAACCACCACTTTCGCTCGGCCTGTCTCGCCGTGAAAATCCAACTGAGTGCCCCGCACCAGGGTGAATGCGTCGGCTTCATCCCGGCAGAGGGCAACCGGACCAATTCAAGTCAACGCGAGCACACCGGCCTTCGCCCAAGGGGTGGTTGAGTTGAACGCAGCGCCGATAAAACTCCCATCTGCTCTGCACCGGTCTCGATTTAAGGTAAAAAAAGAGCGCCGCCCCTTCCGGGACCTGCGCTCTTGAATTTTGGAGAGCGGCGCGAGAACCGCGATCCGCTTAGTAGCGGTAGTGGTCGGCCTTGTAAGGACCACCGACCGGCACGCCGAGGTATTCGGCCTGCGACTTCGAAAGGACGGTCAGTTTGACGCCAATCTTCTCGAGGTGGAGACGGGCGACTTCTTCGTCGAGATGCTTCGGAAGACGGTAAACGCCGACCTTGTAAGTATCCCTGTTCTTCCAGAGATCGAGCTGGGCGAGCGTCTGATTGGTGAAGGAATTCGACATGACGAACGACGGGTGGCCGGTGGCGCAGCCGAGATTTACGAGGCGGCCTTCGGCGAGGAGATACATCGTATTACCACTTGGGAATACGAATTGATCGTATTGCGGTTTGATGGTCGTGCGCTTGACGCCCTTCGCCTTGTAGAGCCGGTCCACTTGGATCTCGTTGTCGAAATGGCCGATGTTACAGACGATAGCCTGGTCCTTCATCTTCGCCATGTGCTCGAGCGTGATGACATCTTTGTTGCCCGTCGTCGTAACGTAGATGTCGGCGGTGCCGAGCGTGCTCTCGAGGGTGTTGACCTCGAAGCCTTCCATCGCGGCCTGGAGGGCGTTGCTGGGGTCGAACTCGGTAACGATGACGCGGGCGCCAAAGCCCTTCAGGGAGAACGCGGAGCCTTTGCCCACGTCACCGTAGCCACACACGCAGGCAACTTTGCCGGCGATCATGACGTCGGTGGCGCGCTTCAGACCGTCGGCGAGGGATTCGCGACAGCCGTAGAGATTGTCGAATTTCGATTTCGTGACGGAATCGTTAACGTTGATCGCCGGAACGAGGAGCTTGCCCTGTTCGTAGAGCTGGTAGAGGCGGTGAACGCCGGTAGTGGTCTCTTCCGAGACGCCGCGCCAGTCTTTCACCATCGCGGTGAAGATGCCCTTCTGGGCTTTGCCGATCTTCTTGAGGAGGTTTTTGATGACCTGCTCCTCGTGAGAACCGGAAGCGGAGCTGATCCAATCGCTGCCAAGCTCCATTTCGTATCCCTTATGAAGGAGCAACGTGACGTCCCCACCATCGTCGACGACCATCTGCGGGCCTTTGCCGCCGGGGAAGCTCACGGCTTTCCAAGTCAGGTCCCAGTATTCTTCGAGGGTCTCACCTTTCCAAGCGAAGACGGGGACGCCGGCCTTGGCGATAGCGGCAGCGGCGTGATCTTGGGTGGAGAAAATATTGCACGAAGCCCAGCGCACATCGGCGCCGAGTTCGACCAACGTCTCAATGAGCACGGCAGTTTGAACCGTCATGTGCAACGAACCGGTGATACGAACGCCTTTCAGGGGCTTCTTTGCGCCGTGTTTTTTACGGAGCGAGACAAGGCCGGGCATCTCGTGCTCGGCGACGTTGAGTTCTTTGCGGCCCCAGTCAGCGAGCGTGATGTCTTTGACGTGGAAGTCGGCGTTGGGCTTTGTGGAAGAGGATTTGGCCATGGGAAAAGTGCGCGTGAGCGCGGGAGAGATTATTTCTTGGTGAGGGCTTTGACCGCGGCTTTGAGGGCGGCGGACTTGTTGGTGATTTCCCACGGGAGGCCGGCTTTGCCGAAGTGCCCGTAGTTGGTCGTCTCGCGGTAAATCGGACGGAGCAGGTTGAGCTGCTTGACGATGTCGGCCGGCTTGAAGCTGAACACCTGCTGCACGGCCTCGGAGATGACGAAGTCAGGCACAATTCCAGTTTCAAAAGTGTCGACGTAAACGCTGACGGGTTTCGGATGGCCGATGGCGTAGGCGACTTGGAGTTCGGCAATGGAAGCGAGACCGGAGGCGACGATGGTCTTGGCTACCCAGCGCGCCATATAGGCGGCCGAACGGCCAACCTTGGACGGATCTTTGCCCGAGAAGGCGCCGCCGCCGTGACGACCCCAACCGCCGTAGGTATCCACGATGATCTTACGGCCGGTCAGACCGGAGTCGCCCTGCGGGCCGCCGACTACGAAGCGACCGGTCGGGTTGATGAGATACTCGGTCTTATCGTTCAGCATCGAGGCTGGGATGACCTTCTTGATGACGTTCTCAATGAGGAACGACTCGATTTCAGAGTGGGCCACATCGGCCGTGTGCTGCGTGGAGATGACGACGTTGACCACCTCGGTGGGCTTGCCGTCCACATAGCGGACAGAGACCTGCGACTTCGCATCCGGGCGGAGCCACTTCACCTTGCCGCTCTTGCGGATTTTGGTGAGCTCGCTACCGAGACGGTGGGCGAACATGACCGGCGTGGGCATCAACTCGGGTGTCTCACTGCACGCGTAGCCGAACATCAGGCCTTGGTCACCGGCACCCTGCTCGGCGGTCTTCTTACCTTCGACCTTTTTGGCATCTACGCCTTGGGAAATATCGGCGGACTGAGCGGTCAGGTAGTTATTGATGAAAACGGTGTCGGCATGAAACACATCGTCGTCGTTCGTGTAGCCGATGTGACGGATCGCATCGCGGATGATTTTGCCGAGATTGATGGCTTCCTCGAGCGCCTTGGTTTTGCCCGTCTTCTTGTCTTGAAGCTTCGGAATGGTGATTTCGCCGCCGACCACGACGATGTTCGATTTAACGAACGTCTCGCAGGCGACGCGGCTGGTTTTATCGATTGCCAAGCATGCATCGAGCACGCTGTCGGAAATGAGATCGGCAACTTTGTCCGGATGACCTTCGCCAACGGACTCGGAGGAGAAAACAAATGTATTAGCCATAAGTATGAGAACATGGACCAAATCACCCTCAATGCCTCAAGCAAGCGTAATATCAACATATCCCCCTTTTATGATACGAATGATAAAAACATTTCCCACTGATGATCCCAAAGGATTAAAACCGCCCTTGCGTGTCTTAGCTTAGCAAACAATTTTCGAGTTCAAGACCAGCGCAGTCGTATTTTACACGAAACCCATGGAACCATTTTCCTCTTTGCCAGATATTGATCTCGCCGGGCGAAGGATTCTCGTCGTTGACGATGATCGGATCAATTTGCGCATCTTGAGCGGAATACTTCGAGGTGACCGCTATGTCTTGATCGAAGTCGAGTCGGGTGAGGCCGCTTTGGAAATCTACGCAAAATCGCCGCCCGATCTGGTTCTGCTGGATGTGATGCTGCCCGGCATCGACGGTTTCGAAACCTGCCGGCGCCTCAAAAAAATCTACGGCGTCGATACGGCTCCCGTGATTTTCATCACCGCCAAGAGCGAGTCTGATGATGTGGTGCAAGGGCTGGCCGCCGGCGGAGTCGACTACCTGCCCAAGCCTTTTAAGCCGAAGGAGGTGCTTGCCCGGATTCGTTCGCACATGCACAGTCAGATTCTGGTCGAACGGCAGAAATTGCTCGTCGATCAATTGAGCAAAGCCAACGCCGCAAAAAATCGATTTCTCGGGATGGCCGCCCACGATCTAAGGAATCCTCTCGCATCTATTCGAGGCCTCGCTGAATTCCTGACCGACGGCACCGTCGGCCAATTGACGCCGGACCAATTGGACTTGGTCAAAACCATCCACAGCGCCAGCCAGTCCATGCTCGACCTCGTCAACGAGCTGCTTGACGTCGCGACGATCGAGGCCGGCGAACTTAAACTGCAGCTTGAACCTGACAATCTCGCTGCACTGCTCGGAAAATCCGTCTTTTTGAACAATATCGAAGCCGCCAAGAAAAATACGCGGATCGTGATGTCCGCCTTCGTCGAGTCTTCAATTGCCCTTATCGATTCCGCCAAAATCCGCCAGGTCGCCGATAATCTTATCAGTAACGCCGTGAAGTATTCGCCGCCTGGCTCCACCATAACTGTGGAGTTGCACACCGGTCCGGGGGTGCGCGGTTTTTCCGTCAAGGATCAGGGCCCCGGCGTTCCCGACGCGGAGCATGACAAACTCTTTAAAGATTTCAGCAAACTTTCAGCCAAACCTACCGCCGGTGAAAAAAGCACCGGACTCGGGCTCGCCATTTGCCGCAAAATCATCGCCGCCCACCGCGGCACGATCTCGGCGCAAAACCTCCCCCAACTTGGGTGCGAGTTTCGCGTCACCCTTCCCTGCTCCCCATGAAATTCAAAGGCACCATTTTGCTCGTCGATGACGAGGCCCACATCCGTAAATTCATCGGTCTGGTCCTGCGCCAGATTTGTGTTCCCAAATTGCTCGAAGCGAGCAACGGCGAAGAAGCCCTCGCAATGTATGCCGAGCATCGCCCCGACCTTGTGCTGCTCGATGTCAATATGCCCAAGCTCGGCGGCCTCGAAACGCTCAAACAGCTCCATGTGCTCGATCCGGAATGCTCGGTCGTCATGCTTACCTCTCTCGTCACGCGCCAAACCATCGAAGAGGCCTCTGAACTCGGCGCGCTCAACTACATCCGCAAAGACACGCCCAAAGAGGAAATCGCCAAAGCGCTCTTGGAAACCATCGAGGCCAACTTTGACCTGACCGAATCAGATTAAATCCGCATGAACCGACCCGCCACTTCCCCCTCGGACCAGTTCGCACCCAATCTCAAACCGGCCGAACTGGCCGAAGTCCGCTATTCCCTGCCGCAAATGCTCGCCGAACTCAGGCTTGAGCGCACCACCGGCCTTTTCGCCATGGAGAAACTCGACCAGAACGAGATCGGAAAACTCTTCAAAGCCCCCCGCCGTGCGAAATCGAAACAGTAAGGTCTTCGTTGAGCGGCTGCGGGCCCTGCCCAATTTCGATTTCAAAACCGAACTGGCGGATCTCGTCGCCCGCCACGGCGACGGCGTGGAACTGCTGCAGTCCGTCATCAACGACAAATTGGCGTCAAAAGATGAAGCCTGCCGTTTCTGGGCCGACGCGATGAACGTCGCCTACGTCGACCCCTTCGCCTCGACCATCACCGATGAGGCCGTCGAGAAAATTCCCGCCGAGGTCGCGAAGAAAGCGAAAGCCATCGGCCTCTACATTATCGACGGTGTGCTCACCACCGCGATGGCCGCACCCGGCGATGCCGACCTCGTAAAACGACTCAGCCTGATCGCCCAGATACCCGTCAGCCCGGTCTTCGCGATGCCCCGCGAAATAGAGGATGCCATCGCGATTCACTATTCCACCGAAAAAAATCTGGAAGACAGTCTCAACGAACTCGACCGCTCCAGTCTTTTCGACAAACCCGAAATCGCGGGCGACATGCTCGCCCAGCTCGCCGAGAACAACGCCCTCGTCCAAATCCTCGACGAAGTTGTTTACTTTGCGATGCGCGAACGCGCGACGGATATTCACGTCGAAGCGCAAGAGACGCAGTCGCGCATCCGCTTCCGCATTGACGGCAATCTCCGCGAAATCCTCACCTACTCGCGCAAACTGCACCGGGCGCTCATCTCGCGCATCAAAATCCTGAGTGGCCTCAACATCTCCGAATCGCGTTTCCCCCAAGACGGTCGTTTCTCTATGCCCGTCGGTGCGCAGACGGCCAATTTCCGCGTTTCCACGATTCCCTCCGCCTACGGTGAGAAAGCTGCCATACGTGTCCTCGCGATGAGCGGCAAGAAGACCATGCTCACGCTTGATAAAATGATGGTCTCGCAAACCATCCTCCAGCCGTTCCGCCGCCTTATCAAAAACCCCAACGGCATCCTCTTTGTCACCGGGCCCACCGGCTCTGGCAAGACGACCACGCTTTACGCCGCGTTGAACGAGATTAACAGCCCCGACATAAATATTTCCACCATCGAGGATCCGATCGAGATCCAGCTCGCCGGCGTCACGCAGACCCAGATCAATTCCCACATCGACCTTAAGTTCGCCAACGTCCTCCGCGCGCTCATGCGTCAGGATCCGGACGCCATTTTGATCGGCGAAATTCGCGATCTGGAAACCGCCAAGATCGCCACCGAAGCCGCCCTCACCGGCCACGTGGTTTTCGCCACGCTGCACACCAACACCGCTCCACAGGCCATCGTGCGCTTAATCGAGATCGGTGTGGAACCTTACATGGTCGCGCCCTCGGTTATCGGTGTTCTCGCGCAGCGGCTCGCGGCACGCATCTGCGAAAATTGCAAAGAGGCCTACCAGCCGTCGCGTGAAATTCTCGCTAAATATTTCCAGGAAGAAGGTCTCAGTGACGTCCCTTTTTACCGCGGTCGGGGCTGTCAGAAATGCCGATTCTCCGGTTACAAGGGCCGAATCGCCTTTCACGAACTCGTGCTTATCACCGAAGAAATCCGCGCGCTCATTTCCGACGGCCGCAGCGCCCAGGAAATCACCCGCGCCGCCGCCAAAGTGGGTTACAAACCCCTGCGCTACGACGGTTTGAAAAAAGTTCTGCTCGGTCTGACCACCATCGACGAAATCGAAGCCAGCACCGCGCCGGAATGGGCTACCTAAGCGCCGGGCCGTCCGCCCAAACGCAACCCCGCGGCGCTAGTGAGCCATCTTTTCAGCTCGTTCCGATTTGCAGTCGTTGGATTCGCGGCAATTCTCTCGCCCATGTCTGAGCTCCCTCTCATCGACCCCGAGGCAATCGAAAACCTTCGCGCGCTCACCCCCGGCGACAACGACGAGTTTTTGCGCGAGATCATCACCATTTTCTTGGAGGATACCCCGCAGCGAATCGCCGAACTCGATCAGTGCTTCGCCGCCGGTGACATCCCGACATTCACGCGTGCGGCTCACAGTATCAAGGGCAGCTCCTCCAACCTCGGCACCCTTCGTCTGCGCGCCCTCGCGGAAAAATTGGAGCACGACTCACGCACGAATGGCCTCGGTGGGCTCGCCCCTGATCTCGCCGCCGTCAAAGTCGAGTTCACGAACGCGCAGGCGGCGCTGCGCATGTATTTCACGGCCTGAGACGGCCCCGAGCATAGGCCGGCCCTACATGCCCGGGCTTACCGGTAGAGCGCGGTCGTCGGAGCCGCCGTCAGGACGTTGTATTGGCGCATTGCGAGCCGCCACCAGTCGGCAATCACCCCGGCGGGCGAACTCCAAAGTTCGCGGTGCAGCCAGATCATCGACTCTGCGTCGAGCAGCAGCGCCATTTTCTCCTTGCTCGTGAATTTCGCCGGTCCGTCGCGCAGCAGCCGCAGCCGCAAGTGGGCGAACCATTCCCGCGCTTCTTCGCTCGGCCGCCGCTGCCGCAACAACGATACGTGCATGGCGTTGATGTAGGGATCGAGCACCGCCTGCATCAGGCCGTAGTCTGCCCGCAGCGGTTCAAACGGCGGCAAATGCCGGTAGCACGCCGACACGTTTTGCTGCAGGCGCTTCAGCTCATAGGGCGGATGCGTCTCCTCCGGCGTGAGAAAAATCCCCATTTCTCGCGCCCGCCGTCCGAAACTGGTTTTGCTCAGAAAAATCGAAACCGGAATGGACAACACCAATCCGGCGAGCACCGGGCTGAGCCACCAAAAAAATGCGGGCGAAATAATGAAAGAGCACACGCCCCAGATCACGCCAAACAGCGTCTGACCGCCCTGCGTGATGATGGCTTCACGCCAATCCGTGCCATCCTCATCGCCGCCGCGCTGCTGGGTCACCCAACCCACGCCTTGTCCGAGGAACGTGAAAAGCACGAACTTGGCGTTGAACAGCATGTTCATCGGCGCGAGTAAGGCCGAGAGCACCGTCTCCGTGATCGCGCTCAGCACGAGACCGGCCCGTCCACCAAATCTCCCCAAAGCCTCAGGATTTCCCAACGTCAGGATCACGCTCACGATCTTGGGCAGAAACAACAGCAGCATAGTGAAGGTGAAGAGCGTCAGCGCTTCCGGCACCTCGATCATGTAGCCAAACACAGAGGTCACATCTTCCGGCCGGAGCATCCCTGCGATTGCCGGGTGCGCCACCAACCCGAAAACGTGAATGGTGCTCAGCGCAAGAAACAGGAGCCAAAGCGGTGACGACGCATAGGCCATCACTCCCATCAATAGATGAAACCGATTGGCCGGCCAAAAGCCGCGAGCGGTCAGCAGCCAGGCGTGCTGCATGTTCCCCTGACACCAGCGCCGATCACGCTTCGCACTCTCGATCAAAGTGGGCGGTCCTTCTTCGAAACTTCCTTCAATATCGCCCGCGAGCCACACGGCCCAACCCGCCCGGCGCATCAGCGCCGCCTCGACGAAATCATGCGACAGAATACGCCCGCCAAAAGGCTCGCTGCCGGGCAAGTCCGGCAAGGCGCAGTGTTCAATGAACGGCTGGATGCGGATGATCGCGTTATGCCCCCAATAATTGCCGTCGTGCTGTTGCCAGTAGTTGAGCCCGGCAAGAAACAGCGGGCTGTAAAGCCGGTTGGCGAACGATTGCAAACGAGCGTAAAGCGTCTCGCCGTTAACGATGCGCGGCGCGGTCTGGATGATGCCCACCTGAGGGTTTTTTTCCATGAGCGCCGACAGCTGGACAAGCGCCCGACCCGTCATGATGGAATCCGCATCGAGCACGACCATATAACGGTAGTTCTTGCCCCAGCGCCGGAGAAAATCGGCCACATTACCCGCCTTCTTGTTAATCTGGTGCCGGCGTTTGCGGTAAAAAATCTTCCCGAAGCCTCCTACTTGTTTACACAGCTCCACCCAAGCGACTTCTTCCTGAATCCACTGATTGGGCCGGTTCGAATCGCTCAGGATAAAGAAATCAAAATGCTCCAGCTTCCCGGTCTCCTGCACCGAGCGGTAAATCACCCGCAGTCCCTCAAACACGCGGCTCACGTCTTCGTTGAAAACGGGCATCACGATGGCCGTGGACGCGAGTGGCACCTCCTCATCCGGACCGATGGTTCCGGTGATACGGCAACTATCACCGCCTCGATTCAGGACGTAGAAACCCACGAGCGCCGTGCAAAAACCCGCCGCGATATGGGCAAAAAGGATCACGAAAAGGCCGAGCAAGATGAACTCCAGACCGCTGATACCGTCGCGCCACAGCAGATCCGCCATGAACCAGGTGGCCAAACTGGTGAGCCCGAAAATGGCGGAAAAGAATAGAAAGCGCCGGCGGTTCAGCCGCCGGACGTTCATCTGGTCGTTGAGAAAAACACGCATGTTAACGGGTCGCGTAGAAAATGCCCGCCAGCGCCGAGGTGAAAATCAGCCACAAAAACAACGTGCGTAGAATGGGCCATTGTTCGAAACGCTCCAGCGTTTCGCCCGCCGCCTCGGTGATCGGGCCCAGATCGATGGGCCGCGGCACCATGCTGGAAACTACCATATCCGGCCCGGCCTGCATCGAACTCGCCTTTAACGCCGTGCTGAATTCCGCCGGAATATTTTTCTCGTCGAGGAAGGCATAGGGCCATTTTTCCGGCCCGTCGCATAGCAGCAACGCCAGACGCCCGTCGATGGCGATGCGTTCTTGGGCATGACCGCTGGGAGTAAGGACGGCGGCAAACCATGCATCCATCAGCGTTTCAGTTTCCTCCGCCGCGAGCGTCGTCGGATCCAATGTGGGCTGGGCGGCGTGGCGCTGCGCTGCGCGCTCCAATATATCCTGAATGAGCCGGCTTTGATGCAGCCGGTTGTGGATGCGATGGGCCCGCAGGTAGTCTTCGACCCGGACGTAGGCGGCGTTCCACGCTTCCATCGAACCTGTCGCCGGGCGGAATTCTCCCGGCAATAAAATGACTGGCCCTGAATTCATACCGGGGTGGAAATCTGCAAGAGGTTCAGCATCGCGTTCAAGGTTGCCATAAATAGGTCCAAGTTTCGGTAAGGACATGAGGCGTCTTGCGCACGAAACAACGCAGTTCCACCGGCCGCTTACTTCCGTCGGCGCGGAGGGCAAAAGCCACCCGCCACGTGCCATTGTAGGGATTTTTTTGCACTGCCGCATGCACCAGTTTCGCTCCGTCGCCCACCGAAACCACCGGCTCGATCAACGGATCGGATCCTTTATTGCTGAGGTAGGCGCCGTCGAAATCGATAACGAAGCGCTCCAAATCGGGCTCGTTTGTCTTGGAGTGGCCGCGACGTGTGGCGATAGCCAGTCCGGCCGGCGGGCGGATTTGATCGATGAACCAGTGCAACCGGTATTCAAATTCGATGGGTTCGCCCACCGCCGGCAGTTGGTCGGGCGCCCAGAAAGCGACGATATTGTCGTTGGTCTCATCCGGCGTCGGCAATTCGACCAGCCGCACGGAGCCGCTGCCCCACGATCCGATAAATTCGACCCACGCGCTGGGACGCCGGTGATAGTTCGCCTCCAAGTCTTCATAGCTGGAAAATTTCCGGTCCCGTTGCAAGAGGCCGAAACCCCGCGGATTGCGGTCCCCAAAGGCCACGCTGCGAATCGCCGACGGATTCGTGAGCGGCCGCCAGAGCCACTCGCCACCGCTGTGGTTGACGAGCAGCCCGTCGGAATCGTGGACCTCGGGCCGGAAATCTCCCTCAGTCGATCCCGAGTTTTCGCCGTGCCAAAACATGCTGGTGAGCGGCGCGATTCCGAGCGTTTTGATCGTTTTGCGCGCGTAAAGCACCGCTTTCACCTGGGCAACCGTATCCGCGCCGGGACGGATGGTGAAACGATACGCGCCGGCAACGCTCGGACTATCCAGCAGCGCGAAGAGCACGATCTCCTTGGCGTCCACCGCAGGACGTTGCACCCAAAACTCTTCAAACATGGGAAACTCCTCGCCGCCCGGTTCGCCGGTGTTGATGGCGAGGCCACGCGCCGAGAGGCCGTAGACGGCTTGTTGGCAGAGCAAGCGGAAGTAGCTCGCGCCTTGGAACGCCCCCAGTTCGTCACCGGACAGATTCAACGGATAAAGCATCCTGAACCCCGTAAAACCCATGTCTTCCGGCACGTCTCCGACGTTGTTTTTTCCGTAATCGAAAAGCCGGGGAGAAAACGGAATCGGCGTTTCCTCGCCGTCGCGCAGCTCGGAAATCTGCACCGTCTGGTTGAAAATAAAACCGGGGTGAAAGAACTGGAGTTGAAATGGCAGGCCCTCACGCCGCCCCCAAGACTGCGCGTGGTTGAAGCGGATATTGCGGTGTTGATCGTAGGTCAGCTTGCGCAATTTTTCCGGCACGCGGCTCGGGCGGGCCATGTAGGGTTTGGCCGCGAGGACCTTTGCCCGGTAGCGCAAAACCTCGAAATCAAACATCGCCTCGGCGGCATGCGCACGGACCAAAATAAGCAGTGCGCCGAAGCCGAGCATGAAACGGATGAAACGTGAATTCATATTACTTTTCTAAAAAGAAGCTGCGTTGTTTGTCCGAGATGGGCAGCGCGGCCCGCTCCATCACTTTGAGCAGATCTTCCCACACCAGGCGTTTCTTGCGGTTGTCCACCGGTGGCCGCAGCAGATAGCTCGGGTGGTAAGTGACCATGAGGGGTTTGCCGCCAAACTCGCCCCATTTGCCCCGGACTTCTCCGAGCGTTTTAAACGTTCCGAATCCCAGTAGCCCCTGCGCCGCGGTCGAGCCGAGCGCGACTAACAACGCCGGCTGCACGATTTCGATCTGCGCGCGGATAAAAGGCAGGCAATAAACCATTTCTTCGTCCGTCGGCGGGCGGTTGCCGACCTGCGCGCCACTCGGCCCCACCGGCAGCTCCGGCCGCCAGTTCATGATATTACCGATGTAAACATCCGCGCGCTTCAGTCCCATCCCGCCGATCATTTTGGTCAGCAACTGGCCGGCCGGGCCGACGAACGGCTCACCCTGCAATTCCTCCTCAGCCCCCGGCGCCTCGCCCACAAACATGATTTGCGCGTCAAGATTACCGACACCTAGGACCACTTTTTTTCCAAGCCGCGCGTGCGAGACACACACGGGGTCGTTGGTTACCATTGCGAGCAATGCCGCCCAGCGCGTCGCCTTGTCACCGTCCGGCAGCACCACTTTCGGCGGAGCTGGCAAAAGGCTGGCTTTCGGCCGGGTCCCAGGGGCCGCCACCGACGCGGCCGTCCGTGAAATCGCCGCGGCGGCAAAGCCCGGGGCGTTGGCGCGGGCGACCGACGCGCTCGACCGGCGAATCACCGCCCGCAACGCCACCAGGCTCGCCTCGGAGACGCTGACCGACTTGATCCCCGCCGTTTTCAAACGGCGAAGCTCGTCAGTGAGAACGTTGAGAGCGGTGCGCATTGAAACGGTTAGACGGGGCGAATATTCAAAAACTTCTCCACATACTTGCCGAGCAAGTCGAATTCCAAATTGACGCTTTGGCCCACGCGCCGCGCCCCCACATTGGTTACCTCCAACGTCGTGGGAATCAACCAGACCGCTAGGGCGTCGCCGTCCACTTCCGCCACCGTCAGCGACATGCCATCCAGCGCGATACTGCCCTTCGGAATCAGATAGCGTCCGCTGCCCGCCGGCGTGCGCACGCGCAGATAAGTATCTTTGCCGCGCAGCTCCAAAACTTCGATCACACCCTGCCCGTCGATGTGACCGGATACAAAATGTCCGCCCACCTTGCCGTCGAACCGCAGGCTGCGCTCAAGATTCACCGGCGAGCCAGCCGCAAGATTCGAAAAATTCGTGAGCCGACGCGTTTCTTCCAACACGTCGAAGATCAGATGATCGGCGCCGAATGCCGCCACCGTCAGGCAGCAGCCGTTGACCGCGATACTGTCGCCCAACGCCGCATCCATGAGCGCGGCGCGCGCGGCGATTTGCAGGCGCCACGACACTCCACCTTGGGAAAAGCCGACCACCCGACCGGTTTCTTCTACGATGCCTGTGAACATAGATCTCGCGCGAGTTGTCCGTTATTTGAGTTTCACTCTGAGCACTGCGGTTTCACCGCCGCGGCTCACGAGCAACACGAATTCAGATCGCAGCGTATCCGCCTCGGTGGCGGCGAGTTTCTCGGTTGCGGCTTCGAACGACTTCGTCTCCACGCCGTCTATTTCCTTGATCCAGTCGTCGGTGCGCAGACCCGCAATCGCGGCCGGACTGTTCGGCTTCACGAAGTGCGCGACTACGCCCGAACCCTCGGCCACTTTCACCCGCCGCGCTACGGCATCACCGTAGACAAACTCGCGCGCCGTGAACCCGAGCCGTTCGTAATATTTCCGCGCCGCCTCGCGCATGAGCTTCGGTTCGTCGCCCAGCGTCGCCTTCAAATCCACGCGCTCAGCCCCGCGCAGGACCGTGAGGGTGAGCGTGTCGCCGGGCGCACGCCGCTCGACCTCGCGCTCGACGTAGCTCACGACCACGCGGTCGGGCTTAAACCGCGGCAAAGGCTGGCCGTTAATCGCGAGCACGATATCACGCGCTTGCATCCCCGCCTTCTCCGCCGGGCTGCCTTCGAGCACTTCACTCACGACCGCGCCCGACTGCGATTCGAGTTTCAAAAACTTCGCGACCTCCCGGTCCATCGGTTCGAAGCCATAAGCGCCGAGCCAGGCCAGCGGACGTCCAAAAGCGTTCTTCGGCACGCGGCCGAGATAGGGCAGAACTTCTTCAGCGACCTGAAACGCGCTGCTCTCTTCGACGTTGATCAGCATCGTCGGTGAGCCACCGCGCTCCGAGCGCGAAAATTGCAAAAACGTCTGCCCAAACGACGTCGCCGCCAGCCCCATGAACACGCCCTCGCGATTGAACACCGGCAACCCGGGCCCGGCGACTTCGTGCTGCGCGATGGCCGTGCGTTGCGGCAGCGACTGGATGAGCGCGATGTGACTTTTCAGCAGATAAGGCGTGAAATCTTCGTCCTTGTTGCGCAGGCCGATACCCCAAACGTCCTCCGCCAGCGCGGGCTCCGGTGTCGCGCTGGCCGAAGCAAATTTCGTGATCGGCGTGAGCTGCGCGCGCAGCCGTTCCTCCGCACGCACAAAATGCCAACCCGTGAGCGCGTCTTGTCCTAAATACTCCGCCGTGGCGCTCGCGGGATCACCGGGGAGATAGACTTTAAACTCCTTCAACTGGGACGGCACTGCACGCGGATCAATAGCGGCGGACGGCAAAATGATCGTGCCCTGCGCATCCACCACGACGCCGTAGGCCACGCTCGGCCGGCGGTCCGTCTCGGTCTCCGTGAAATACTCGACCGCGACCACGCTCTTGAGCCGTTCGGCCCAGAGCGCGGGCAATTCGGCCGCGCGAAGCGCCGTCAGCGAAATCATTGCGACGATAAACAGACAGAGACGTTTCATGGCTTAAGAATGTAGAGCGACACACGGCGGTCGCGCTGCGCTTCGAGAAGCGTCGGCGCGGGCTTGGCCTCAAACGCCGTGTGAGCCGCTTGAACGACCGCAAGCGACTCTACCGGTTGCTGATTAATTTTCGTGATAATATCTCCGCGCGAGAGCCCCGCGACCTCCGCCGGAAATCCCGATTGCACGCCGAGCACGATCACGCCCGCATCACTCGTGAGCTGGTTTACGCGTGCGTAGGTGCGGGAGACCTTTCGAACACTCATGCCCCATTTTTCGAGGGCCCATTCTTCGCCTACGCTACTCTCTAGCTTTTCGGTAACCACGATGACATCCGCGATCTGCGCGCCGCGTCTGTAGGTAAGTTTCAGCTTCGCGCCCACGGGTTGGCTCGCGATCAGGTTTTGAATCGGCGGCAGTTGCTCGGGAAACCGTCCGTCCACTTTGATTCCGTCGATGGCGAGCAGGATATCGCCACCACGCAGCCCCGCGCGCGCCGCAGGCGAACCGGGCGCGATGCTGTTGATGAGCACGCCGGTGTTGAGTGCGAGCGAGTAGAAGTTCTCCAGATCCTGCAGCGCCCCGGGCACGAGACCGATGGTGCTGCGGGTGATCGCGCCATCCTGCACCAGACCCGCGACGATCTTTTTCGCAATGGCCGCTGGGATGGCGAAGCCGAGGTTGTTCGCGCCCAAATAACCGCGCGAATTGATGCCGACGACGCGCCCGTCTTCATTGACGAGCGGACCGCCCGAGTTGCCGGGATTGATGGCGGCGTCGGTCTGCAGCCACGTGTTAAACGCGCCGGTCTCGTAACCGTTCACGCCCGTGGTGTCCTCGAAATAGCGGTTGTTATTGGAGATGATGCCGCGCGTGACCGTGCGCGTGAGACCGTGTGGCGTGCCGACCGCGAACACCGTCTGGCCGGGAAACAACTTGGAACTGTCGCCAAACTCGGCCGTGGCGAATTTCAGACCGCGACGCTTGGCGTCGGCGACATCAATCCGCAAAAGCGCGAGGTCGGTCCAGTGGTCCCACCCGACAAGCTTGGCGCTGACGCGCTCCAGATTGGACAGCGTGATGGAAAGCTCCACCGCGCGCGGACTGGCGACGTGGGCGTTGGTCAGCACGAGGGCGTCGGCGGACAAGATCACGCCCGATCCAATGCTGGCGGCATAGCGTCGCGCACCCGATTCGAAGGCGACTTCGCGCACGTCGATGCGCACGACCGCGTCGAGTAATTGGTTAAATCCCTTGCTCATCGCCGCCTCTGCCGGAGCGGCGAAAGCCAGTAAAACCCCCGCCAAGAAGGCGAAGGTTGACCGAGGGAATGAAAGACTAACTATGGATTGTTTCACGCGATGGCTACCCAGTGCAAAGAATACAACTTCCTAGAGATCGAGCCTCACTGGCAATCTTTCTGGGAGGAAAACCACACCGCTCGCGCCGAGCAGACTTCGTCGAAGCCGAAATACTACGTGCTCGACATGTTCCCCTACCCGTCCGGCGCCGGCCTCCACATCGGACACCCCGAGGGCTACACCGCCACCGACATCATCGCGCGCTACAAACGCGCCAAAGGGTTTAACGTCCTGCACCCCATTGGCTGGGATGCTTTCGGCCTGCCCGCCGAACAGCATGCGGTGAAAACCGGCACGCATCCGGCATCGAACACGCAGAACAACATCGTCAACTTCAAGCGGCAGATCAAAGCCCTCGGTTTCTCCTATGATTGGGACCGTGAGATCGACACGACCGACCCAAAATATTTTCGCTGGACGCAGTGGATTTTCCTCCAGCTCTTTAAGCGTGGCCTCGCCTACGTCGATGAGCGCCCCGTCTGGTGGTGCCCTGAGCTCCGCACCGTTTTGGCCAACGAGGAGGTCACCGACGGCAAGAGCGAGGTCGGCGGTTTCCCCGTTGAACGCCGCAATCTCCGCCAGTGGGTGCTCCGCATCACCGCCTACGCCGAGCGCCTGCTCGCCGACTTAAAAGCCGTCGATTGGCCCGACTCCACCAAGCGCATGCAGGAGGCTTGGATCGGCCGTAGCGAAGGCGCTGAGATTCTCTTCAAACTTGAGCGCGAAGCCCTCGGCCCGCTGAAGATTTTCACCACGCGCCCCGACACACTTTTCGGCTGCACCTACATGGTCCTCGCGCCCGAGCATCCGCTCGTCAATGCGCTGACCACGTCCGAACAAAAAGCCGCCATCGAAGACTACCGCAAAAAGTCCGCCGGTAAGAGCGACCTCGAGCGCACCGATCTCGCCAAGGACAAGTCCGGCGTTTGTAGCGGCGCCTTCGCGATCAATCCCATCAACGGCGCCCGCGTTCCCATCTGGGTCGCCGACTACGTGCTCATGGGCTACGGCACCGGCGCGATCATGGCCGTGCCCGCGCACGACGAACGCGACTACGAGTTCGCCGTCAAATACGCCCTGCCCGTCATCCAGGTCATCGAGCCGACCGATCACTCCGCCAACTGCGCCGGCACATCCAAACTGCCTTACGTGGGCGATGGCAATCTCGTCCACTCCGATGGCTACACCGGCCTGCCTTGGGCCGATACAAAGTCGAAAATCACCGCCGATCTCGCCGCCCGCGGCGTCGCCTCGGCCACCATCAACTACAAACTCCGCGACTGGCTCTTCTCGCGCCAGCGTTACTGGGGCGAGCCGTTCCCCATCGTCTGGGTCAACGCCGCCGACTACGCCCGCGCCGCCGCCGCGCGCCCGGGCGACGTGCCGAGCGCGCCCGTCACCTACACCAGCGAAGGCGTCACGCATTACGCGCTGCCGCTCCCGCCGACCGCGCTCCCGCTGGAGCTGCCGTCCGTCGAAACCTATCTTCCGAGCGGCAACGGCGAGAGCCCGCTCGCCAACGTCACGCCGTGGCTCGAACTCTGGTTCGACGTCGAGACCGGTGCGGCCGTTCCCGCGAGCGAGTCACGCCCCGTCGGCCACGCGTGGGTCCGCGCCCGCCGCGAGACCAATACCATGCCGCAGTGGGCCGGCTCGTGCTGGTATTATCTGCGCTTCACCGATCCGACCAACGCCGCCACGTTCGCCTCCCCCGAAGCGCTGAAATACTGGGGCGTCCCCGATCTCTACGTCGGCGGCGCCGAGCACGCCGTGCTGCACCTGCTCTACGCCCGATTCTGGCACAAGGTGCTCTTCGACCTCGGCGTCGTGCCGCAGGTCGAGCCGTTCACGAAGCTTTTCCACCAAGGCATCATCCTCGGCGAGGACGGTGAAAAAATGTCGAAGAGCCGCGGCAATGTGGTGAGCCCCGACACGATCATCGCCTCCCACGGCACCGACACATTGCGTCTCTATCTCATGTTTCTCGGGCCGCTTGAGGCCATGAAACCATGGAGCATGCAGCAGATCGAGGGCGTCCACCGCTTTCTCCATAAAATCTGGCGGGAGTGTCTCACCATCGACGGCGAGATGAGCCCGAAGATTTCCACCGACGCCGCCTTCGCCGACGCGCCGGAACTCACGAAGCTTCTCCACGAAACGATTAAGAAGGTCGGCGACGACATTGAGGGGATGCGGTTCAACACCGCGATTTCCTCGATGATGATCTTTGCCAACGCGCTCCAAAAAGCGCCGCGGGCCAGCCGTGCCACCGTGCTCACTTTCCTGCAACTGCTAGCACCGTTCGCACCTCACTTCGCCGAAGAACTCTGGGCCCGCCTGGGCGGCGGTGACGCCAAATCCTCTATACAAGCCACCCCTTGGCCCGCCTTCGATCCGGCCAAATTGGCCGTGACCGAGGTGAAGCTCGTCTTTCAGGTCAACGGCAAGCATCGCGGTGACCAACTTGTTCCCACCGGACTGCCTCAAGCCGACGCCGTTGCCCTCGCCCAAGCCAATCCCAAGGTGGCGCCACACTTGGAGGGAAAGAGCGTTGTCCGCATTATCTATGTGCCCGGCAAAATCCTAAATTTGGTCGTCGCGTGAACCACATGAATGAGTAGATATCCCCCTTGCGTCGTATAGGGCCTTATACCTAATTCTGAAATCAGAACTCTCTCGTCCTCAACTCTTGGCCCATTTCCATTTCCCATGAAATTTCACCAGTTCGCACCGGTCCTTTCGGCGGCTTTTTTCGGCAGCGTTCTCCTCTGCTCCGTCGCATTGATCACTACGCCCGCTGCAGCGGCCTCGAAGAAAAAAAATCCCAGCAGCAAGCTCTACGTCGCGGATTTGAATGGTGAGGCCCAAATCGACACGGGGGAAAAAATCGACGATCTCGCCAAAAAATCCGTCTATAATGCCCAAGGCACTGTCATCGAGACCAAGTCAAAATCGAATAACGCCATGGTGTTTTCGAACGGCACCGGCGGTTATTTTGATGAAGACACCCGCGTCGAAATCAAAACGTTTGCTCAGGAGCCGTTCACCCCGAATCGCACGGATATGGACGTGGAACCGTCCATTTCACAGACACGCGCATTTGTCGCCCGCGGCTCGGTTGGCCTTTGCACCAGCAAGCTGGTTGCCGGCAGCAACATGACTTACAACACCGCGCAAGGCAGTGTGAATATCCGCGGCAAGCGTATCGTCATTGCCGCCGGTGACCGCGAAACCAAAATTTCCATGATCGAGGGCGACAGCACGGTAAAAGGGGGGGACCTTGATCTCGGTGGTCAAACGTTGAAAGCAGGCGAGCAGGCCATTATCCGAAACGGGGCTCCCGGCCAACCAAGTTCAGTCTCGATTCAGAAAATCCCTGAAAATGAACGTCAGGCTTTGGATGAAAAAGTCACTCTGGCCTGCATGGCCAAGAAGACGGTGTATTTTGAAGTCCGCGAAAAGGTGATTAATGAAGGCCAGGCGGCCGGCGAGCCAGCCGCCGCTTCAGACAGTGTCAATGCTTTCGACGCACCCGATGGCAACGCCAGCCGCAAGTCGCCCATCAACATAATTTCTCCCGGCAGCACGTCCGGGCCCAACGTGCCCGTTGTCACAACGGTGACGGAGATCGTGCCCGTGGAAGTCGTGCCGCAAGCGCCACCGACGAATAATCCGGTGAGCACATCACGACTCCCCGGGTAGTCACGATTCCACGCCAGTTACAGACTGTCATTTCATGCCGTTTTCGGTTTATCAGCGCCCCATTTTTGCCGTCTCCATCTGTGTGGCTTTGCTGACGCAGCAGGCCAGCGCATTGGTCAAACTCAATGACGGCACCGATCGCATTTATGTGACCGGATCGGTCGGCGTGACCCAAGATTCCAATATTTTCGCCAGCAGCGGCGGTGGCAGTGACTATGTCTATAGCGGCGGATTGGCGGTTGAATACACCCGGAAAGCAGGCTGGATCGCAGTCAATGCCAGCGTGGGTGTCGACATCTCACAATTTGACCGGTTTCGCGGTGAAAATTTCCAAAACCCCCGCTTCGCGGCCGAGTTCACGAAGCAGACCGGCCGCACCACCGGCGCACTGACTCTCTCTGCCCAACGCCAGAGTCGCGCCGATGCCGCGCTGAACACGCGCAACACGTCTTGGAATTATAACGCGGGCCTGAATGTCCACTATCCGATCATCGAGCGTTACTCGCTCTCGGGCGGCCTTGGCTATAGTCTGATCAAATACGTCGATAATCCCGCTTTCGTCGATCTCGCAAGCTACAGCGCCAACATCAATCTGTTCTACATTTTAAGCAACGAACGCGATCTGTTCGCCGGCTACCGTTTTCGCTTCAGCAATAGCTCGCGAAATACGCAAGACACCGACCAAGCCTTCAATGTCGGTCTGAGCGGTCGCATCATCCCGCGCGTGAACGGCACCGTCAGCGTTGGTTATCAGGTCCGCACTCCCAGTGATGGCGTTGGGGGCGCTTCCTACGGTTCCACCACGGCCAGCGCCGCGGTCTCTTACGCCTTTAACAAGAAGACCACTCTCACCGGCAAAGTGGCCAAAGATTTTTCCACCACCGCCAGCGACACCTCGATCGACGTCACCACGGCCGGCCTAGACTTTCAATACGCTTACAGTGCCAAAATCACCTTTGGAGCAAACACCGGTTACGGAAACAATCGTTTCCTGGGCCGCGGCGGACTCATCCCCGGCACGGGCGTGCATCGCGAGGACACCAGTTTTGACTGGGGCGCCCGCGTGAGCTACGTCTATTCCCAACACCTCCAAACCAATCTCAGCTACAGCTACATGAAAAATTGGTCGAACGCGGGCTCCTCCGATTTCGAGCGCAGTTCGTGGAGCTTGGGCGCTTCCTCCCGCTGGTAAAAATCATGAACTCCGCCGCTTCCTCTTTTTTCCGTATGCTTCGCTTCCTGGCCGGCATGGTGGCCCTGCTATCACTCGGCTCCGGTCTCATCGCGCAAGTGGCCGCCCCTGCGAAGACCACCGCCAGGAAATCAATCACCTACTCTATTCGCAGCTCTGATAAACTGGGCGTCAGTGTTTTCGATGAAGACCTGACGCGGACCAGCCGGGTTGATAGCAAAGGCACGCTTAACTTACCGCTGGTTGGAGAGGTTCGCGTCACCGGTTTGACCGTCAACCAAGCCGAGCGCGCCATCGAAAACGCCTACCGTGAAGGCCGGTTTCTCCGCACCCCCCAAGTCACGGTCACTATCGAGGATTATGCTCCCCGCGAGGTCACGATCGGCGGCCAGATTAAAATTCCCGCACGCTACCCACTCCCCTTGGAGTCACCGATGAGCCTGCTGGAACTGGTCGGTAAGGCCGGCGGATTCACCGACACCGCCAAGGGCACCGCCGTGCGGGTCACCCGCATCCAAGCTGATGGTTCGACTTCGACGAAGAACTACGACGTCGAGAGCATCCTTCGGGGCAAAAAAGATGCTCGGGCCGAAGATAGTTCGCTCACGCTTGAGCCCGATGACATTATTTATGTGCCCGAGCGCGTTATCTGACCCCACTCTCAATGGCCGAAGCTTCCAAGAACAACCCCCCATCGCCGCCTCCTCCCGCTGAGGAGGATGCGGTCGAGCGTCGCACGCTGCGTGATTATTACATCATCCTGCGTGAACGCCTGTGGATTGCCCTGCCCCTCGCCCTGATCGTTTCGATCAGCATGGGCTACTACCAGTCTCGCGAGATCCCGATGTATTCGGCCACGGCGACGATGCAGTTCGAAAAACCGGATTCGATCGTCACCGCACAGGGCGTGGTGGACCAGACCGTTCGCTCGGATATAGATCTCAACACCAACCTTCAGGTTTTTAACAGCCAACGCATGCGGACCCGCGTCGCGGAATCGTTCACGCCCGACCAAATCAAAATCCTCCACCGTCCTGCGCTCAAGAAAGTGCTCCCGGGGCAAACCGTCCCAACTCCTCAGCGCGCCGACGGTTTGATGGGCGGCGTCAGCATTGATTCTATCCGCAACAGTCTTCTCATCAGCATCACCGTCCGCCATGAAGATCCTGAAGCCGCCGCTCTCGTGGCCAACGCCTATGTAGAGCAGTTCATGAAATATCTGCAGGCCATCCTCGGCGGCAAGAACGACGACGCTCTCTCTTTCCTCCGCGAACGTGCGGCCACACTGGAGAAAGAATCCAAGGCCGACGAGGACAAGCTTCAGGCCTACATGCGGGCCAACAACCTCATCTCCCTCGATAAGAGCTCCGACATGGTCACCACCGGTATGATGGCCATCAATACCAACCTGACCAACGCCCGCCTCGCCGTCCTCAATCTGGAAAATCTGGCCCAACAGATCGAAACCTACCGCAAGGAGAACAAAAAAATCCTCGAGGTATCGGCCATCTCGACACGCCCCGCGGTCGCCAGTCTCCGCACCCAGCTCAATGACCTGCAGCAAAAACAGTCGCTCTTAGCCGAGCGTTACCTTGAGCGGCACCCGAAATTGATCGACGTCGCCAACAACATCGCCGTCACGCAGGAGCATCTCGACCAAGCCATCGTGGACGCCATCGCTGATATCGCCGCGGGTCTGGCCGAAGCGCGCCAGACCGTAAAAACCCTTGAGTCCGAATACGCCAAACAAGAGCAACAGGCGCTCCGTCTGCGCGAACTCCGGGTGGATTTCGACGCGCTCCAGAACCGCGCCAACGCCTCCAAGACCAACTACCTCACGATTCTCGGCCGCCTCAACGAGACCGCCACCACCAAAGCCCTGGAGTCCATCCCGCTTCACCCGCTCGACCGCGCGACCGTTCCCGGTTCTCCCTATTCGCCCAACATCCAGCGCATCACCCGCAGCGCCATCGGCCTGGGCGTGATCGTGTTCATCGGCGTCGCCCTCGCCCTCAGCTTCATCGACGACCGCGTCAAGAGCTCGTGGGACGTCGAGTCGTTCATCGGCGTCAACCTCCTCGGTATCATTCCCAATCTTAACACGATCAAGGAAGAGGACCGCTACTCCCTCGTGCTCGACGGCAGTCAGGCGCCGGGCGTCGAAGCCTTTCTCAGCGTTTACAGTTCGGCGAAGATCCACTCGAAACTCGATTTCCCGAAATCCGTGCTCATCACCAGCACGATCCCGGGCGAGGGCAAAACCCTGATCTCCTGCAATTTTGCCGGCAGCTTCGCGCGCCACGGTAAGCGCACCCTGCTCATCGACTGCGATCTCCGCCGTCCCATGCTTCATCGCCATTTCAAACAGCAGAACAACGCCGGCCTCATTCCGTGGTTCGAAGCCGGTGGCAACCTCGACGCCGACCTCACGCGGGACGTCAACCTTGGCATCATTAAAGTCGGCGACAATCTTTCCCTCCTCACTTCCGGCGGTCGCTCCAAGAGCCCCACCGAACTCCTCGAGAATCCTCTTTTCGGCCAGCTCCTTGAGCGCCTCAAGAAACATTACGATCTCGTCGTCGTGGACTCGCCACCGATGGGCGCCGTTACCGATTCCCTCCTGATCGCCGAGCGCATCGACGAAGTCGTTTACGTCTGCCGTTTCAATCGGGCCTTCCGCAAACACATCAAACTTTATATCAAGGCGCTCCACCGCGGCAAAAACGAAGTCCTTGGCATTGTGCTCAACGGTCTCTCACCGCGCCGCATCGAGTATTATTCCAACTACCGCTATTACCGGAGTTATAAAAAATATTACGGCGCCCAGAGTTAACCACCTCATAGACCTCTGGTCTCCTTCAGCGCCGCGCCCCTCGCGCGGCGTTTTTGCGTCTGCGTATTTGGCTTCATTCCGCCGCCGCACTCTCGCAACCTCCGACCCTCCACCGTGGCTTCCGCACCTTCTGCCTTTCTCCCGTCCGGCTTCGATCCCACCAAGCCCATCGCGCTCATCGCCGGCCAGGGGCTCTATCCACAACTCGTCGCGCAGGCCATCCGCCGCGCGGGCATTCCTCTTCGCCTGATCGCCTTCGAGGAAGAACCCGCCGCCGAACTCGTCGCCACCTTCGCCCCCGCCGACCAACGCACGATTCTCGTCGGCCAAGTCGGCAAAATGCTTCGCGCTCTCGAAGACCTCGGCGCCGGCAGCGCCTACATGGCCGGCCAGATTTCCCCGCGCAAACTTTTCAAAGGCCTCCACCCCGATCTGAAGGCCGTCCGCATCCTCGCTTCCCTCAAGCGCCGCAATGCCGAGACCATCTTCGGCGCCATCGCCGAAGAAATCGCCGCCATCGGCGTCACCTTGCTCGACGCCCGCGCCTTCCTCGACGACCAACTCGCCACCACTGGCAACATGACCGGTCGCGGATTTCCCATCGACCGGGACTATATCGACCACGGTATCCAAATCGCCCGAGAATGCGCCCGCCTCGACATCGGCCAAGGCTGCGTCGTGCGTAAGGGCACGGTCCTCGCCGTCGAGGCCTACGAGGGCACCGATGCGATGCTCACGCGCGCCGGCACGCTCAAGACCGACGAAACCCTGTTCGTCAAAACCGTAAAAGCCCGCCAAGATTTTCGCTTCGACGTCCCGTGCTTCGGCCTGCGCACGCTCGAAACCATGAAAGCCGCCGGCATCACCGCCGCCGCGCTCGAAACCGGCCGCGTCCTGATTCTCGACAAGCCCGCCGTCCTCGTCGCCGCCAGGAAAAACGGCATCAGCCTCTTCGGCTTCAAGTAAGTTCGCTCGCCGCGTCTCCCCCGCGGCTTGCGCTTTTCGCGTCCGCCCAACACGTTTTTCCCATGAAACCAGACGTCGTCACCGTCGCCATCAAGGGCGTCATGCCCACCGCCAACGGCTGTGCCGTGTTCATCGGCAACGACGAAAAAACGTTCGTCATCTACGTCGACCACTCCGTCGGCAACGCCATCCAGATGACGCTCAAGGGCGAAAAGAAAGAGCGCCCCCTCACCCACGATCTCATTGGCAGCATTCTCCTCGGTCTCGGCGCCCAGCTCGAGCACGTCGTCATCAACGACGCCCGCGAGGGCACATTCTTCGCCCGCATTTTGCTCCGCATGGAAAACGAGCTCGGTCGCAAGATCATCGAGATCGACGCGCGTCCCAGCGATTCGATCGTCCTCTCCCTTCAGCACAAGCGCCCGCTTTACGTCGCTCACGCCGTTTTCGACAACGTGGACGACATGTCCGAGGTCCTCGAGCGCGTGTTGAAACAACAAGCCGAGGAAAGCGACGATTCGTCCGGCTCGGATTCCGACGACGACAAGTGACCGTGGCTCCCGCCGTTTCCACCACGCTGCCGTCCGCCATCTTGCCCGCGCAGCCGCTCACCGCGCTCGCACCGATGCAGGATGTCACCGACCTCGCCTTCATGGGCGTCGTCGCCCATTACGGCGCGCCCGATTATTTCTTCACCGAATTTCTCCGCGTGCACTCGATGTCGCGTCCCGAGAAACACATTCTCCGCTCCATCGACGAGAACGTCACGGGCCGCCCCGTCTTCGCCCAGCTCATCGGCGAGGATGTCACGCACCTCGCCCGCACGGTCGATGAACTGCTTCGCCACCCCATCGCCGGCATCGACCTCAACCTCGGCTGTCCCGCGCCCAAGGTTTACAAGAAAAACGTCGGCGGCGGCCTGCTGCGCGATCCCGAAAAAATCGGCGAAATCCTCGCCGCCCTCCGCGCCGCCGTGCCCGGTCTCTTCACGGTCAAGATGCGTATCGGCTTCGAGGACACGCGCCACTTCGACCGCGTGCTCGATCTCGTCAACGAGCACCGCGTTGATCTCCTCAGCGTTCACGGCCGCACCGTGAAGGAGATGTATCGCAGCGAGGTGCACTACAATTTCATCGCCCACGCCGTTTCTCGCGTCCGCTGCCCCGTCCTCGCCAATGGCAACGTCACCTCCGCCGCCGCCGCGCATCGCGTCATCGGCGAAACCCGCGCCGCCGGCGTCATGATCGGCCGCCACGCCATTCGCAATCCTTGGATCTTCCGCCAGTGCCGCGAGATCTTTGCCGGCCGGCCCGTCATGCGCCTCACCCTCGCCGATGCCCGCGATTATGTGGAGCGTCTCTACCGCGCGACGCAGCGCCCTGACCTTGAGGAGCGTTACCACGTGAACAAGATGAAGAAATACCTCAACTTCGTCGGCCAGAGCGTGGACGCCGACGGCGCCTTTCTTCACGCCATGCGCCGCACCGAGACCGAGACCGAGCTCTTCGCCGTTTGCGACCGCCACCTCCTCGCCGAGCCCACGCGCGAATTTGCCCCCGAGCCCTACCCCGGCGTGATCGCCCGCCCCAACTGTGAGACGCCCAACACCGTCGCCGACGGTTGCTCGCTAGAGACGATCACGGCCTGAACATTCGCGCCTCCCCGCGCGCATTTCCCCGTCTCCGTTTCGCCCGTGCATCAGCGCGCCACATGCTCTCCACAGCAATTGCTTTTGACCGTGCCCGCGCGCGCACCTTTGCTCGCACCCCACCGGTCTCCCCCTCTTTTCTTTTATCAACATGCCCGCGACCCCCTCCATCATCTACACCATCACCGACGAGGCCCCCGCGCTCGCGACGTATTCGTTCCTGCCGATCGTGCAGGCCTTCACGAAACACGCCGGCATCAACGTGGAAACCCGCGACATCTCCGTCGCCGCCCGCATCCTCGCCGCCTTCTCCGACCTCCTTCCATCGGCCCAGCGCGTGCCCGACGCCCTCGCCGAACTCGGCGCCCTCACGCTCACGCCCGAGGCCAACATCATCAAGCTGCCCAACATTTCCGCCTCTGTCCCACAGCTGAAAGCCGCCATCGCCGAACTCCAGACCAAGGGCTACGCGCTCCCCGATTTCCCCGAAGTCGCCACCACCGACGCCGAGAAAGACGCCAAGGCGCGCTACTCGAAGGTCATGGGTTCGGCCGTAAATCCCGTTCTCCGCGAGGGCAACTCCGACCGCCGCGCGCCCAAAGCCGTCAAGGCCTACGCCCGCGCCCATCCGCATTCCATGGGCGCTTGGTCGCCGACCTCCAAGACCTCCGTCGCCACCATGGGCCACGATGATTTCTTCTCCAACGAGAAGTCTGTCACCGTCCCCGCGGCCACCACCGTTCGCATCGAGTTCGCCCCCGCGCTCGCCGCTGATGGCACCCAAGCCGCCATCGTCGTCCTCAAGGAAAAGACACCGCTCAAAGCCGGCGAAATCATCGACGCCACCTTCATGAACCGGAAGGCCCTTGGCGCCTTCTTCGCCCAGCAGCTCATCAAGGCCAAGAAGGATGACACGCTCTTCTCGCTCCACTTGAAGGCCACCATGATGAAGGTTTCCGACCCCATCATGTTCGGCCTCGCCGTCCGTGTCTTCTTCAAAGACCTCTTTACGAAACACGCCGCCACCCTCGCCTCCCTCGGCGTCGATCTGAACAACGGCTTCGGCGATCTCCTCGGCAAGATCGAGAAACTACCCGCCGACCAAAAAGTCGCCATCGAGGCCGACATCGCCGCCTGCTTCGCCTCCCGCCCCGCCGTCGCGATGGTCAACTCCGACAAGGGAATCACCAACCTCCACGTCCCCTCCGATGTGATCGTCGACGCCTCCATGCCCGCGATGATCCGCACCTCCGGCCAGATGTGGAACGCCGCCGGCAAAGGCCAGGACACCCTCTGCGTCATCCCCGACAGCTGCTACGCCGGCGTCTACCAAACCGTCATTGACTTCTGCAAAAAGCACGGCGCCTTCGACCCCAAGACCATGGGCACCGTCCCCAACGTCGGTCTCATGGCTCAGGCCGCGGAGGAATACGGCTCACACAACAAGACCTTCCAAGCCCCTGGAAAAGGCGTGATCCGGGTCGTCACCGTTCCGGAGGCTCAACCCCCAACCCTCAACTCTCAACTTCCACAAGTGCTCTTGGAGCACGAAGTGGACACCGGCGACATCTGGCGCGCCTGTCAGACCAAGGATGCCCCCGTGCAGGACTGGGTGAAGCTTGCCGTCAACCGCGCCCGCCTCGGCAACACGCCCGCCATCTTCTGGCTCGACGAAAAACGCCCGCACGATGCGCAGATCATCGCCAAAGTGAAGACCTACCTCGCCACGCACGATCTCACCGGCCTCGACATCAAGATCCTTGCCCCCGCCGCCGCCTGCGAAGCCACTCTCGTCCGCCTCATAGCCGGCCAAGACACCATCAGCGTCACCGGCAACGTCCTCCGCGACTACCTCACCGATCTCTTCCCGATCCTCGAAGTCGGCACGTCCGCCAAGATGCTCTCCATCGTTCCTCTCATGAACGGCGGCGGCCTCTTCGAAACCGGTGCCGGCGGTTCCGCCCCAAAGCACGTCCAGCAGTTCACCGAGGAAAATTTCCTCCGCTGGGACAGCCTCGGCGAATTCTTCGCCCTCGCCGCCAGCTTCGAACACCTCGGCATCACGCAGAACCACGCGAAGGCAAAAATCCTCGCCGAGACCCTCGACGAGGCCAACGGCAAGTTCCTCGAATACGACAAGTCCCCCGCCCGCAAAGTCGGCGCCGGCATCGACAACCGCGGTTCGCATTTTTACCTCGCGCTCTACTGGGCCCAAGCCCTCGCCACCCAGACCCGGGACTCTGAACTCCAGACCCTGTTCACGCCGGTTGCCCAGAAACTCGCCGCCGGCGAGCAGCAGATCGTCGCAGAGATGATCGCCGTCCAAGGCAAGCCCGCCGACATCGGCGGCTACTACCAGCCCGGCAACCCCAAGGCCTCCGCCGCGCTCCGTCCGAGCAAGACGCTCAACGACATACTGGCGGCCGTCTGACCCTCTCCGTTGATGACGGGTCGCGCCCGGCGGCGCGCCCCCACGCATCCTCATTGCCGGCACTTTAACAGTGCTGATGATCCGCCGTCGGAAACTGCCACCACGCTTGTCTCCGGTCTAGGGTTTTTGATGAGCATTCCCGGGTCGTTTGAATTCTGAAGCAGCGCTTCAGCTCCGGTCGATTCGTGCCGAAAGGTTATCCGCGCGCTGACTCTGCTGTTCACTATTGCTCGGTCGGTTGCATGGTTATCGCCGCGCGTGGCACGCTTGAGTGCGCGCCACGTTCGCTTGGCGACCACCTCGTGTCTCGCTTTCTTCGCCCACCCCGCCACCGACCAGAGCCTCACTTGGAGCAACGCCTCCACCGATTTCAACGCCGGCGCCAGTTGGGTCAGCGGCTCGGCTCCCACCACGGCCAACACCGCATTCTTTAACAGCCCGGGGAAGCTCGTTCAGCCCACCCTAACCGCAGATATCACCGTTCTGGCCCTCCGATTTACAAGCGCCGGATGGACGCTCTCCAGCAGTGGCGGCACGGTGACGGTCCTTTCCACGGGTCAGGCCCTCTTCTTGAACACCGGCACCGCCGGAGCGACGGCGGCCATCAATACCAACGTCGTCTTCGGCGCTGCCAGCAATGCCACGCAGCAGGCACATCTGCCTCCAACCAGGTGTTGACCATCAAACGGAGTCCTCTCGAGCACCAACAGTATCACTGTAAGCCTTAACAATACCGGCACGTTTGTGCTCAACGGCGCGAACACCTACACCGGCATCACAAAGTGGAATAACAACAGCACTACGATCATGGGCAACGCTTCCGCTTTCGGCACCAGCACGCTTAATTTCGACGCCGGCAGCCCCAATACGATCAAGGCAGGCACGGACCTCACCGGTGCAAACAAGCTCACCAACCCGGTCATTTTCGGGAATAACCCGACCCTCAAAAATGACCTCGGCTACAACCTCGAGTTTGGCGGGGCGGTCAGTTTGACCGGCACTCGAACTCTCACCACCAATACCGGCACCACCACCTTTAGCGGCAGCATCGGCGAAACCACCGGCGGTGCGGGCCTCAGCCTCGCCAGAACCAACGATGGCCCGGGTGCCCATACATACACGGGAAACACCACGGTCGAAAGCGGGACGCTCACCCTTGGTTCGGCGATCACGCTGCAAGCCGCCACCGGGGCGCTGATCGTGACTGGTGGTGCCCTCGCCACCTCGGTTGCTGCCACCACCGTCGGCGGCCACATCATATTCTCAGGGGGAGCCCTCTCGCTGAACGACAATAGCGCCGGCAGCCTCACCCTCACCGCCGGTCAGAACTTCTCGATGTCCGGGGGCACTCTGACCCTCACTCTTGGCAGTTCCTACGACCAGATCGTCAGCGTGGGCTCGGGCATCTTGGGGCTCAGCGGCGGCACGATCACGTTCGATACTGGCGGAGCCGGCTTCAGTTACTCCAGTGCCTACCAGATCTTCAGTGGGTTCGGCAGCACGTCGTTCAGCTCGCTGACGCTATCCGGCTACGACACGACCAACTACCTCGCGTCCATCTCCAGCTCAGGCCAACTCTCCTTCGCCGCCGCCGCGATTCCCGAGCCATCGACCTATGCCGCCTGCCTCGGCGGACTCTCCCTCACTTGGGCGTGGCGCCGCCGGAAACCGGCCTGATCTTTCCTTTGCGGGTCAGCATGCATTGCCTTTTTTCCTTCGACCCAGCCGATGGGTAGTGATGAGGAAGCCCTTGGGCGTTCTCTGCTTCTCGGCCAAAGTGAGACCGCGTGGCGGCACGCCGCTCCCGAACAGCCGCTTGCGTTCACCTAGCACCGCCGAAAAAGTCCAAAAGCGGTATTAATCGACAGCTCGGCGGCCATCAGCGTTTACAGCAGTTTGCTGTTACCCGACATGCTCAGCCGGCTCATCCGATACCTTCCGCCGGCGAAGCTCGCCGCCACATCACCGCCCGATGCGCTGCGCTTTCTCCTATTTGGGTTGAGCGAAGGTGCGCGGGACCACGTTTTTGTCGCATGGTCGAAGGCTCTCCCGATCAGGTTGTCGCCGTGATGCGGCCAATATGAGGCGATGGCGATGATCGTTTTCATAGGATATTCGCCGGTTTTTCCAGTCCTGTATCTTCACGAGCTACGAACGCTCCACTAGACACGGGTCCGAAGATTTTTCCTTGATTGTGTCCGGACCGCGACCGTTACCCTCTCACGTTCGGATTGGCGCATCTTCCCCGGACTCAATTAGGGACCGCACGGGAGTCTCGGTGGACCGGCTCCCGCTATTCGACGCTTGTCGCCCTGCGTCCCGCGGAATTTTCTCCGCGACATGCCCCCTTCCCCGGTCGGTCCGCACGTGCGGCGTTCGCCACGCTCTGGCTGGCTTCGCCTACACATCGACGATCGACGCGTCCCAGCTGGAATGCGGCCGGGCGTTATGGCAATCGGGACAGGCGGTGAGTGCGAGCCCCGTCTGACAGTGCGGGCACACTGCCGCCGTCGCGAACGGATCGAAGGTGCCGTTGCACGCCGGGCACACCCAGTAGTTGCCGATCGGCGGCGCCGCGTGACAGACGACACACGTGAAGCCCGGTCGGCGCGGCAATTGTTCAATCTGCCGCAACGCCCCGGCCTCCTTGAAGCTGCGCCAGGATTGCGAGAGTAGGAACAACGCCATGACCCCCGTCCACAGCGATTGCCACCAGACCGCGAGCGCCACTACCCCCACTCCGCCGATCAATCCGATGACCGTCGCCGTCTTCAGACTGCGCGCGCGACCCAGCGGAAACCACAACAGCGACCGTAGAATTTGTCCCCCATCGAGCGGGTAAATCGGCAGCAGATTAAACACAAGCAGGCTGACATCCATGACGATGACCGCTCGGAGGAAATGGGCCAGGTCGGGATTTGCCTCAACCGCCCCCGTCGCCCGGCAGACATAAAGCACGCCGAGCAAAACGGGCAGCAACGCTACGTTGACCAGAGGACCGGCCGCGATGCTCCACAGCGTCGCACCCGGTCGCGGCGGTGGCGCCACGTAGGCCACGCCGCCAAGCGGCCACAGCACGATCTGACTCGAGCTGCCGCCCACCTGACGGCACGCCAGCGCGTGTCCGAACTCATGGAGCAGCACCGTGGCAAACAACATGAGGTATTCGAGCACGGCCCACACCGGCGACGCGTAATTGGGCAGGCGGCCGGAAACCGAGTAAACGGCTACGACGAACCACGACCAATGCACGTGGACATCGATCCCCTTGAAGCGAAATAAACGAAACGATCCCTGCTGGGTCGGCAACATGTGCGAACGGCAACAGCCCGACCGCCAGAGTGCAACCTCTGCGCGGGCAGCAAGGAGGAGTTGAAAAGTGAAAGCCCCGAGTTGAAAGACCGAGGCTGCGGGGGCCCGAAGGAGTCGATCCTTCAACTTTCAACTCTGGACCGTCAACTTCCCGCCTTCCGGCGCGACACTCACATGTGCTCTTCGTAAGTGATGTCGATCTTGGCTAGAAACGCCTGCTTCTTCGCGGCGCCTTGGAAGCGGATGCTGTGCGTGAGCGCGTCGTAAATCCAACCGTTCTGCGGGTCGGGGCGCACCTCCTGGCCGTTCACCAGCACGCGCAGGCTCTTTTGGTAGAACGTCGCGGCCGGGCCGACAGGCTCGAGCGCCACGGCCACCGTGTCGGCGATGCGGTCGCCCAGCGCGGCCAGCGGACCGGAGAAATCAGACTCGATGTTCAGCACCGTGCCGCCGGTGAGTTCAGCCGCCCGCCGGTGCGAAAGGTTGCCCGGTGAAACTACCGCGTGCATCTCGATTTTTCCGCGCTTGTTGCCCTTGGCGATGATGAAGGGCCGCAAAACCCAGGTGTTGATGTAGCCATCGAGCGTCTGGCGTTGTTTCGGAGTGCGCGCGTTATACTGGTTCAGCAGATCGGGGAGTTTTCCGTCTTCGATCCATTCGGCTTGGCGGGGACCGTTTGTTTGTTCCTTCCACGTAGCCATGCGCGTCTCCTCCTCGTCCATGAAAAAGACCACGATCGTGGTAGCGTCGGGTCGCAGGAACGTGTGCTGCTTGTTATAATAACCCGCGACGAAATTATACACGGAGGTAAACGCCGTGCGGTTGCTGTCGCCGTTGGTGCCGACCTGCACCAACTCGGCGAAGACGCCGTCGGGTGTCGTCGGCGTGACCCACGGCTGGGCCAACGCGGGGAGCGTCACGAGCGTGCCGTTGCTCGCAACGCGCTTGGTCACCTGCTTGGGGCGGCCGCGGCCATCGACCACCGGCTTGCCGGCCGGATCGACTGCTGCGGAGCGGACCTCTTTAAAGTAGGGCTGATCGTCGGGCCGGCGGGTCGCGACCGCATTCACGAAATCGGTCGTGAGCACGCCGATCCGGTAGTCGAGGGCGCGCGCGTCGAAGAGTTCGCGAAAGCGTTTCAGGTTCGCCGCGATCCGGCTCTGGTGCGCCGCCATCGAGGGCGAATTATTGATGACGAACACGAGGTCAACCTCCCGGCTACGCGAACGATCAACCGTCACGTGTTTCGCGCTGCGGAGCGGCTCGACGCTGACCGTGACGGAATTCTCCAACCCGAGGGCCGGATTGTTTTCGTCCACCGTGTAATATTTGAACCGGTCTTCGCCGATGAAGCCTGGGTTGGGCGCATACGTGAGTTCACCCGTGGCGCGATCAAGTCGGGCGGCTCCGTTCTGCGGTTTCGCTTTGTCGTCGAGCACGTAGGCAATCCTCGGTGCGACGATGACGGCGCGGTCGGTCGGGGTCATGAACTCCTCGTGGTTCGGCACCTTTTGCGTGACCGGGGAATTCGGACGCGTCGTGAGCACGACGGCGCGGACATTATTGGTAACGTTCTCACGACTGGCGCCGACCTCGAACTTTCCCATGACCACCGCGGGCGGCGGCGCCACCGTCACCACCACCGTGTTCTTGAACACGAGGCCGGACGTTTCACTGCGCACCGTGTAGGCAAACGAATCCTCGCCCGCATAACCTTCCGTGGATCGATACGCAAAATAACCGAGGCGCGCGATTTGATTTTTGAAGAAGTCCGCGTCGACGCCGCCCGACAACCCCACCCGGCCATGCAATGGCTGTTCGGTGATCGTGTAGATAAGATCGGAGCGCGAATCGGAGCTGATCACTTGGGGGGCGACGACTAATTGCCCGGCTGCGCCCGCGCCATCAACCGTTTCGATTTTCATCGGCGTGGGCGAGACGATCGCATCCTTGTCGCCGGGCGCAGCGCCGTTCGCGGCGGCGGGGAGCGCAGGCGTATCGGCGGCGTGGGACGGCCCTGTTGCGAGCATCAAAGCCAGGCACAGCACGCGCAGCCACTCACGAGAGGTGATTTCAAAGCTTAGGTTCATTTTGGTTAAGGGTATGCGACGCATAACGGCCTACGGTCATGCCGGCTCCAGCGATGTTCCAGTAGGGTTAAAATCGCCGCGCCCGCTGTCAAAGCTCGGATACCCGCGGCACGCCTTTGTGAAAACGACCGCCCCTCCGCGAGCGGCAACCACGCTTCGCCTCGCACGCCGCGCACGTGCTCCTCCAAGACGGGCTCGGCCTCCGCACCGTCGATCTCCCCGCCAAACGCCTCACCGTCGGTTTCGCCGCGTTAAACTCGATTCCTGCCGCGGCCGCGTCCTCACGCCCGACGGCTTCATCGAACTCGAATGGACGAGAAAAGACGGCCGCCTCGACTACCGCCTCCACACGCCCGCCGGCTGGAAAATCGAAATCGTCAATGAGAGCGGGCTGCCGTGGCGCGCTTTAAACATCCGACTTTTGAGCTATTGTGTCTCGAGCAACGCCGTGAACATGGGGAGACTCTTACGCTCAATTTAAGCCAGACCAGATTGGGCTCATATTTGGCGCAAGCGCTGACAATATAGCGGCAGCACTCAAAATTGACGTAATAGGCAACAAACGACTAGAGAGCGCGACACGAGTGACCACGAAATGATTCATAAGTCATTGCACTTCTGGAATCCCAGCTCACCCTCAAAATTCAACTGGGAAGTAACATACTACCCGTGTCGTGCAACCACCCGAAGTATCTAACCCTGCTTTCGCATTTCCCAAATGAGCTACACCCCTCTAACGCTTTATATCGACACTGAAGTCTTCAAAAGAAACGATCTGCGTTTCAGCACTAAAGAATTCCAAGCTTTAATATCCGAATTTCGCCCACAAGCGCTTCGAATCCTAGTTCCGCTCATGATGGAGCGTGAATTAAAGCGTCATTTTTCGCGCCGCGCCAAAGAGTGCGCAAAACATATAAAAGACGCTTTAAACAAGCATCCTTTCGATACACTCAGCACCAAAATCGCGCTTTCGCCTGCTCAGATTGAAGCAGATTGTGAAGCAGAGCTTAACTCGCAATGGGAGAAATTTAAGTCTCACTTCAAGGCCGAGTCGCTGCCATTAGCGGGAGATATGGAGACAATCTCCCACTGGTATTTTTCTGAGATCGCTCCCTTTTCTGAAAAGAAACCACGTGAATTTCCAGATGCGTTCATATTAAGCGCCATCGACGACTATCAAAAGAAAAACAAAGTGAGGATAGCCGTCGTAGGCCACGACGGAGACTTCATTAAAGCATGCACGAGCAGAAAGCATTTGGTTCATTTTTCTAGAATCGAAGATTACATCTCAAAAATAAAATCCGCCTTAGCGCCGAACATCAGCACGCAAGACGAGGCGTCAGAAAAACTGAACTTATCGGCAACCGAAAATCTAGACGAAATACGTGCCATAGTCACCCTAGGTATCGGCGCCACGGAACTGGAAATATCCAGGCTTACAGCAATATTAAGACAACGAGGCGAGAGTTACCAATATTTCTTCAATACAGTTACAGATCCATTCTGGATTCCCTTCCTAATTTCAGCCGATCTTTTCGATAATATCTCAGATGTTGAGACTCAATCAGATGGTGCGCGAAGGTTTCCTCTTTGGCCGCCAGCACAGTATCTATGGAATGTATGCGAGCGAGATAGGGATGCGGTCTTCAAAATAATTAGCAATCTACCGCCTACCCAGAATCCGCAGGTTTTGAGCTCCCTGATAGCGACCATCATCAAACTCGATCACCCAAACTCGATCAGTATTTTCAACGAAACCATTAAAGCTTTTTTAAATGAACCTCATTGGAGATCGGATATCGTGATCAGATTACTAAAGTGGCCACAGTTCTCGGAGAGCATCAATTCAGCACAAACCATAGCGTTATTTATCAATATTGTAGAATTTAAATCTGGGATAGATGGAAAAGCTGCGGCCCCTCGTTTCGAGCAATGGAGTTATTGCGATGTTCTGAATCAAGGCGTGAGGCATTTAGCACAAGAAAAACCCTATGAAACAGGACGCCTGCTTATCGATGCAGTAGCGTCCATGGTTCGGCTTAGACATGCCTACGGAGATGGCAGTGACTTCCTGAAAGATTACTCTGAAGTGTGGTGCCGCAAATTAGCAGGGCCTGTTGAAAATGAAACTACCGACGCCGCCCTTGTTCATGTTCTCACCGACGCTTGCGAAAAATTATATCGAGATAAACCAGAATATATACAACCTCTGGATGCAGCCTTAAGGGCCCACAGTATTTCAATTTTTGAACGCTTACGCGAACACCTTTATTCCGAATTCACTTCTGAGCAGCTTAATCCTTGGATTCGCGAACTCATTCTCGCCTATCCATATTATCATAAATGGGAATACCACTACGAACTTCAAAAAATGATTCATAGAGCATGCGATCTCTGGGGAAATTCGCTGCTCTCGGAAGCAGAAAAAACGACAATATTTGACGCCATTATAAGTGGCCCCTCGGAGCCTGAATCGCGTCAAGCGATGGGAAGCTATTTCAGCGAGGATACATTTCAAAAACGCATAGACTATTTTCATCGCAAGCAACTGCAGCCATTTTCACCAATTCTATTTGGAAAATATAGAGAGCGTTTCGATGCGTTAAGCGAACAAGCCGACGGAACAATATCTGATGAAGACTATTCACCTACAGGAATTGCACAGAGCGGATTCGTCTCATATCGCAGCCCGCAATCAATTGAAGAATTAGCCGTTTTATCCGACGAACAACTTCTTGAATATATTAACGATTGGGAAAATTCGCTACGCGATCCGAAGAATTGGCTAATTGAAATCAACATTTCTGCATTGGCATCCGCCTTCGAGACCGTCCTGCGTAGCAAGGTCCTTCTTGAATCTACACGAGCTGAATTTTGGTTCAAAAATCGGGAACGCATAGCACGTCCGATCTATGTCCGTTTCCTAATACGCGCCGTGAGTGAGGAGACTAAAAACAACAATTTTCTATATCTCAGCGAGATCTTTGATTTATGCCAATGGGTGCTCACGAAACCTGGAGAAATTGACGAAGATGACAGAACTGATCGCCCTCATGAAGAATCCAGTGACAGGCCTGCGTGGAATCCGGTGCGGCGTGGCGTGATCGATTTTTTGGAGATATGCGTGTCTAAAGATGCGAACACACCGCTCAGTTATCGAAAAAAAATAGCGGACCTTCTCAGGCTGATCTGCGTTCAAAGGGACTCCCGTTTGGACGACGGTGTGACCACGATCCTAAATCGCCGGGATCCCCTCAGCGACGCTATCAATAACCCCAGAGGTATCGCATTGGAGGCAGTTATAGGTTTAGGGTTTTGGATCCGCCGCAGTATCCCAGATGATCCCGTTTCTGAAGTCGGAGATATTTTAGATCAACGACTCATGGTCGTAGATCGACTGCCCATTACATTTGCCGAATATGCTCTTTTCGGACGCCAATTTCCCAATCTAATCACCCTCGACGCGGCGTGGGCCTCAAAACATCGGGCACTACTTTTCCCACGCGCGAACAAACAGGCATGGACTGATGCATTCAGGACTTATATTCGTTTCAACAATCCCTACAAACGTCCATTTGAGCTACTTAGAGAGGATTACGCATACGCATTAGATCAGTTTGACTCCCAATCGAATGAGGACGGAAATCGGGATTGGGTCGATAGCTTGGGACAGCATCTGTTCATGTTTTATCTTTGGGGCCTCTATCCACTAAAAGGCGAAGGCAGTATGCTCGAAATGTTTTACAATCGAACACGATCGCAGCCTAAAAAGTGGGCCGCGTTGTTTGATCATATCGGTCGGTTATTACGTAACGCACAAGAAGAAGTAGAGGAATCAATTAAAAATCGAATTACTTCATTTGCGAACTGGCGAATCGCAGAGGGAAATAAAGAGGAATTATCAGCCTATACTTTTTGGCTAGATGCAAAGTGCTTAAATATCTCGTGGCGCCTCAAGACATTCTCCGAAATTCTAGATATAAGTGCGGGACGTGACGTCGGCATAGGGATTAAATTAAACAGTTTAGTCGAATCCCTACCCGCAAACCGCGATTTAGTCGTAGAGTGTTTCTCAAAACTGATCCGTGGTCTCGAGAAAGAAGATTACATCTACCTTCAAACTGATAAAGTTAAACCTATCCTCAGGGCCGGTCTCTTCAGTGTTAATGACTCAACCAGAGTGCTTGCAGAGCAGGCTCGCGAGCACCTGCTCCGTGAGGCACGCTTCGAGTTCTTAGATTTAGATACTCCGGGCGATTGAAAGCAGTTCAATTATCACGAGCCTAAAGCTCATCACGCAGTGCATCTCGGATCAGCAAGAGGGGGGCAGCCCCTAACTCGTGGTCGAGGTCTAAGGGCCCGATCTGCGGGTAGCTCTTAGGCGCGTTTAGTGAAGACGACGTGCGTGGCGCTGGCTGAGGGCACGTGCTCGGTGCGTTCATAGCCGAGCTTGGGCAGGTCCAGGCCGGCGAAGAGGTTTTCACCCTGGCCAAGGAGCACCGGTGACACCGCCAGGTGCATCTCGTCGATCAACCCGGCCTGCAGATACTGGCGAATCGTCGCGACTCCCCCACCGAGACGCACGTCCTTGCCTTGGGCGGCCTCACACGCGCGGCTCAGCGCCGCGTGGATGCCATCCGTCACGAAGTGAAACGTGGTGCCGCCCTCCATCACGAGCGGGGCGCGCGGATGGTGGGTGAGGACAAACACCGACGTGTGATACGGAGGATTGTTGCCCCACCACCCTTTCCATTGGTCGTCGGGCCACTCGCCTCGGATCGGGCCGGAACATGTTGCGCCCAAGAATCCACGCCCCGACGCCGGGCATGCCGCGCACCGCGAAATCATCGTCGATGCCCGTCGTGCCGTCCGCGCCGCCAACCATCGTTTGAAACGTGCGCGTCGGAAAAAACCACCCGGGAGCGCCACGCCGCCCACGCCGAGCGGATTTTGCGGATCCTGCCGCGGTCCGGCACCGAAGCCGTCGAGGGAAACCGAGAAGCAATTGACGCGAAGTTTGGATCCCGGGGATGGGGTGTTCATGGGAATGAAAGGGATCGGACCACGGGAGTCTCACAATCTCCCAACACATGACCGAAGGCGTTGCGGACCCGTCACGAAAAACTTTTTCGGGCGCGCGCCAAACGAGTTACGCCCCTGGATGGGCCTCCTTGGAATTCCACCGGCCATTCGAACACGGAGCAGGATTCCTGATTTTGATTTCCGTGGGGTTCGGGGTCAGACGGCGGGCTCAGCTTCTAACCTTCGTGGTAAACCCGTCGTCGGCAGACGCAACGAACTCAAGCGCCCCATTTCTCCAGCGAGCTCGGAAACGACCCTACGAGCCTCGTGGGCGGACTCACGCCCCGCGCATCATTTCTGAATCCGGTTCCAAATCTTGGACCATGCCCGCAAAACAAAAAGCACCGCGCGATTCACGCGGTAGTTTTTCGTCCTTAACAAAACGCCGGCACGCAGCTCGCGTGAATGTCGCGGGACTCGTCAGCTGTCCTTGCGCGGATTGCCATACGTATCGGCGTAAGGCTCCGCAGGATCTTTTTTGCCCAATTTTGACCACGCGGCGCGGCTCGCCACTCGCGCCTCGTCCCAAGACAATTTGCCCGGGTTTTTTTCGTAGTTCCGGCGGAGATCGGCCTCGTTCTCGTCGAAGGTTTTGCCGTCGGCGCCATACTGCCCGTAGCCCTCGTAGCCCACGCGGTAGGCGGGTGCGTAGTCGTCATAGGGACGGTTCTTGGCGTAGAGCTGCTGGCCATGGCTCTTGCGCCAGTAGGCATCCTCACGCGTCGGATCGATTTTCTCCGCCACGCCCTTGCCGGCCAACCCGCCCACGATCGCACCGACGGCCGCGCCGGCGATAGTTCCGACCGGACCGGCAACCGTGCCGACCGCCGCACCCGCGGCCGCTCCGCCGATAGCCGCGCCGACGCCCGTGCCGACCGGATGAGAACCGGGCGCGCCCGTGATAGGATCAGGGTTGCGCGACTTGTCCTTCTTCTGCTGATGATTGAGATCTTTTTCGTTCTTGTTCATGTTCGTTTTCAACTAGGGTTTCCTGTTACTGCCGCATCGGCGGCGGTGGACGCCTTTGATCTGGGCCGAAAAGTCAGCGCACAGTCTAAGGGTTTCGTGTGAGGCAGACCGAGCGATCAAATGGGCGTTCCAGCGGAAGCGCATTTAGCGCTCATTCCACCAGCAGGACAACACCCCAGCGGCTCGGGTATCCGAATATCAATTGTGCTTTCCCCCAACCTACTCGAACCGTCCCTCGCCATCACGAAAGCAAGCGACGCAAGCAACCGAAACGCCTGCGACTTTCCCGCCTGCTCCCTTCGGCCGCCCGGCCCTGAATATCTTCGCCACGGTGTTCGCTCTCAGCACAAGCCACTGATCCGCAGCCCCGTTTCTTCGTCGATCACTTTTCGCATGAATATCCTGCTCTCCCTGGGCTGCCAATCCTGCTCAGTGCTGTGGTCGTTTTTATCGTCAGCTCCATCCTTCATATGGTCATAAGGTGGCACGCCTCCGACTATAATGGCTTCGCGAATGAAGATGCCGTGCGCGCGGCGATCCGCGCCGGCAATCCTGTGCCCAGTCGCTATTTCGCCTCATTTTGCTCGAAGATGAAAGACATGGGCAGCGAGGCGATGCTGCAAAAATACCGCGAGCGTCCCGTCGCCCACGTGACCATTGGACCCACCGGCGTGCCGGTCCTCGGCAAATTTCTTGGCCAGTGGATGGTCTGGGCGCTCGTCGTCTCGACCGTCGCCGCGTATCTCGCCGTGCGCATCTACG